>JAFUVV010000044.1 GCA_017477435.1 Prevotella sp.
TCGTATCGTATTAAAGAAACAAAAAAATATATCAGCAATAAGTAATGTATAACAAACTTTTTGTACCTTTGCAGCACTCAGTCGAAGTGGTATACTTTTGAATTATTTTTTGGTATACTTTTACGTTATCATTTACAAATGCAGCAGGTGATGCGGCTGGCATTCTTGGCGGTGCAATGCAGGGTGCGTCCGCTTTGTCTGCTCTTGGGCCATGGGGAATGGCTGCTGGTGCGGGTCTTGGTCTTATCAGCGGTTTGGCGCAAGTTCACGATGCACGTCTGGAACGTCAGATTACGAAACTTCGTGAAGATGTGCAATCCATCGAAGCGAACACCTCGCTTATACTTCAAGCAAGAGAACGGACTCTTGGCTATGACACTGGCGAACTCAGGCGTTCTTATGCACAGCAATATGCGCCAAACCAAACGCAAGCAATGAAAGAGACCATTGCCAAATATCCCTGGCTAAGTGGTAGCGCATTCTTGCAAGGTTTCAGTTCAAAGGCTCAAAGAGACATGTATGAGTATTACATGAAAAACTCTAATGGAACGGGCTACCAACAGCAACTTGCAAACCTCAAAGCGGAGAGGGAAGACTATATGCAGATACTTGAAAAGCAGGAATCAAAAAAGAAGAAATCCCAATCCGACATTGACGAGACGAAAGCGAAAATCGCAGATTTGGATAACCAGATTCGTTTCTTCTCTGAAGACATAGCAAATGAGTTGTGGGGCATTGACATCAAGAGTTGGGGTGATCAGATTAGCGATGCACTTGTATCGGCATTTGAGAATGGTGAGAGCATGATGAAGGCATTTGACGATGCCGTGAAATCTATCATGCAAAGCATTGTCAACGAAATGCTGAAGGTAGGCATTATTGAACCGATGATTGACAATCTCAGAAAGAAGTTGTTTGGCTATACCGATTCAAATGGAATATTCCATAATGGTGTTGTATCAACAGATGACTTGGTTTCCAATCCTGAAGGTGCGGCAAAGAAAATGCTTTCTACGGTAGGTGAATACTTCAAGCCTGGTGGTGAGGGTAGCCAGATGGCAATTGCGGCTCAAGAGTTTATTACGGGTATTGACAGGCTCATGCAACAGATGGGCTATTCAAACGGTTTAAGAGACAGCGACTCCGCAACACTTTCTTCAAGTGTGCAGGGCATGACAGAAAATACAGCAGACCTGTTAGCCGGATATGTGAATGCCGCTCGTCAGGATTTGGCAATCATGCGAATACTCAAAGAGACACAATACAAAGAGTTTGTTCAAAACTATTGGTCAGACTATGTGGCAATGGTGTCTGGTATCGGTACGCATGTTTCTGGAATCCATGAAGACACTCAGGCACTTGTCAGAATGATAGAGAGAGGTGACGGGGCATTATTCAATGCTATCCAAAGGATAAGCAGTCACTTCGACAATGTTGTTCAAGGAATCGAACGTGTAAACGTGGCATAGAGCACTCTATTATCTTTCCATATTATACTTTTGTTTTTGTGGAATAGGGTTGGTTTCGTAAGACTCCAGCCCTATTTTTGGCTCTACACCTATATATAATTACGCATACGTGCAAATAAATCTTTGATTTTTGAAGCAAAAATTTCTCAAGCCACAAATTATTTGTATCTTTGCACCCGATTGCCAGCAATGGCGATTTTAATTAACGTGTGGGGTGCAGTTATTGAGATAATAATTGCATCCCCAATTTCGTAAAAATGGGGTGTTTTGAGTCGTAGAACGATAAAACGACGATAATTTTGATGTAAAAGAAAAACCAACCATCTGAATTTCAGATAGTTGGAATTTCTTTCTGTTGGGGTACTCGGACTCGAACCAAGAATGACAGGACCAGAATCTGTAGTGTTACCATTACACCATACCCCAAACTCTGTGCGCCGAATCCATCGGCTGCGTTTGCGGATGCAAAGGTACGCCGTTTTTTCATACTGACAAATTTTTTTGCCACTTTTTTTCAAAAAAATATTAACAACGCAGAAAAAAGAAAATCTTTTTGGTCGTTTTAAGAGTAAATAGAGTATCTTTGCACATTATTATTATATAAAACAGCAAACGTAACAAAACCAAAAGAATTATTATCTTTTAATCATTAATGGACAACACGAAACAGTTGCTCGACTGCATAGTCAGAGGTATACAAGAGAAGAAAGGACAGCGCATTGTAATAATCGATCTTAGCACGATAGAGGGAGCTATAACGAAATACTTCGTCATCTGCGAAGGCGGCTCTCCGACTCAGGTGGAGGCCATCACCGAATCCGTGGGCGACATGGCACGCGAAGAGCTGGGCGAGAAACCGACGAAGGTGATCGGACTTGGACCAAGCCAGTGGGTGGCCATGGACTACGTAGACGTACTCGTGCACATCTTTGTGCCCGACATGCGCGAGTTCTACGACCTCGAGAACCTGTGGCAGGACGCGCCGATGCATACAATACCCGACGAGTAAAAACAAAACAAGAAACGAAATTATGAGCGAAAAAAATAACAATCCCGGCCAAAACGAGAACCAGCCGAAGATGCCACGGTTCAACATGAACTGGATCTACGGGCTGATACTCTTCTCGCTGATACTGATGTTCTTCACCACATCAGGCAACGGCATGTCGTCTGCCGACGGCATCAGCAAGAAAGTGACGTACACCAAGTTCAAGGCATACGTCGACAGTGGCTACGCCGACAACGTGGTGGTGAACAAGAAAGAAGGCAACCTGAAGATGTATGTGCCGGCAAAGAAGATACGCGACGTCTTCGGAAAAGGCACACAGATGACAGGCACAAACCCATACGTCGAAGTAGAATACGGCTCCATCGACGAACTCGAACGATATCTCGAAACTGCACAGGCAGAAAAGAAAATCTCCGACTTCAGCTTCGAAAACAACAAAGACAGCCTCTTCATGAACATACTCATCAACCTGCTGCCGTGGGTACTGATCATAGCAATATGGGTATTCATCATGAGAAAGATGAGCGGAGGCGCAGGAGGCGGTGGTGTGTTCAGCGTAGGAAAGTCGAAAGCCAAGATGTATGAAAAGGGCAACGACCTCGGAATCACATTCAAGGACGTGGCAGGACAGGCAGGAGCAAAGCAGGAAGTGCAGGAAATAGTGGAATTCCTGAAGAATCCGGAGAAATACACCGAACTGGGCGGAAAGATACCAAAGGGCGCCCTGCTCGTCGGACCACCGGGAACAGGAAAGACACTGCTCGCAAAAGCCGTGGCAGGAGAAGCAGGAGTGCCGTTCTTCTCAATGTCGGGATCAGACTTCGTCGAAATGTTCGTCGGCGTCGGGGCAAGCCGGGTGCGCGACCTCTTCCGACAAGCAAAAGAAAAATCGCCGTGCATAATCTTCATCGACGAAATCGACGCCGTGGGACGCGCACGCTCAAAGAACCCAGCCATGGGAGGAAACGACGAGCGAGAAAACACTCTCAACGCCTTGCTAACAGAGATGGATGGCTTCGGGACAAACTCGGGAGTGATCATCATGGCAGCAACCAACCGCGCCGACATGCTCGACTCGGCACTGCTACGTGCAGGACGATTCGACCGACAGATACACGTCGACCTGCCCGACCTGCAAGAGAGAAAAGAAATATTCCAAGTACACCTCCGCCCCATAAAAACCGACCCCTCGCTCGACATCGATTTCCTGGCACGACAGACACCAGGTTTCTCCGGGGCCGACATTGCCAACGTGTGCAACGAGGCAGCACTCATTGCAGCACGCGGAGACAAGAAGACCGTAGGCAAGCAGGACTTCCTCGACGCCGTAGACCGCATCATAGGTGGACTGGAAAAGAAAACCAAGGTGATGACTGCCGAGGAGAAACGCACCATAGCACTCCACGAGGCCGGACATGCCACCGTGTCGTGGTTCTGCGAACACGCAAACCCGCTGGTGAAAGTATCCATCGTGCCACGCGGACAAGCACTCGGTGCCGCATGGTACCTGCCCGAAGAGCGGCAAATCACCACAAAGGAGCAAATGCTCGACGAGATGTGCGCACTACTCGGAGGACGCGCCGCAGAAGAACTCTTCACAGGACATATCTCAACAGGAGCAATGAACGACCTTGAGCGAGCCACTAAGAGCGCATACGGAATGGTCGCCTTCGCAGGAATGAGCGACAAACTGCCCAATATCTGCTACTACAACAACCAGGAATACCAGTTCCAGCGGCCTTACTCAGAGACCACGGCCAAAGTGATGGACGAAGAGGTGCTCAAGATGATCAACGAGCAGTATGCACGGGCAAAAGAAATCCTCACCGAGCACAAAGAAGGCCACAACGAACTCGCCGAACTGCTCATAAAGCGCGAGGTGATCTTTGCCGAAGACGTAGAACGCATCTTCGGAAAACGGCCATGGACAAGCCGAGCAGAGGAAATAATAGAAGACAATTCGCCCAAGCTCGAAGACATGCCCGAAGACGTAAGGCAGGCACAGGAGGAATACAACAGAAACGTTAACGATAACGATAACGAAGAACGATAACGAATTATTCGCTGCGCTCATCAGCAAGCAGCCTCGCAGATGCAATTTAAAAGTTCTGACCGAAGCAGCCCCGCGGGGAGGTCATATAACTTTAATTGCATTAAGAGAATCAGCGACAGCTAAGAACGATAAAACGTTAACGAAAACTATAAACAGAAAAAAGAAATGAACAATTTCATCACAAGAGCCATCAGCGGAGTGATCTTCGTAGCAATAATGGTGTTCGGACTTGCATTCAATGCAGTGGCAATGATGTTCCTCTTCTCAATCATCACGGGCATGACCGTGTGGGAATACACCGGATTGGTCAACGAGCGCAAGGCCGTCAGCGTCAACCGTTTCATCACCACAGCGGCAGGCGTGTATCTCTTTATCGCCGTGGCAGGATTCTGCTCGGGATTCACACCATCGGCGGTGTTCATCCCCTATCTGCTCACGATCATCTATCTGTTCATCTCTGAGCTCTACCTGAAGCAGGAAGATCCTATCAACGACTGGGCTTATACCATGCTATCGCAGATGTACATCGCCCTTCCCTTTGCCTGCATCAACATGCTGGCATTCAAGACATCGCCCGACGACGGCACGGTCTACTTCGACCGCATACTGCCGCTCGCCGTGTTTGTCTTCCTCTGGCTCAACGACACCGGCGCTTATTGCTTCGGCTCGTTGCTCGGCCGCCACAAGCTGTTCCCACGCATTAGCCCTGGAAAGAGCTGGGAGGGAAGCATCGGCGGTGCGCTGCTCGTAATGGCAGTGGCAGGAGTAGCAGGGGCATATCTCGGAAAGAACTACGACGGCGTGCTCAGCACAGTGCCACAATGGATAGGACTAGCGCTCGTCGTAGTCGTCTTCGGCACATGGGGCGACCTCGTCGAGAGCCTCTTCAAACGAACCCTCGGAATAAAAGACAGCGGCAACGTGCTACCCGGCCACGGCGGAATGCTCGACAGATTCGACTCGTCGCTCATGGCTATACCAGCCGCCGTGATCTACATCTACACTCTGACAATGATATAAATGATTGACGAGCCAGACAAGCAGCCGAGCTGACAACTCGTTTGTCCGCCTCTTGCTTCTTGCCACATGCCTCTTAATTACAAATGAACAAAATAACGTTAATATCAACCTGCACTATGAATTATAAACTTAAAAACTTTTTCTTAACGCTAACGCTGACATTGACGTCAAACGCCCTGCTGGCCGACAACTGGATCACCAGTCTGCCCGACAATGTCTACGTCACCCAACTCTCCATCCCCGGCACCCACGACGCCGGCACCGGCAACGGCTTCAGCGGTCTGGCAGCACTCTTCGGACCAGCCACGGCCCAGACACAGGACGTCACCATCGCCAAGCAATGGGACACCGGCATACGCGCCTTCGACCTCCGGCCATGCGTGAGCAACGAAAAACTGCAAATCTACCACGGCATCATGCCGACAAAGATCACCTTCGAGGAAGCCCTGCAGACCATCATCGGTAAGCTCAACGAAAGCCCCGGAGAGTTTGCCGTCGTACTCATGCGCCACGAAGACGACGGCGACAAAGGCGACGCATCGTGGGCAGAACGGATGAACACACTACTGAAGAGCGACGCCATCAACCCCTACCTCGTAGACTATACCCCCTCGCTCACCCTCCAGCAAGTGCGCGGCAAGATACTCATCATCAGCCGCGACACCTACGCCGACACACCCATGGGAGCCTACGCCACAGGATGGTGCCACTCCGACAACATCGACGAGATGAAAGGCGGGCGCCTGAAAGGACCCAAGCGCTCAGGCGCGCTCTTCGTGCAAGACTACTACGACATGACCGAGAGCGGCGCAATGGACACGAAAAAGAAAAGCATCACCGCCCTGCTCGACTGCTCCACACACATCAATGAGACCCACGGCCCATACGTGTGGATCGTCAACCACACCTCAGGCTACACGCGAAGTGCCTCGTCCGACGGATACAGAGACAATGCCGTAGCCACCAACAAATGCGTCATCGACTACCTTGCCACCGCCGACCACCCGGGGCCCACGGGAATCATACTCATGGACTATGCAGGAGTGAACAAATCGGGCAGCTACGAAGTGCGCGGACTCGAGCTCACCGAAGCCATCATAGCCAACAACAGCCGCTACGACATGCGCGGCGCCAACCCCAGCGGCATCGACGACATCACCGCCACCAACTTCACCATCACCGGCGGCATAGCACAAGGACGGGGCACCATCTACCTCTACACACCCAGCGGCCAGCTCCTCGCCACAGCCACCGACCAACTACAGATCCCAGAGCAAGGGCTATATATAGTGAAGAACGGCGAGAGCACCATCAAAGTGAAAAGATAAAAGAGAAAAGAACAAAGAAGCAAGGCGCAAGAGACACCCGCAACATCTTTCTGCCGTACATGGCTCATGTACTCACAGTACAAAGCCCATGTACTCGGAGTACAAAAACCATGTACCTGCAGTATAAGAACGTTGTACTTGTCTCAAAGATAGCTCCTGCGCAAAGAGAGTGCTATATGCAACAAAACATAAAGGGCATCATCCCGACGACAGTGGCCGATGGATGATGCCCTTTACTCGTGCCGGCAGACCGGTGTCCTAACGTAGGATGGCTGCCATAAAAAAGATCTGATTGTTCGTTTTTATTATTTATACCGCTGTCGCTTACATAATCTGCTGCACTTCCTGCAGGCCGTCGATTGTCTTGAGGTTGTCGACGATGATCTTCACTTCGTCGCGGTCGTGGACGTGGAGCTCGATGGTGCCGTCGAAGATGCCTTGGTCGCTGCTGACAGTGATGCGCTTCATGTTGATGTCCATCTTGTCGGAGATGATTTGTGAGACGTCGTAGAGCATTCCCTTGCGGTCGATGCCTCGTATCTCGATAGTGGCGTCGAAGAAGAGTTGCTTGTGCATGTCCCACTTTGCGTCGAGTATGCGGTTGCCGAAACTGGACTTGAGTCGTGCTGCTATAGGGCAGGCGCGCTTGTGGATGGCTATCTGGTTAGAGTTGTCGATATACCCGAGGACGTCGTCGCCGGGGATGGGGTGGCAACAGGAGAGGAACTTCAGCTTGCCGATGGTGTCTTCGCTGATGTAGACAGGCTGCCGGCGGTTGAAGTTCTTGTCGACTGTGATGGGCTTGTTGGTGTCGTCGGCGGTTTTCTTTGCTGAGTGTCCGAGGAATGGCACGTAGCGTCGCCATCCAGAGGTGCTGCCGCTGGCTGTGCGACGATGCTTGCCTCGCAGTTCGTCGAGGTCGTCGGAACTGAGGATGATGTTTTTCTTTCCTATGGCGAGGAAAAGGCTTTCGTGCTTCTGCAGGGAATGATAGTCGCAGAGGCGGTTGAGAACGGATGACGTCGGCTCCATGTCGGCGTCGCGCAGCCACTGGGCAAGCATTTCTTCGCCTTGGCGGGCGGTCTCACGGTCTTGCTTGCGAAGGGCGGCGGTGATCTTGGCTTTTGCCTTAGCGGTGGAGACGAAGTTGAGCCATGTGGGCTGCACGTGCTGCGACTTACTGGTGAGGATTTCCACTTGGTCGCCACTCTGCAGGGGATGGCTGAGGGGCACGAGCTTGTGGTTCACTTTTGCGCCGATGCAGTGGCTACCGAGGAAGGTATGTATCTGGAAAGCGAAGTCGAGGGCTGTGCATCCAGCTGGCATGGTCTTGATTTCTCCCTTTGGGGTGAAGACGAATATTTCGGATGCGAAGAGGTTGAGCTTTATGGCGTCGAGGAAGTCCATGGCGTCGGGCTGCGGGTCATCGAGGATTTCCTTGATGGTCGACAGCCAGTCGTTGAGTTCTTCGTCTTCGGCTATCTCGCTGCCTTCTTTGTATTTCCAGTGGGCAGCAAACCCTTGCTCTGCCACTTCGTTCATGCGGTCGGAGCGTATCTGCACTTCTATCCATCGGCCTTGCTTCGACATGAGGGTGACGTGGAGCGCCTGGTAGCCGTTGGCCTTCGGATGGTTTATCCAGTCGCGGAGCCTGTCGGGGTGGGATTTGTAGATCTGACTGAGTGCCACGTAGATATTGAAGCACTCGCTTATCTCTTCGTCGCGGTTCTTTGGCGTGAATATTATGCGCACGGCAAGTATGTCGTATATCTCATCGAAGGTGACATGCTTGTTCTGCGTCTTGCTCCAGATGGAATATGGACTTTTCACGCGTGCCTTTATCTCGTAGTCGAATCCCATGGCATCGAGTGTGGTGCGTATGGGTTCAGTGAATTGCTGGAAGAGTCGGTCGCGTTGCTCTTTGGTGAAGGAAAGCTTGTCGGTGATGTCGGCGTATTCTTCAGGGTGTTCGAAGCGGAAGCTGAGGTTTTCGAGTTCGGTTTTTATCTTGTTAAGTCCGAGACGGTTGGCAAGTGGTGCGTAGATGTACAGTGTTTCTCCGGCGATTTTGTATTGTTTGTTAGCTGGTTGCGACTCGAGGGTTCGCATATTGTGTAGGCGGTCGCAGATTTTTATGAGTATGACGCGAATGTCGTCGCTCATGGTGAGCAGCAGTTTCTTGAAGTTTTCTGCTTGTGCCGATGCTTTGTCGCCGAATATTCCTCCTGATATTTTTGTCAGTCCGTCGACGATCTGCGCAATCTTTGGTCCGAAGATGTTCTCGATGTCTTCTACGGTATAGTCTGTGTCCTCTACGACATCATGGAGCAGGGCCGCACAGATGCTTGTGGAACCGAGCCCCATCTCTTCTACGGCAATCTGTGCCACGGCGATAGGGTGCATGATGTATGGCTCGCCCGAAAGTCGCTTGACTCCTTTATGGGCTTGCCGGGCAAAGTTGAATGCCTTCGTGATGATGTCAACCTTTTTCCGATGCGGCGACGTGGTATAGGTGTCTATCAGGTGTTGGAAGGCTTCGTCGATGAGATGTTCTTCGTCCATAGGTGAGACAGATTAACGGATTAGAGGAGTTTTAGTGTAGAGTGTAGAGTTATCGTCCTTCGTCATCGTTTTTCGTTCTTAGCTGTCGCACTTAATGCAATTAAAGTTCTATGACCTCCCCGCGGGGCTGCTTCGGTCAGGACTTTTAAATTGCATCTGCGAGGCTGCTTGCTGATGAGCGCAGCGAATAATTCGTTATCATTCTTCGTTATCGTTTTATCGTTATTTTACTTTTATTTTTTTTCCGGCGTGTATATTGTTTCCTTTTATGCCGTTGAGTTTGCGGAGCTTGGCCACGGTGGTGTGATTGCGTTTAGCGATTTCCGACAGTGTATCTCCGCGTCTGACGGTGACGCTCTTTGCCGAGCTGCCTCTTTTTCTGCTCTTCGATGCTTTCTTACTGCTTCGTGAAGATGCGCGGCTGCGAGTGTAGGTGGGTTGTTGTGGCTCGACGACTTCTACTTCTGCCCGCTTGCTGAGGAGCATGTCGCTGTTGTAGTTGAATATTTCGTCTTGCTTGTCGATGAAGCTTGCGATGTAAGATGCGGGGAGCTTGAGCGATGATGGCTTTGTATTGCCGTTGACTATATCGCGTCGGTATTGTGGGTTGAGTTCGCGTATCTGGTTTATATCCATGCCGAGTACTTGTGCTATCTGCTCGAAGTGGACGTCGCGGTTGAGCATGATGGTGTCGGTGTTGGATGGCAGATTGGTTATCATCGGACATATATTGTGCTCGCAATAGTAGTTCATGATGTAGTTTGCGGCGATGAATGCGGGCACATATCCTCGTGTTTCTCTGGGCAGATAGGGGTATATTTTCCAGTAGTCGTGCTGGTCTCCTGCACGGTGTATGGCCTTATTGATGTTCTCCGGTCCGCAGTTGTAGGCAGCGATGACGAGGTTCCAGTCGCCGAAGATTCTGTAAAGGTCGCTCAGGTAGTGTGCTGCGGCGTATGATGCTTTTATGGGGTCGCGCCGTTCGTCGACGAGTGAGTTCACTTCGAGTCCGTACTGTTTTCCTGTTGCGAGCATGAACTGCCATAGTCCTGTTGCTCCTACTCGCGACACTGCATTCGGATTCAGGCTTGATTCTATGACGGGCAGGTATTTCAGTTCGAGTGGTATGTTGTATGTCTCGAGTGCTTGTTCGAATATTGGCATGTAGAAGTTTTGTGCTCCGAGCATAATGCTCACGGTGCGTCGGAGTTGTCCGCTGTATCTGTCGATGACCTTTTGCACTACTTCGTTGTATGGCATTTCCATGATTGTCGGCAGGCGGTTGAGTCGTGCTTTGTATTCGCTTGTCTCGAACACGGGGTTCACGTCTGGCAGTGCGCAGTCGGCATCGGGCACGAGATTGTTTTTGGTGTGATAGAGTTGCAGCAGGCTGTCAACGTTTGAGGTCATTCCTTCGGGGAGTTCGATCACTTCTTCCTCGCCTTGTTCGTTGGTTACTGTAATTTCGTCGTCTTCGAACTGTGCTTGTACGGGGAGTGACAGTCCGAGTAGTGTTGCTGCTATAAAAATATTCAGTTTTTTCATTATGCTGTTTTTATTTATATTTCTTGATTAAAAATTCAGGCTGCACTGCAGTCCGAGTGCGGTGTTACTGAGGAGTTTGCCAGAGTTAGTCGTTGTTTTCGTATTCATCACGGCTGGTTCTACTCTCAGGCTGAGGTCTGGCGAGATGTCGAATTCAGATAGTGATGCGTCGACATATGCATCTACCACCGAGAGGGCGTATACTCCGATGAGTGCGAAGAAGCTCAGGTCTCTCCACCGGCGGAAGCGGTCTTTTCGTTGGCGGAAGAGTTCCTGGTATCGTGTTATGTTTGTATCGTCGATGGTATTTCCCAGGTGCAAGAACTTGTCGTAGGAGTGGGTGTTCGGGTCGTCGTCCATGACGTCGATGTATGCCTGTGAATAGTCGTGGAACATCTGGTTGTTCCATGTCATGGCGTAGATGCATCCCATGAATCCTCCGTATACGATGGGCAGTTTCCAGAATTTTCTGTTGTATATCTGTCCTGCTCCTGGTATTACGATTGCGAGCCACAGTGCTTTTTTCACGTCGGGTCGCCATGTGTTCCAGTCGCGTTTTGCTTTCTTTTGTTTTCCTGTGGCAGTGATGCTGTCGGCTGGCAGGCTGTCGAGTTCGATGAAGATGGGCTCTGCACCTTCTATGCCGACGGTGGGGTCGGCGATGGTATCTATAAGGATAATGTCGTTCTGTGCCTCTGCTGCCATTGGGAGTGCCAAGAGCATCAGTGGAATGACAATATGCGATATGACTTTCTTGAGGTGCAACTTTTCTTTATTTTGTTTCGTTCGTTTTCTATTTCACTATCATTGCGAATATCTCGCTAATGCGCTTGAGGTCGTCTTCGTTTGCGAACGGGATGCTTATTTTTCCTCGTCCCTTGCTGTTGTATGTTGTCTGCACGTTGGCTCCGAAGGCTGCCGACAGCTGGTTTTTCATTTGCTTCAGGCTTTCAGGCATTCGTGTCCTTGAGATTTTCTTTATGCCTTGCAGGTCTTCTCCGTTTTTGAGCTTCTGGACAAGTTCTTCTACTTTTCTCACGGAGTATGAGTTGCGCTGTATGTCTTTGAAGAGTTTTATCTGTGTCGACGGGCTGTCGATGGCGAGCAGTGCTCGTGCGTGTCCCATGTCTATTTCTTTTTTCTGCAGTGCCATTTGTATTTGTGCCGGCAGTTTGAGCAGTCGCAGGTAGTTGGCTATTGCAGCGCGGCTCTTGCCTACTCTTTCCGACACTTTCTCCTGTGTCATTCCTCCTGCTTCGAGGAGGTGCTGATATGCCAGGGCTATCTCGATGGAGTTGAGGTCTTCGCGCTGTATGTTCTCCACGAGTGCCATCTCCATGACGTTCTCGTCGGCTATGGTGCGTATGTAGGCTGGTATGGCTGTGAGTCCTGCTATTTTCGATGCTCTCCATCGGCGTTCGCCGGCGATGATCTGGAATCTGTTGGCTGCTATCTGCCGGAGCGTGATGGGCTGTATTATTCCTATTTCGCGTATGCTTGCCGCGAGTTCTTCCATTGCCTCTGGGTCGAAGTCGCGTCGTGGCTGGTTGGGGTTGGCTTCGATCTGCGATATGAGTATTTCGTTTATCGTCGATGAGCCGCTTGTGCTCACTGGTGCTGAGTCGATCAGTGCGTCGAGTCCTCGTCCGAGCACGGTGCCACGGCTTGTGGTATTGTATTTTTTTCTTACTGCCATCGTTTAGTTTCTTTTTATTATTTCTTTTGCCAGGGCCAGATAGTTGCGTGCTCCTGTGGAGTCGGCATCGTAGAGTATCACGGGCAGTCCGTGGCTCGGGCTTTCGCTGAGCTTCACGTTGCGCTGTATGACGGTCTTGAAGACGAGTTCCTGGAAGTGTCGCTTCACCTCGTCGTAAATCTGGTTGGCCAGACGGAGGCGGCTGTCGTACATCGTCAGGAGGAATCCTTCTATCTCGAGCCTGGGGTTGAGTTTGTTCTTTATGATCTTTATTGTGTTGAGCAGCTTGCTGATTCCCTCGAGGGCGAAGTACTCACACTGCACGGGTATGATCACCGAATCGGCTGCCGTGAGCGAGTTCACGGTGATGAGCCCCAACGAGGGACTGCAGTCGATGAGCACGTAGTCGTATTCGTCGCAGATGGGTCGGAGCAGCTGCGAGATGCGGCGCTCGCGGTTGTCGAGCTTGAGCATTTCTATCTCTGCTCCCACGAGGTCGATGTGGCTCGGTATGATGTCGAGGCCTTCGATGTCGGTAGTGTAGATAGCATCGCGCACATCGGCGCCGTCGACGATGCATTCATATAGCGAGCACTCCACCTCGCGGATGTCGACACCCAGTCCGCTCGACGCATTAGCCTGCGGGTCGGCATCCACCACGAGCACGCTCTTCTCAAGCGTGGCAAGGCTCGCAGCAAGGTTGATGGCGGTGGTAGTCTTTCCAACGCCGCCCTTCTGGTTGGCAAGTGCAATTATCTTTCCCATATCGGTAGTTTTGGCCCGCACTTGTGGCGGGGATGGATATACATTCTGCAAAATTACATATTTTCTTCGAGAATGAAACCTTTTAAACCTTTTTTTATATTTGGCACGCAACATGAATCTTTATAATAAAAGACAAAGACTCCCTGCGGCTCAATGCCCAGGGAGTCTTCAGTTATACACTTTTCACTTTTCGTTTTTCACTTCATATTCGTGATCGCATCGAGCGACCACGGATATGATTTACTTCTTCATCTCATTGATGATCACCTGGATATCGGCGGTGGAGATCTTACCGTCGCCGTTCAGGTCGTACGCCATGTTCTGCGAGGCCTGGGCCTTCTTCATCTCGTTGATGATCATCTGTATGTCTGCCGTACTTACCTTGCCGTCGCCGTTGAGGTCGTATCTAATTACTTGAGAGAAATATCCTGGATTACTTGTGCCACCATCGATATGTGCATATTCAACACCGACGTGTGCCATGTCGTACCTCGTTCCCTTTCCACCTATGATTTTTTCACAAGATGAGAACATGCCGTCGCCGTTCTCCACGTTTTCTGTGCTCCAGTCGTTTCCAGCATAAATCGTAGTGAGGTTTTCACAACCCGCAAACATATTTGTCATGTCTTTAACGTTGTGCGTATCGAAGTTGCTCAGGTCAAGACTTGTCAACGAGCTACATAAGAAGAACATCTGATTCATATTTATCACGCTCTTGGTGTCGAAGTTGCTTACGTCTATTTCCTCCAAGTTACTGCAACCACTGAACATCGCCATCATATTTGTAACGTTTTGCGTATCGAAGTTACTCACGTCGATGCTCTTCATTCCCGAGCAGTTTAAGAACATCTGCCGCATATTTGTCACTTTCTGCGTATTGAAGTTGCTCAGATCGATTTCTTCCAAGCTACTGCAGTTGCCGAACATCATTCTCATGTTTGTTACGCTGTCGGTGTTCAGGTTTTTCCAGCCTTCAATTGTCTTAAGATTTGTCATATCATAGAACCACGAGTAGGTAGTTGTCGGGAAATATCGTGAGAAAGAGAAGTCGAAAACTACGGCAGTTACTTCAGCGACTTCGTTTCTCCAGAAAACCGCTGATGTCCCATTGTTCAACGGAAAAGCAATGCCTGCCCTCGTTTGGCGTTTGCGGTCGTAGTAGAATGTGAGTTTGCCGTTGTAGAGTGTTGCATAGCCGTAAATGGGAAGTGCGACGGTCATATATCCCGGGTTGTTGTTGCCACCGTCGATGCGTGCATACTCGGCGTCGACATGCTCGGCGTCGAATGCGGTGCCCTCGCCGCCTATGAGTTTTGTATCGTTATAGAACATCAGGTCGGAGTTTGTCACGGCCTCGGTGCTCCACACCTCGCTGGCGGTGATGGTCGTCAGATTGCCGCATGTTGAGAACATTCCACTCATATCAGTCACTTTCCCCGTGTCGAAGCTGCTTACATCGATACTGGTCAACGAATTGCATTTGTAGAACATATTCGCCATCGTCTCCACGTTCTGAGTGTCGAAATTACTCACATCGACGGCCGCCAATGATCTGCACATCGCCAACATGCTTGCCATCGTCTTCACATTCCTTGTGTCGAAGCAGCTCAGGTCGAGATATCCCAGCCATTCACAGCCGTAGAACATAGCCTCCATATTTGTCACATTGCTCGTATCGAAGTATCTCACGATGAGAGCCGACAACGATTTGCATCCTTCGAACATGTGTGACATGTCCGTCACTCTCTGCGTATCCCAGCGTTTCAGGTCGAGCCCTCTCAGACTGCTGCATCCAGAGAACATATAGCTCATATTATTCACATTGCTTATGTCGAAATTGCTCACGTCAATGTTCTCAAGCGAGCTACATCCTTCGAACATGTGCGACATGTCCGACACTGTCTGCGTATCCCAGCGGGTCAGGTCGAGTCCTTTCAGTCTGCTGCATCCAGAGAACATGTAGCTCGTATTATACACCTTGCTCATGTCGAAGTTACTCACGTCGATGCTCTCAAGCGAGCTACATCCACAGAACAGTCCAGTCATGCCAGATCCCCATGTTACGTTCGAGGTGTCCCATCCGCTTACGTCGAGGCTTGTCAGCGAGCTGCAGTCGCGGAATATACCCGCCATTTTCCTTAATTCCGATGTATTGATATTACTCGCATCAAGGCTCGTCAGGGCGCTGCAACCTATGAACATGGCATCTGCCGAGAGGAGGTTCTGAGTGTTCCATCCGCTCATGTTGATGCTTTTCAGACTCTTGCAGTCGCCGAACATCGTATCAGTGTAATACACATTCTGCATGTTCCAGTTGCTCATATCGATATTCTCGAGCGATACGCAGTCATTAAACATCTGTTTCATTGTCTTCACTTTTCCTGTGTCGAAGTGGCTTACGTCAACAGTGGTCAGTGCGCGACAGCCTTGGAACATTCCAAACATGTCGGTCACCTCGCTTGTATTGAGATACTGTAGATTTTTAATTTCCGTCAGTTTATAAAATCCATTGAACCAATATCGTGTCGATTTCGGTCGTGCATCGACGAACGACGGGTCGAAGTCGGCCGTTGTTATTTTTGCTTGCTCAACAACACTTAAGTTCCATACCGGATTTTCATTTTCGCCGTGAAGGAGATATGCATGTCCCGCGCGCGATTCTCTTTTTGTGTCGTAATAGAATTTCCACGTATTGTTGTTCATCACCACATATGCCTCTTGTGCCTTCATCGTCTGCGCTCCTGCCAGGAGACAGAGAAGTATGAACAAAATCTTTTTCATAATAGTATGTTTTTTATTGTTATATTTTCTTTTATCTCACACCTTATGGCAAATCCACGTTTTAGGAGTCATACACCACGCTGAGAGGCATGAGTGCATAATCCGCTTCAAATTTAAGCAAAATAATTAAATTATTTCTTTATTTAGCGAAAAAAAATGGTTAATAGATGTGTTTTTTATAGAATAAACAGGGAGAAGGGAGAGTGCGGAGTGTCACTCTACACTCTACATTCTCCACTCTACACTCTACATTCTACACTCTCCCTATTTACCTGATAATAATTTTGCTAGCAAAATTTCGAATAGAAAGCCTCTTTAATCGCAATAAAGTGCCCAGTTATTGAAAATTTTGCTAGCAAATTTTTCTGTGGCCATTTTTTCTTGCTGCTATAAGTGCAATAAAACATCATAGAGCAGCAATGATAAAGCTACCGTGAATGGCTTGGGAGGGGCTCCACATGCACTGCGACGTGCGTCTCCTCTCCGTAACGGTCTTTGAGCAAGCGCTCCACCTCGGATGCCTTGTCGTGAGCCTCACGCAGAGTGATGTCACCGTCCATCCTTATGTGAATCTCGATGGCGTAATGGTTGCCTATTCTTCGGGTCCTTAGATTGTGAGGCTCCACCACACCTGGCAGTGTAGAGACCATGCTTATCATCTCCTTCTCGATAGCATCGGGCAGAGAGCGTTCGGTGAGGTCACCGATGCCGTTGCCCAGCAGATCGAATGACACCTTAACGATAAACAATCCCACAACAATCGATGCCAAGGGATCGAGCACCGTCCAACGCTGTCCGAGGAAGATGGCACATCCGATGCCTAGGGCTGTGCCTATCGACGACAGGGCGTCGCTACGATGATGCCATGCGTTAGCCTCCAGCGCCTGCGAGTTGAATCTGCGTGCATTCGCGGTGGTGTAGCGGTAGATGCATTCTTTGACGGCAATAGACAACAGTGCCACCCAGAACGCCAGTATGTCGGGAGCAGTCAAGGTGTCGCCTTGAAACCATCTCATTATCTTGGCTGTTCCGCTATAGAGGATGCCACATGCCACCAGCAGCAATGCCAAGCCTATCAAGGTGGTGGCAAGCGTCTCATACTTGCCATGGCCGTAATCGTGGTCCTTATCCTGTGGCTTGCCGCTGATACGGATGAACACCAGCACGATGATGTCGGTGACAAAGTCTGACAGCGAATGCACGGCATCGGCAATCATTGCAGCACTATGCCCCAAAACACCTGCCAAAAACTTGATGAGAAGAAGGAACACATTTGCCGCTCCTCCCACCAAAGTAACCTTGTAAATCTCTTTGTTTCTTTCCATCAAGTGAAGTATATGCTTAACGCTGACAAAAATACAGAAAGTTTTTCAAAAAACATGCAATAAAAACCTATGTTTTATTTTGTCATAAAATCAAATTTGATTAACTTCGCAGATGGAAACACGAAATAATAAAAATTTGCTCTTAAATGGCATATTACAATCGCCCATTCATACTTATCTCCAACGACGACGGCTATGAGGCAAAGGGCATCCGCGCGCTTGTCTCGATGGTTGAAGGACTTGGCGACATACTCGTGTGTGCTCCCGACACAGGGCGCTCAGGTGCTGCATGTGCCTTCTCTGCCACCACTCCGCTCACACTGACACGACAGGCAGACATCGGCACTGCTGAGGTATGGGCATCAAACGGCACTCCCGTCGATTCGCTGAAACTGGCACTGAGCCAATTGTGCACAGAGCGATGGCCTGACATTATTCTCAGCGGAATAAACCACGGCGACAACTCTACGGTGAACGTGCACTACTCCGGCACGATGGGCGTGGCTCTCGAGGGGTGCATGAAATATATCCCGTCGGTTGCGTTCTCGCTCTGCGACCACAGAGCCGATGCCGACTTCGAGCCGATGCGCCAGGTAGTGAGAGACATTGTGGCGAAGGTGTTGCAGAATGGTCTGCCACGGGGGGTGTGCCTCAACGTGAACGTGCCGATGAGGGAGACATTCGAGGGCATGAAACTGTGCCGCATGACACGCGGGTCGTGGATTAACGAAGTGAAGAAGATGCACCATCCACGAGGGTACGACTATTACTGGATGGTGGGTGAATACCGCAACGATGAGCCCGAGGCTGAGGATACTGACCAGTGGGCAATCAATCACGGATATGTGGCTGTGACTCCTACACGCATCGACGTGACAGCCTACGAAGCAATGGAGGAGATAGATGAGATACTACATCATAGCAGGTGAGGCGAGCGGCGACCTGCATGCCTCGCATCTTATGCACTCGCTCAAGGAGAGCGATGCCGACGCACAGTTCAGATGCTTCGGTGGAGATCTTATGGCAGCGGAGGGAGGTGAACTGGTGAAGCACTATCGCGACATGGCTTACATGGGATTCGTACCCGTGCTGCTACATCTGCCTACGATAATGAAAAACATGCGGATGTGCAAACGCGACATCAGCGAATGGAAACCCGACGTGGTGATACTCGTAGATTATCCCGGATTCAACCTCGACATCGCAAAGTATGCCCACAGGAAAGGTTTCAAGGTGTTCTACTATATCTCACCGAAGATATGGGCATGGAAAGAGTGGCGCATAAAACAGATAAAGAAAAACGTCGACGAGATGTTCTCCATCCTACCCTTCGAAGTCGATTTCTACGAAGGCAAGCACCACTACCCCATCCACTACGTGGGCAATCCCACGGAATGCGAAGTGAGAGAATTCCGCAAAAACTACAAACAGACATTCCCCGACTTCTGCACCCAGCACAAACTCGACCCCGCAAAACCAATCGTGGCACTGCTCGCAGGAAGCCGGCAACAAGAGATAAAGGACAACCTGCCGGCAATGATCGAGGCCACTCGCAGCATGGAAGACTATCAGTTTGTACTGGCTGGAGCACCGTCGATAACCGACGACTACTACTCGCGCTTCATCAAAGCCACGCACGTCCGCATGGTGAAAAACGCCACCTACCCCCTCCTCTCCCACTCCACCGCCGCCATCGTGACCAGCGGAACGGCAACACTCGAAACGGCACTATTCGACGTGCCGCAGGTGGTATGCTACGAAACACCACTGCCGCACATCATACGATTCGCATTCAACCATATAATCAAGGTGAAATACATTTCACTCGTCAACCTCATTGCCGACAAGGAAATTGTTCAGGAACTGCTCGCCGACCGATTCTCCGTCGACAACATACGCAACGAACTGCTCCGAATACTGCCAAGCGGAAACGGCCGAAAGCAGATGCTCGACGACTACGACAAACTCGACCAGCGACTCGGAAGCAGCAACGCACCCGACAAAGCAGCACAGATAATGATCGAGAAGCTGAAAACGAAAAACTAAAAACCGAAAACTCAAAACCGAAAACTCAAAACTCAAAACTATAACCCTTACTAAATCTTACCATCATGCAAAAATTCTTATCAATCTTAGGTTTTGAAGCCGGCAAGCACTCAGTGAGAGTGGAACTGCTGGCAGGTTTGACAACATTTCTCACGATGTCCTACATCCTCGCCGTCAATCCGTTCATCCTCGGCGAGACAGGCATGGACAAAGGAGCACTGTTCTCAGCAACGGTAGTGGCTGCGGCCATCGCCACTCTCGTCATGGCATTCTATGCCCGACTGCCCTTCGCACTGGCATCAGGCATGGGACTCAATGCCTTCTTCGCCTACACCCTCGTACTCACACTGGGATACACATGGCAGCAGGCTCTCGCTGCCGTGCTCTTCGAGGGCATAATCTTCATCCTGCTCACACTGTTCCGAGTGAGAGAGGCAATAGTCAATGCCATCCCCGCCAACCTGCGCTATGCCATCTCAGTGGGTATCGGACTATTCATTGCCTACATCGGACTGAAAAACGGAGGAATCATCGTAGCCAACGATGCCACGGTGACAACGCTCGGACAATGGAATGCCACCTCAATCCTGGCAGCACTGGGAATACTGTTGGCTGGCATATTGATGGCACTGAAACTACGCGGAGCACTGTTCTACACAATCATCATCATCACCCTCATCGGAATACCACTCGGAGTGACACAGATTCCGGAAGGATTCTCTCTCGTGAGCCTGCCACACTCCATGGCACCAATTGCGCTGAAAATGGACTTCTCATGCTTCCTCTCGCTCGACATCAACTACTACGTGATAGTGTTCACACTCCTCTTCATGGATCTCTTCGACACCCTCGGCACTCTCATCGGAGCATCGACGAGCGCAGGAATGGTGGATAAGAAGACAGGAAAGATTCACGGCCTCAACCGTGCCCTGATGGCCGACGCCATCGGAACAACAGCAGGAGCTCTCTGCGGCACATCGACCGTGACAACCTACGTGGAGAGCACAACAGGAATAGCAGCAGGCGGAAGGACCGGACTCACATCGTTCACCGTGGCAATGCTCTTCCTCGTGGCACTGTTCTTCTCGCCACTGTTCCTCATCATCCCCTCGGCAGCAACGACAAGCGCACTCGTAATCGTAGGCGTGCTGATGACAAAGACCATCACCAATGTCAATTTCAACGACTTCACCGAAGCAGTGCCGGCATTCATCACCATAATCACAATGCCATTCACAGCAAGCATCTCGGAAGGAATCGTGCTCGGAATGCTCAGCTACGTACTAATAAAAGTATGCAGCGGAAAACACAAAGAAGTATCACTCATGATGTATATCCTCGCAGCTTTCTTCATACTGAAATATATCGCACCATTATTATAAAACTTGTAGGAGTTAACTCCAGAAACTTAAATAAAACAAAATAACTATGACTAACAAACTCTTTCTTACATCGGCATTTGCTCTTTTCAGCATCGCCGTCAGCGCACAGAACGTGCAGCTACATTACGATTTCGGACGCAACATCTACTCAGGTGAGGAAGCCGGACGTCAGAAGGTCACGATGACCCTCGAGCAGTTCAAAGCCGACAAGTGGGGCTCGTGGTTCTACTTCGTCGACGTAGACTTCAGCCGTAAGTTCACAGAAGGTGCCTACACCGAAATCTCGCGCGAGTTCAATCTCGGAAAACAGTCGCCATTCGCTGCCCACATCGAGTACAACGGCGGTCTCAACCGCTTTGGTAGCTTCCAGCAGGCAGCACTCGTGGGTGCAGCATGGAACAACCACAACTCCGACTTCTCGAAGACATGGTCGCTGCAACTCATGTACAAGCACTATTTCAAGAGCTACGAAAACACTCACTCCTATCCTGGACTGCAGCTCACGGGAGTATGGGGACTGAACTTCTTCGACCGCAAATTCACATGCTCGGGATTCATCGACTTCTGGCGCGGAGAAAAGGCAAACGGCCACGGACAGCTTGTCATTCTCACCGAACCGCAGTTCTGGTATAACTTCAATCCTCACTTCAGCCTCGGCTCGGAGATTGAAATCAGCAGCAACTTCGTCTACAACACCTACAACGACAAATCGTTCTTCGTGAATCCTACAGTAGCTGCCAAGTGGAACTTCTAGGCTCTGCGGCATCTAAAGAGTATCGTCACGAAACAAACAATTGATTTGCAAAAAATCATTTCAACACTATGAATACAGAATTAACAGCAACTAGAAAAACCGTTGTAGGCATACAATTCCTGTTTGTCGCCTTCGGATCAACCGTATTGGTGCCTCTGCTCGTCGGTCTCGACCCTTCCACAGCATTGTTCTCGGCTGGTATAGGCACACTTTTGTTCCATCTGGTCACTAAGGGCAAGGTGCCCATCTTCCTCGGCTCAAGCTTCGCTTTCATCGCACCCATCATCTCTGCCTCGAAGCAGTGGGGCATGTCTGGAACACTGGCAGGCATGGCAGGAGTGGCACTCGTGTATTTCGTGATGTCAGCATTGATTAAGTGGCAGGGAAAGAAACTGCTCGACCGTCTGTTCCCGCCAGTAGTCATCGGACCAGTGATTATGCTCATCGGTCTGTCGCTGTCGGGTGCGGGAGTGAACATGGCTAAGGAGAACTGGCTCCTCGCAGGCATCTCGCTAATCACCGCCATAATTGTTCTCACCTTCGGGCGTGGCATGCTCAAGCTCGTGCCTGTGGTGTGTGGAATCATCGTAGGCTACATAGTGGCAATATGCATGGGATTGGTCGATTTCAGCGGTGTGGCAGCAGCATCGTGGTTCGCACTACCCTCGTCGATATCACACTTCCAGCTGCCCGATTACAGCTGGGAACCGTTCATCTTCATGATTCCCGTAGCCATCGCACCTGTTGTTGAGCACATCGGCGACGTGTATGTTGTCAGCGAGGTGGCAGGCAAAGACTTTGTGAAAGACCCCGGACTTCATCGCACAATGTTCGGTGACGGTCTCGCATGTCTGGCAGCCTCATTCCTCGGAGGCCCTCCGGTGACCACTTACAGCGAGGTGACAGGTGCCATGCAGATAACACGCGTGAGCCATCCGCAGGTAATACGCATCGCTGCCATCACAGCAATAGTATTCTCAGTGATAGGCAAGCTCAGCGCTATACTGCAGAGCATTCCCTCAGCAGTGCTCGGAGGCATCATGCTACTGCTCTTCGGTACCATCGCCAGCGTGGGTGTGCAGAACCTCATCAACCACAAGGTTAACCTCAATGAGACCCGCAACGTGATTATCGTCAGCCTCACGCTCACGGTAGGCATCGGCGGTGCAGTGCTCACCTATGGCACGTTCTCGATGAGCGGCATCGGACTCTCGGCATTAGTGGGAGTGATTCTCAACCTACTTCTACCACAGACGAAGAAAGAAGAGGAAGCATAAACAGCATTTATATTTTCAATAACCAAAAAGACTCCCTGCGGCTCAAAGCCCAGGGAGTCTTTTTACACTCTACACTCTACATTCTACACTCTACATTTTACCTCATTGATGATGAATTGTTTTCAACAGATTTTTCATTTTACATTCTACACTTCCCTCTGGGATGCAGACATCCCGCCCGCACTCCCTGTTCCCCTCCTCAGGGAGGGGTTAGGGGTGGGCTTTTTATTTTTTCATCTCGTTGATGATCACCTGAATATCGGCGGTCGAGATCTTGCCGTCACCATTCAGGTCGTAGCTCATGTTCTGTGATGCAGCGGGCTTCTTCATCTCGTTGATGATAACCTGTATGTCGGCTGTCGATACCTTACCGTCGCCGTTGAGGTCGTAGGTCACAGGTATACGGAAGCGAATTTCAGAGATATTAGCAGGTGTCGGCGATGTCTGTGAAATTCCATCAAAACTGATGTATGTGTCTTCTACCGAATTGTTTCCTTCTGTAGAAGCCTTTAGATAGACAATGTATTGCGCATTGCTGGTCCAGGCCACACTCCATATATATTCATTCATATTGCCGTACACTTCCTTTACTGTGTATTTCCCGTCGCTATCGAAGCTTTCACTGGCGCGAAGCAGATTGTATGAATTCGTTACATTCCCTTCACCATACAGATTAGAGAGGGGTTGGCGTTCGAGTTTGTATATCTTTCCAGGGGTCACTTCAAGGATGTATCCCTCGTCGCCGTATGCTCCGCTATACTCATAATCGTAGGCAGGATCGATCTTTACCTCTACAAGATCTACATAGCCGTTAGCATCTACAGGATTAGACAGCTTACAACCGGCACGATAGATTTTTCCTCCTTCTTTAACGATGTTTGCGAGTCTTACAGCAGGATTATCTCCAAACGGCAATTTTGGGAATGCTGCTTGCATATATTTTTCCTTCGAGCGCACATAGGGATACACCATGCCGGCATATTTCTCTCCAGCTTCTTCAATAAATTTACCTACATACCAAGCGTATGACCTCGACGGGACATAGCAACGGAAGTCATTCCTCATGTTTCCACCATAGAACGGTCCAGGGAAGTTAATAAACCTGCTATAATAATCTGCGTTGTTATTAACCAATGTTAGGCTATTCAGGCGAATACAGTTAGCGAACGCATCTTTCTCAATTTTCCCAACGCTTTCGCCACCATACATTGAGAAATCCAAAGACAACGTGACGTCGCCACTGAGACCAGAGTTATTGAATGATTCTATACCAATATATTTTAGATTCTGGCAGTTTGCGTCGTCGAATGGGAACGAGTACAATTGTGTAGTATTCTTGAACGCATAGTCGGGGATGGAATCAAGCTTAGTGTTGAGCGTCACTTTGGTAAGATTCACACAATCAGAGAATGCTCCGACGGCCATAGTGTTCACATTGTAGTATCTCTGCTCTGATGGGTACGCGCCTGACACCCATGGCGATTCCTGCTTCACCGAGCCGATGGTAGCCTGTAATGTCTGTGTGGGCGATGGGCCGCGTACATACTTTGCCTCACCTGCTGCTTGCTGTGTAGTACCCGTTGCAGCTTTCGTCACCGTGCACCATGCTGTACCTAAGTCAGTGTCGGAGATTATGAAGTCATAAGCGCCAGGCTTAAATGTGGCCTTCGGATACGTCGCTTGCACCTGATTAAGTTTCTCACTGACAACATACTCTTCGTTTGGTATGAAAAAGTTGCAGCTAAGTCTGTTAGGGTAGTTGCAAAAACTGCTATAGAGCAAGTTGCCGCCATAGTTAACGCTAACATTCTCCAAAGTGATGTCACGCGTCAATTCTCCAAGATTATTATATTCAAACATTATAATTGGGGAAACAATCATTTTGACAGATGATGGAAGATACAAGTTCTTCAATCCATAGCAGCCATTAAAAGCACAAACTCCTATTTCTTCCACTCCATACGGAACTCTTATTGTCTCAAGCCCACAATGTTCGAAACAAAACATAGGAATAGATTTTATCCCTACAGGTATATTCAGTTTTTTCAGGTTTGTGCAACCATAGAACTGAGCACCTCCAGTAGAATTGATGACAGTTGTGTTCGTACCCTCGAACTCGGTTATCGTATTCGGCAGTGTAACAGATGTCAAACCTGTGTTCTCACGAAACGCTTCACTACCGAGCGATGTAACGCTGTACGTTCTTCCATGCCAACCGACGGAAGATGCGATTTTCAATGTCCCTTCATGCTTCTGCTGTACACCTCTGTAATACGAACGCACTATTCGCGCTTCTGCCTTAGATGGGTCAGGAACAGTATAATATACCACATTCAGCATATCCTCGGAAACGCTCCTAAAGTCGTAAGCACCAAACATTATCTTATTCATCCTCTTCCAGTGTGTGATGTTCGAGGCATAGGGATAAGGATCAAATGATCCGCAATATACAGTGAAGTTGTCTGGCAAGCCGGCAAGCATAGCATCACTGGCTGTTACGTGCGTTTGAGTCAGAGTGTTCACTCCAATGGCTGTAAGGCCCGAGCTGTTGTAAAGTATTTTATTGCCATAAGTCGTTATCGAGGAGGGAAAGTTGACATACTTCAGCGTAGGAATGTTGCTGAAAGCATAAGCGCCTATCTTACTGACGCCGTAAGGCACCTCGATATATTGCACTTTCTTGTTTCGACAGAAAGCATAATCGCCTATCGTGGTTATCTTGTCGGGGAATATCGAAGGCGTATCGGGAGAATAGTCTGTCGTAGATTTATACGGCGGAACTACAACGAGCGTATTCTGAGCATAGTTGAATATCATGCCGTAGTATCCCGAATAGTATCGGTTCAACCCGCTAACTGTGAACTTAGATATCTTAGTGTTGAAGAATGCCGTTGGTTGAATCAATGTACACGATTGCGGTATTGTCATCTCTGTCACAGGCTTCTCTGTGCCATCGGGCTCGGCGAAGGCTTGGTCGCCTATCTCCGTGATGCTGTTTGTGGTGTCATATATCTGAATAGTGTTCAGTGCGGGGCAGTTATAGAATGCCATACTCTTGATAGCTGCAGGACTCTGTATTGCCACGTTGGTGAGATTCTTACATCCCTCGAAGGCACTGCCACTGATACATTCTATGCCAGGTTTGCCCACAGAGAACGATAAGAGTACCTTTTTGACGTATGTATCATTGATGAAAGCCATTGGGGCTATCTCGTCGC
The DNA here is from genome assembly GCA_017477435.1 of Prevotella sp. Classification (GTDB taxonomy): domain Bacteria; phylum Bacteroidota; class Bacteroidia; order Bacteroidales; family Bacteroidaceae; genus Prevotella. The sequence goes on from JAFUVV010000044.1 coordinate 26,231, forward strand.
AGTAGATTCGCTGTATAACCGCCGAGCCGCGGAGAGCAATCTTGCTGTCGTACTCCATCTCGGTGTCGCCCATATAAAGTGTACCATTGTTATTGTACACATTAGCCCCCACAAGCGCCATCTTACCTGTTGTCGTTGTCGTAGGTGCCTGTGTCACGACATAGCAGCGAGTCTGCGGATCGCTGGATGTAGAAGTGGAGACAACATCACTTGACGTAATGGGCGCAACAGCATATTTCGGGCTGCAAGCCTGTAATACTGCGTTGTTGCCTGGCATTGACTCTACGGCTTGCTGTGTGGGCAGTTTCATGGTAAAGCCCGTCATCGTGCCGAACGGTGATGTACCGAACGAAGGCAGATTGCTTGTCGAAAGCCACGCGCAACTGAAAACAGCTGAGCTCGACAAACCGCTGAAAGCATAGTTACCGATACTAGTCACGGAACTTGGAATGCGTATGTCGGTAAGGGTAGAAACCGAATAGCAGGCATACGCTCCTATGCTTGTGACACCGTAAGGAATATCGACAAGCGTCAGCGTCTTGTTAGAGTACATAGCACCATAAGTTATAGTTTTCATATTCGGAGCAAAGACATTACGCCACAACTGAGTGTAAGTAGTGTATTGCGGAACATAATACAGTTGTACCTGGTTCTTGTCGTAGAGCATGCCGTTGTACGACGAATATATCGTGTTTCCACTCGACACGGTTATAGTCTTAAGCTTGGTACCAGCGAAAGCTCTGTATGAGGAGTACATGCTCGAGCCCAATTGCGTCACGTTCTTGTTGATGGTCACTGTCTCAATAGCCGTATTGTAAAAGGCATAGTCGCCTACAGTGAGATCATAAGAATCGCTCTCGTTGCGAAGAACGAGACTTGACAACGCAGTACAATTGTAAAATGCATAAGAACCTATCGAGCCGCTACGGATATTCGCCTGTGTCAGATTAGTGCAGCCATAGAATGCGTAGTTGCCAATGGCGGTGTTGCTCACATTAGCAACCGACGTCACACTCGTATTCCCATAGAAAGCATACGGAGCGATTGCCGTAAGGGCAAGTAGCAAGTTACGACCACTTGAGTTCTTTACGAATAAAAGAGGACCAAGGTTTGTGGTACGTATATCTGCGCAATCTGCACCTACCATCGACAGTTCTCCGTCAGCCGACGGTGTGGGCATCTTTGTTACGACATAGAAGAAATTCTTGGAATTAAGTGTCAACTGACCGTCGTTTGCCTTCGAGGGATCTACAGTCACTGTTGCGTTGAGAGCTTTCAGTGTGGCATCAGCATTAACAATGTCGCGGCCCACACGTGTGGGCACGTAGATTCTGGTAACCGTCGTGCTATACGACGTCTCGTTTGAGAATACGGTAGTACCAAATGTCGGGACCTTGTCAATCCATGCAGCATAAATGACAAGCGATTTTCCGCAATTCAGGAAAGCATTGTTACCGACATATATCAATGTGCTGGGGAGATAAACCTCCTTCAGGTTTGAACATGCTCCGAATGCTGCCGAAGCTATACTTTGGAGACCTTTCGACAAGATTACCTTAGTCAGATTCTTGTTACCGTTAAAGGCACCAGTACCGATGCTCGTAACCAAATAGTGCTCGTTGTTGTAATACACTGTCGAGGGAACTCCCACTTCCGTAGAGTTTGCATAGCTGGTACTCAATCCGATGCAGGTTACCGTCTTTAGTCCGGTTTCCTCATCGGTGCCCGTGGTTCTGTATTTACACATTCCCGTCTCAAAATCCCCAGCGCTCGCACTCAATGCAATGAGCATCAATGCGAATGAGAATAGTAACTTTTTCATAATCTTATTATTTATTATTATTATTATTGTGTTTCGAAAAAATATATTTCTCACTGATATTTTTGCAAAAAAAAAACATATTCGGATAAATAGCAAAGAAAATGTAACTTTTTTTTTACATAAAATGTAAAATAATTGTGAACACTATTGGGTGATTCGCTTATGCTCTACGACATGAGAGGCGCAAGAAAAGAAAAATGAAGAGAGAAAGTGAAAAAATGGTTGTCGGAAGCAACTCTATATCCATGCGCTGGAAAAGAGCCTCTCGCCATTAAAGCATTGGGTTAATGCCATTAAAGGGCCCATTTAATGGAAATTTTGCTAGCAAAATTCTCAATAAAGAGGCCCTTTAATAACAGTAAGTAAATCAGAGAGTTACAACGGCAGATTCCGTTGTCTTCAATAACTGTGTCGGCAACTGTTTCTTGAGGTTGCTGATGATGTGATTATCTCACTCGCTTAAGATGAAGTACTGCCGACGATTTCGGTTTATCGAGATGCACCGTAATGCCTGTCTGCGACAAGTCTTTACCGCTCATTATAGTCTCCTCGCCGGTGTCAAGATTTGTTATCTGATAGTTTACACTTTTCCCAACGTATGGCAGTCGTGCGGTATAGGTGTCCTGCTCACAAGTCTCCTGCCGGAATGCCAGCACCACGCTTTCGTCTGTCGTGCGGTCGTTGTAGGCGAATACCGTCCACTGGTTCGTGTCGGTCTTGCTGTGCCACGGTGTGAGGACATACATGTCTTTGGTGAGCAGATGGCTGTATGTGCGCCACTCGTTGAATGTCGAGCGCAGTCGGTTGTAGTCGAGTGTCTCGTCGTGGGTGAAGCATGCTGCGAGGTTGTATATCGGCAGCCACGAGGCGCGGATGACATAGATGGGCTCGCCGCCACGCTCCAGCGGACCGAGCTCTTCGGCCGACTCTTTTGTGGCCGACCCGTGGAAGGGTATCCAGCGGTTGAATGTTGAGCTCATCGACAGTCGCAGTGCCGTTGTGGTGCGGTCGGCATCGCTGCGCATGAAGGGAACGCTGCGGCGCAGCGATTCTATGTCGTTGCGTCCGCCGCCCGAGGCGCAGTTGTCTATGAACGTGCACTTGCCGTTTGCGGCGCAGAAGCTTATGATTTCGTCCCACAGCATGTAGTGCCCCTGAATGCCTTTGTTCTCGGTGATGCCCTTGCGTGGCAGTCCTGTCTGTTGCTCTTCGCGGGCGTCGAGCATGGGCCATGTGGTGCCCGGGTCGCTATTGTTATCTTCGCGGAAGAGGTCCACCTCGTTCTCCTTCATCATCTTCGTAATTCTATGGAGCGTCCACTTGCGGCAGTCGGGGTCGCCGATGTTGTTTGTCGTCACGCCGCGGCCGTTGCTGATGCCCCACTCGCTGCGGTAGCCGTAGTTCTTGACGAGAGCATCGACGTTGGTCACTCGCTCCGGCTCAAACCACGTGAGCACCTTCATCCCTGCGCGGTGGCATGCCTCGTTCGACTCGCGGAAACTGTTTCCAGGCCATTTTATGGTGTCGAGCTCCCATGTTCCCACCGTGCCCCACCAGTCGACAGGCACCGTGTTGCCATTGGGGTCGAAGTACCACCCGGCGTCGAACCAGCGGAAGTCTACTTTCACCTTTTCATATATAATCCTGTCGAGCGTTCGCCTCCATGTGTAGAATCGCTCTGAGATGCTCCCGTCGGAGTTGGGCAGTCCGGTGTCGCTGGCGAAGGTGGTTGTTGAGAAAGGCTCTATGCGTTCGCCCTGAGCGTTGGCGCGGGGCATGTTGAAGGTCTGAAACCACTCTCGCCATAGGTTTGAGGCATCGTCTTGGTTGCGTCCCTTGTATGGCAGCATCACCACGAGAGCCGTTCTCACACGCTCTCCCGGGAGTAGGACGGAGCGGAAGTCGTTGGTGCTCTGTGCTTTGATGCGTGTTTTGTTGACTGTGGCCGCGAAGTCGGCCTGCCATGTTCCTGCCCATCCCAGTGCGATGAGTGTGCCGCCGTTGCCGTGGACAAGGTCGAAGTATGGGAACACCACGTGCGTGGCGCGGCCACCGTCGGAGCGGAAGCTGACGGGCTCCTGCAGTAGATTCTTCTCGTAGGCAGCATACTGATTTTCATGGTCGCCGAGACATCCTCGCAGCATGGGAGCGGCGCCGTCGAACGTCATGTCGATGGCGTTTACTTTCTCCAGCACGCGGCTGGCCTTCGTGCCGACATTCTCAAACCACAGCGTGTACTCCACCTCGCCGTACTCCTTGTTGTAGGCGGCATCGAGGGTTATCTGCAGCGTGCCGTCAAGGGTGTATATCTGCTTCACATGCTTCACATTGCCGTCGTCGGTGGCATTCTTGTCTATCAGCCTCAGGCCACCGAGTCCGCGGTATGTCTTATCATTGTAAACGAACGATACAGGAGTGGTTTGCGACTTACAAACCTTAGCAAACAGCTGCTGCCCACGCTTCAAAGCAAGATTATCGCGTGGCGGCATTTTTGTCTCGCCATACAAATTCAGCGTCATGAACGTGGCCATCACCGCTAAAACTATCGATACGAGTCTGAATGTTTTCATATTCCTATGCTTTTCAGTTAGATTTCTTCGCAAAGATACGCATAAAAACGTAAAGCGAAAAATATAAAAAGAAAAATGAAATGTAGAAAATAAATGTAAGGACATAAATCACAAAAAATCCCCCGGGCTCGGAATACGCCACAGGGGTTCTATTGTTGCTATATCATGTGTCGCCCTCCACTCAAGGGGCAGCACGCTGCTTATTTCTTCATTTCGTTGATAATCACCTGAATGTCGGCTGTGGAAATCTTGCCGTCTTTGTTTAGGTCGTAGATGGGATCGGCGTTTTCCGACTGCTGCCCCACTTTCATAGTGTTGATAATCACCTGTATGTCGGCTGTCGATACTTTGCCGTCGTCATTAAGGTCGCGCCTTGCCTTAAATGTGAAATATCCTGGAGCCTCCTCACCTTTGTCAACACGTGCATACTCGCCGTCAATATGCTCTTCTGAATATATGGTTCCTTCTTCACCAACAAGATTCAAACAATTACTGAACATTCCATCAGACTGGTCACCATTATAACTCCATTTATCACTCACATATATTGTATTAAGACTTGAGCAATCACTGAACATATTACTTATTCTGGTAACATTACTTGTATCAAAATTACTCACATCAAGGCTCGTAAGGTTTGAGCAACCACTGAACATACCATCCATTCTGCCCACTTTGCTCGTATTAAAACTAGTCACATCGAGGCTTACAAGACTTGAGCAACCACTGAACATACCATCCATTCTGGTAACATTACTTGTATCAAAATTGCTCACATCGAGGCTCGTAAGGTTTGAGCAACCACTGAACATACCTTCCATTCTGGTAACATTACTTGTATCAAAATTACTCAAATCAAGGCTCGTAAGGTTTGAGCAACCACTGAACATATTACTTATTCTTCTGGTAACATTACTTGTATCAAAATTACTCAAATCAAGGCTCGTAAGACCTACGCAATCTTCGAACATACCATCCATATCATTAACATTACTTGTATCAAAATTACTCAAATCAAGGCTCGTAAGAGCTGCGCAACCAGCGAACATACTACCCATTTTGGTAACTTTACTTGTATCAAAATTACTCAAATCAAGGCTCGTAAGACGCCAGCAATTCAGGAACATATCATCCATTCTGGTAACATTACTTGTATCAAAACTACTTACATCTATACTATCGAGTCCATAACAGCTTGCGAACATGCCATACATATCTTTCACATCGCTTGTGTTAAGATTTTCTATTCCCTTAATGAATCTCATAGTAACATATTGGAACCAATTAGATGTAGTGGTGGGACGTGCGTCGGCAAAAGAATCATCAAATATAACAGTTTTTATCTTATACCGTGTACTAAAATCTTCATTCCACTCGTGAGACTTACCCACATCATAGGTTACATGTTCACGTGTCGACCTCAAGTCGTCATAATAAAAGGTCAACGTACTATCATTTTCAACAAACTCTGCGTACATCTCTTGGGCTATCATGGCCTGCTCGCCAAAAGCCATAGAAAGCAAAAGGAAAAGTACCTTCTTCATAATTAAAATTATCAATTAATTGGTTATACGTATTCAATGTAAAAATAAAACAGGTTTTTGTTTGCAAATATACAAATAATAGTTAAATACCCCACCCCGCAAAAAGTTAAATAATTTAAAATACCTGTCACTGTTGAAGATAATGTCATTAGCACAAAAAATCCCCCGGGCTTGTTTTGCTCGGGGGATTGTGCTATGCGTATGTCACACTGACATATTGTCAGTCTTTTAGTCTTTCAGAGGAACGGTGAAGTATCCCTTCTTTCCTGTCGGATACACACCTGTGATCCAGAGCACGGGCTCCTTGCTGGTGGATGTCGACTTCACGATGTCTTCCAGCTGCTCGATGCTGCGGATAGGCTCGTCGTTCACCTTTTGGATGATGAATCCCTTTGGCACTCCGGCGTCCTTCATGCGACCGTTGTTCACCTTGATGACTTCGAGGCCGTAGCTTATCTCAAGATTCTGCTTCTGCTGGTCAGTTACGACACGGAAGTTAGCTCCGAGTACATCGAGGTCGGCCTTCTTCACTATCTCGGTGTTGCCCTGCTCATTCTTCAGGGTGACGGTCTTGGTCATCTTCTTCTTGTTGTGCAGATAGGTGATGGTGACCTTCTCTCCAGGACGCTTGTTGGCCATCACAGCGGTGAGCTCACCAAACTTCGTAATCTTCTGACCATCAACGGCAGTGATCACGTCGCCCTTCTCTATGCCAGCCTCTGCAGCTGCTCCGCCGTCGGTAACCTCAGCCACATAGACGCCTTCCATCGTTCCGAGGTCGGGCTCTTCCTTGTCCTGCTGCTTCTGCATGTCGATATATGTCTTCACATCTTGTCCGGCAATGCCGATCATAGCACGCTGCACGGTGCCATACTTCTTCAGGTCGTCGACCACCTTATTCATTATAGCCGTCGGAATGGCGAAGCCGTAGCCGGCATAAGAGCCCGTCTCAGAGTAGAGCATGGCGTTGATGCCCACGAGCTCGCCACGGGTATTGACGAGCGCACCGCCCGAGTTACCACGGTTGATGGCAGCATCGGTCTGAATGAACGACTCCACACCGTTTGCTCCAAGTGTGCGTGCCTTAGCACTGACGATACCTGCTGTGACAGTGTTTGTGAGATTAAACGGGTTACCCACGGCAATCACCCACTCGCCAACCTTCAGGTCGTCGCTGTTGGCAATGGCGATAGCCGGCAGATTGGAGCCGTCGATCTTTATCAAAGCGAGGTCGGTAGTCTTGTCAGCACCGATGATGCGTGCTGAGTATTCTTTATTATCGTTGAGTGTAACGGTCAGTTCGTCGGCACCCTCAACCACGTGATTGTTAGTCACTATATATCCGTCGGCAGAGATGATCACACCCGAGCCAGAACCTTGCTGCTTTGGTGTGCGCACCTGACGCTTCTGCTTGCCACCCTGTCCGTTGTTAGGATTGCCGAAGAATCCGAAAGGATCGTTGAAGAAATCGCTGAACGGATCGCTCTGCACTTCCACTTCCTGCACCTTGCTGTTGCGTGTGTTCAGAATATGAACCACCGTGGGCAGCGCCTTTTCGGCAGCATAGGTGAGGTCGACAGGCTGTCCGGCAATAGGAGCTGCGGGCTGACTGGCGTTTACTTTCATGAACGTACCGGCAGAGAATGCTACTGCCGCAAGACATAATCCACAGAGTAGGATTTTCGATACTGTGCTTGAAATCTTCTTCATTTTCTTATTTACCTTTTTAATGTTTAACTTCCTGTTTAATGTTCTCTCCTTATATAGTTATTAGTTTGCTGACAACACCAACATACTATTACTGACAGCACACGGCTGTCCATATCTGTTTTTTCGAATGCAAAAATAATGGCAAAAATCTTTAAACCGACAATTTGACATACATCTTTATTCCTATTTAACAATCAGTTTTTCGGAATTAACAATTTCGTTTCCGTTATTAACAAAATTGATTTTTGTTTAGTTTTCTCTTATATCCAGAAAGGATTGTCACTTCTTTTCTCACTCAGGATAAGAGCAGATGGTGTCTCAGTTTTCTCGCTTTGCTCAACGACTCGGCTTTGTTTTATTCACTCGGCTTGCACTAACTTTTACAATATAAAAATGAAGAAGTTAGGCTGCGCCTCGGTAAAAAAAAAGAACAAAATCTTTTGTTTTACGCTCGGCTTGCACTAACTTTGTCGGCCGTAAGCAGTAGTCCGGTCTGTCGCTGGCGGAGAAATCCGCGAGAGGAAAGTCCGGGCAGCATAGGGCTCTCCACTTCCGAAAGTAGAAGCTGTCGGTGACGGCAGGCTCAGGCAGAAGAGAACGACCGCTCCTTGTAGGAGTAAGGGTGAGAAGGTGGTGTAAGAGACCACCAGCCAGTGGGTGACCACTGGGCTGTGCCGGCTGGAGGCTGCAAGTTCGCGTATACCGTCGTCTGAGGGCTGCCCGCCCGATGCTTAGGCAACGACGGAGGGTAGAACGCTAGAGCCGCGAGGTGACTTGCGGAGTAGATAAATGACAGACACGCCAGGTCAAACGACCCGGCGCACAGAACCCGGCTTACAGGGCCACTGCTTGCTTTTTTATGAAATAATACAAGAGGCACAAAGCCGCAATGCATTTGCATACAGACCGCACGCCTCTATAATATAGTAAAAAAGAAATAATTACAAAAAAAGACATGGATATAAACGATTTTATCCAATACAAGGACAAATTCACGGAGAATGCCTTCGTGGATAAGGTGTCGAAGATTGCCAAGCGCGCCGGCAGCAAACTCGTTTACGCTGCCTTGGTGCTCTACTACACTCTACAGAGCGACAAGGTGTCGCTGAAAGACAAAGCCATCATTATCGGAGCCCTGGGTTACCTCGTCGCTCCTATCGATGCAATGCCCGACATCATCCCCATTGCCGGGCTTGGCGACGACCTGGCTGTGCTACTCTTTGTGCTGGAGAAAGTGTGGGGCGACGTGACCGACGAAATCAAAGGAAAGGCGAAGGCGAAGCTTGCAAAGTGGTTCGACGACGACGAAATCGTGAAAGCAGAGGACGTCTTCACGGAAGAACCGCAAGACATTCCAGTCTGACCTACGTCCACTGACAAAACAAAGGAGTCGTAATGCCTGATTCTGAGCATCACGACTCCTTTTTCGTTTCTTCTTTCTATGGCTCCATCCCCAGCTCCCGTCGCAGGAAGCGAGGCGTATATCCCTTCTCCGACATTGCCACCTCCTCCGGTGTACCTGCAGAGAGAACGGTGCCGCCATTGCGACCACCCTCGGGTCCCATGTCGATTATGTAGTCGGCAAGCTTTATGACGTCGAGGTTGTGCTCGATGATTATCACCGTATTTCCTCGGTCGACAAGCCGCTGCAACACTTCCATGAGCACGCGTATGTCCTCGAAATGCAGCCCCGTGGTGGGTTCGTCGAGAATGTAGAGCGTTCGTCCGGTATCGCGCCGCGACAGTTCTGCCGCCAGTTTCACACGCTGGCTCTCGCCGCCCGACAGCGTGGTGGACGGCTGACCAAGCTTTATATATCCGAGTCCGACATCTTGTATCGTCTTGATCTTCTGCAAGATGTGCGGCACGTTTTCGAAGAACTCCACCGCCTGGTTTATGGTCATGTCGAGCACGTCGGCAATGCTCTTTCCTTTATACCTCACTTCGAGCGTCTCCCTGTTGTATCGTTTCCCATGGCACACTTCGCAAGGAACCATCACATCGGGCAGGAAATTCATCTCAATGTTTTTATATCCGTTGCCTCCGCACGCTTCACACCGCCCGCCTTTCACGTTGAACGAGAAGCGTCCGGGTTTATATCCGCGTATCTTAGCCTCTGGGAGGCCGACGAACAGCGAACGTATATCTGAGAACACTCCGGTGTATGTGGCGGGATTGCTGCGTGGAGAGCGGCCGATGGGCGATTGGTCGACGTTGATCACTTTGTCGACATTGTCCATTCCCTCGATTGCTTTCATCGGCATCGGACGTTTCAGCGATCGATAGAAATGCTGGCTCAGGGCGGGCTGCAGGGTCTCGTTGATGAGGGTAGACTTTCCGCTTCCGCTCACTCCCGTGACCACTATCAGCGTGCCGAGGGGGAAGCTGACGTCGATATTCTTCAGGTTGTTTCCCGTTGCCCCACGCACAGTGATTGTCTTTCCGTTGCCTTTGCGCCGTTCTGCAGGGACAGCAATCTCGCGCTTGCCGGAGAGATAGTCGGCTGTGAGCGTATTGGTGAGGAGCATGTCCGACGGTTTTCCCTGGAACACGATCTCCCCTCCCTTGCGCCCTGCCTTCGGGCCTACGTCGACGATGTAGTCGGCGGCGAGCATCATGTCTTTGTCGTGCTCTACGACGATGACGGTATTTCCAATGTCGCGCAGTTCCTTGAGCGACCCGATGAGCCGTTCGTTGTCGCGCTGATGGAGTCCGATGCTTGGTTCGTCGAGGATATAGAGCACGTTCACGAGTTGCGATCCTATCTGTGTGGCGAGCCTTATGCGCTGGCTTTCACCTCCGGAGAGCGATGCCGATGGGCGGTTGAGGGCGAGGTAGTCGAGTCCCACTTCGAGGAGGAAGTCCACCCGTGAGAGGAGTTCCTTTATTATCTCGTGGGCAATTTTGCCTTCTGCGGGGCTCATGTGCTGTTCTGCCTTGGCGAGCCATTGGCGCAGGTCGTCGATATCGAGGGCTGACACTTCGGCGATGTTCTTGTCCCAAATCTTGTATGAGAGCGATTCTCGCTTCAGTCGCTGGCCTTTACATTCGGGGCATACAGTGCTTTCGAGGAACTGGTCGGCCCACTTCTGGCCGCTGGCACTGTCGTCGTTGTCCATCACCATGCGCAGGTATTTAATCACTCCGTCGTAGGTGGTGAAATAGTCGGATGATGTATGCACGAGGTCTTTTGATATCTTCACGCTCTCGAGCGAACCGTAGAGGATCTCGCGTATTGCCTCGTCGGGTATCTCTTTCAGGGGTGTGCGGATGTCGAGGTCGTACTTACTGAGCAGGGATGCTATCTGCCAGAATATCATCTGGTTTTTCTGTTTCCCCAGCGGGGCTATTCCTCCGTCGGCGATGCTCACGCTTTTGTTGGGCATCACCTTGTCGAGGTCGATCTCGTTCACTGTTCCCAGTCCTTTGCAGTAGGGGCATGCGCCTTCGGGCGAGTTGAAGGAGAAGATGTTTGGAGCGGCCTCGCCGTAGGAGAGTCCTGTCACGGGATCGATGAGTCGTCGCGAATAGTTGCGCAGTTCTCCCGTTGCCTTGTCGAGGATCATGAGCGATCCGTCGCCTTGCCGGAGTGCTGTCTCCACGGTGCGGCGCAGGCGTTCATCGTCCTTGCCGGCCACTTTCAGCTTGTCTATCACCACCTCGATGTTGTGGTTCTGATAGCGGTCTACCTTCATGCCTCGCACGATGTCTTGTATCTCGCCGTCGACGCGCACATAGAGATAGCCTTTCTTGCGCATGCTTTCGAAGAGTTCTCTGTAGTGTCCCTTGCGTTGACGGACGAGGGGAGCGAGGATGTAGATCTGCCTGTCGGCGTAGTCGGAGAGGATCATCTCTACAACTTGCTCCTCGGTGTACTTCTGCATTTTCTCGCCTGAGAGGTAGCTGTAGGCTGTTCCGGCGCGGGCGTAGAGCAGTCGGAGGTAGTCGTAGATTTCGGTGGTAGTACCCACGGTGGAGCGCGGGTTTTTGTTGGTGGTCTTCTGTTCGATGCTTATCACGGGGCTGAGTCCCGTTATCTTGTCGACGTCGGGCCGCTCCATCCCGCCGAGGAAGTTGCGGGCATAGGCCGAGAAGGTCTCTATGTATCGGCGTTGTCCCTCGGCATAGATGGTGTCGAAGGCCAATGATGACTTGCCCGACCCTGAGAGTCCGGTGATAACGGTCAATGAATTGCGTGGGATATCGACGTCCACATTCTTCAGATTGTGGACGCGTGCACCGAGAACACTTATCTTTCCTGCCATCAGTTATTCTGTTCCATAAGTGTCGCCCTCTCTGACTCCGCGAAGCAGGTTAACGTCGCGTTTTATGTTGAACTTTCTTCCGTCGGCGCCACGTGCCTTCACCAGCACGTAATAGACGCCATCCTTCACGGGCTTGCCCTTGTATTTACCATCCCAGCCTGCCTCGTAGGTGTAGCAGTCGGTCCACGAATAGAGCTTCTGCCCCCAACGGTTGAAGATGTGGGCCTCAAATTCTACGATACTCTGCGGGCCGTTGCCGTCTTTAGTGCCTTTGGCCTGATAGTATTCGTTGTGGCCGTCGTTGTTGGGAGAAAAGGCATTTGGAAATTCCAGTTTGCTTTCCGATATTCCGACTGTCAATGGTGCTGCCGTTTCCCAGTACTCTTCTGTAAACTTCACGGTGTCGTTGCCTTGCACGAAGACGGCATAGAGAACGATTCTGTGCCCGCCTGCCTTCGTGAACGTAAACTCCGTGTCCTCCTCGAATCGCTTCAGATATGGTTCGTCTTCGCCCTCGAGAGTGAAGCGCCACTCGTAGTGGGCATCCCATCCGGCCGTGTGCTCGGCGTTGGCAAAGAACTGTGCCCGCAGGGGTGCCGAACCGGAATACGACGTGCCTTCATCCTCGGTGCCGTCGACGGCATAGAACCGTGCCGTGGGACTGATGGAGGGAAGAAGGTCTTGAGCCGAAGACTCAGCAAAAGCCATCAGCGCAAATATCATGCATAGAAAACAAAACTTTTTCATCGACTAATAATATATATAATGTGCAAAGTTAGTGAAAACCGAGAGCAGAACAAAATAAATCTATTTATTTTTTCTGCCGAGGTGCATCCTAACTTCTTCAGCCGAAGGCTGGAAAAGTTAGTGCAAGTCGAGCGGAGAGCAAAAATAAAAACGCAAAAAAAGCATTTTTATTGTCTTTCCTATAGTTGGAACATGAGCGCCGGAGATGCTTTCTCCGACAAACAGAGAAGCAACACGACACAGCCGTCGTAACCATCTGTCTTCAGTACAAAGGCCATGTACCCCGAGTACAAAGTTCATGTACGCCGAGTACAAAGCCCATGTACTGCAAGTACAAGAACCATGTACTGCAGTCTGTACGATGCAATGCCCGTCTATCAAGGCCCGAACGGGAGCAGAAAAACAGCCTGCAACTTGGCCGTTAGCATTAAAATGACTAACTTCGCAGACGATTTCAACACACTTAATTCAAACAACAAGATGAAAAAGCAACGTTTCAACCCGACGAAGCCACTCGTCTTCAGGCATTTCTCGCATAAGAGCTACGCTCTCTTTGCGTGCCTGGGGAAGGTGGTCATCATCGGAGTGCTCAGCGTCAGTACGCTGAAGCATGCCAAGGCCGACGGCATCAGTGTGCGCACGGAATTGGCCGACGACTCGCTGAAGCGTGCTCCCATCGGTCTCGACGAGGTGACCATCACCGGCTCGCGAGCGCCGCTCACTGCGGCAGAGGCAGCAAGGATGGTGACCGTGGTCAGCCGCGACGAGATAGAACGTGCGGAGGCTAACAGCATCAGCGACATCCTAAAACAGGTCACGGGCGTAGATGTCCGGCAGCGCGGGGCCTTTGGTATTCAGACGGACATAGCAACAAGCGGCGGCACATTCGACCAGACGGCCATTCTATTGAATGGTATGAACCTCAGCAGTGCACAGACAGGGCACAACGCCACCGACTTCCCAGTAAGCATTTCCGACATTGAGAGAATCGAAATCGTCAGTGGGCCCGCAGCCCGACTGATGGGAGCATCGGCATTCGCAGGAGCGATAAACATCGTCACCCGGCGGCCGAAAACGTCGGGCATCAGTCTGCGCGCCGAGGGAGGAAGCTACGGCACGGCAGCAACCGAAGCAACCATGGCACTCAGCAAAGGAGCACTAAAGACGATGATTGCCACAGGCTACGGACAAAGCGACGGCGGTACAGAGAACAGCGACTTCCACATGCGACGCGCATACTGGCAGGGCAGCATCTCGAAAACCAGCCTCCTGCTGCGCTGGCAAGCAGGCATCTCGTCGAGAGACTTCGGAGCAAGCACGTTCTACACCGCACGCTTCAATAACCAATACGAGACCACGCGCCGAATCATCGCCTCCGTAGGCGCCGACGTAGCAATACCAGGCACACGAATCCTGATCTCACCGACGCTCTATGCCCATCGCGACATCGACCACTATCAGCTCACACGAGGACTCACAGGAGCCGAAAACGGCGAGAACCTCCACCGCACCGACAACTACGGACTGCAACTCAACGCCAGCACAGCATGGACACTGGGACGCACGACGATAGGATTCGACATAGCAAGAGACCACATACTTTCCACAGCCTACGGACTGCCAATGGACGAAAGCAAGTGGAAAGACATCAGAAACAGCTCACGGAAATACAACCGCAAAGCAGGACGCACAAACTCGTCGATTACACTCGAGCACAACATCGTCATGCAACAGCTGTCACTCTCCGTAGGAATGACCGCCATCAGAAACACCGGACTCGACAGCAGCATAAGATTCTACCCAGGCATCGACGCAGCATATCGCCCGACAGCAGAGTGGAAAATATTCGCATCAGTAAACAAAGGCCTCCGACTGCCGACGTTCACCGACCTCTACATCGCCAACGCAATCCAGAAAGGCGACGACAGCCTGCGACCGGAGAGAAACACTATGATGAGAATCGGAGCACAGACAGACAACCCCATCTCAAACGCCTCGCTGAGCATGTTCTACAGCCGAGGACGGGATATGATCGACTGGGTCTACCCCGACGAGACCTCCAAGCAATACCACGCCATGAACATCGGACGGCTGAACAATCTCGGCATCGATGCCGACGTGACACTCAAAATGGGGAAAATATGGCAACAGGGATTCCTGAAAAACATCCGGCTGTCATACTCCTACATCCATCAGCGTCATTCCACCGGTCAGCCAATCTGGAAATCGCTCTATGCACTCGAGTATCTACGCCACAAGTTCACCGCCCAGGTCGACCACCATATCTGGCGCAACCTTTCGGCCACGTGGGCCTTCCGGTGGCAACAGCGCATGAACGGCTACCACCCGTATGCCAAGATCGACTGCCGCATCGCGTGGAACACCGACAAGTATTCCCTCTGGATGAAAGGCGACAACCTCACCGCCCACCGCTACTACGACCTCGGCGGCGTGCGGCAGCCAGGACTATGGATAATGGCAGGCGCAGAGGTAAGATTGAAATAAGAAAAAAAAACTTAGGGACGATGGTTCCTATAAAATTGCTACAAGCCCTAAGACCCTTGGGAAATAAAACTTGGCGGAGCAGGATTGCAAAGGCATCCCGCTCCGCCATTCTGATAAATGCTCGTTCCACGCTCCTCAACCGACGGCCTCTGTCCCCAGCATACGGTCGAAGGGAGAAAAGAATCCTCACTCCACACTCCTCAAAGATCAGCTCTTCAGCTTGAACGACTTTTCGATCTCGTCGAGCAATGTAGCAAACTCGGAATCCGCCGAGAGTCGCTTCTCCACGTTGTGGCAGCTGTGGATCACAGTGCTGTGGTCGCGCCCGCCGACAAGCTTTCCTATCCTTGCCGCAGGCATGCGAGTGAACTTCTGTGCCATATACATTGCCACCTGGCGGGGAACGACAAACTCTCTTCGGCGCGACTGGCCGTTGAGGTCGTCGGCACTGATGCCGAAGCGATCGCAGACGGCACCCACGATGTCGTCTATCGTGAGCGGATTGTCGTCGCTCTTCACTGCCCGCTTCACCACACGCTCGGCAAGACGTATGTCGATCTCAGTGTTGTAGACCACCGAATAGGCCAGCAGGCCGTTGATGGCACCTTCCAGATCGCGCACACTGCCATTGGCTGTCTCAGCGATGAAACGCACCACGTCCTCAGGTATCGACAGACCGTCGCGCTTCATCTTGCTGTGAAGGATATCGACGCACAACTGCACGTTGGGCTTCTCTATCTCGGCAATCAGTCCGCAGGAGAACCTCGTGATGAGCCTTTCGTTCATCCCGACGAGCTCGACAGGCGGACGGTCGCAGGCAAGGATGATCTGCTTGCCGGTGCGGAAGAGATGGTTGAAAATGTGGAAGAACGTCTCACGCGTGCTCGTGGCAGTGAGCCACTCCTGCACGTCGTCGACGATGAGCATGTCTATCGACTGATAGAAGTTGATGAAGTCGTTGGTCGTGCGGTTGCGGACAGAATCGGTGTACTGCACTTGGAACAGCCGTGCGCTGATGTAAAGCACGCGGCGCTGAGGATACAATTGCTTCGTGCGTACGCCTATGGCATTAATAAGGTGTGTCTTTCCACATCCAGACGGTCCGAAGACGAACAGCGGGTTGAACGTGACGTTGCTCGGATGCTCGGCTATCGACAGTCCCACCGTGCGGGGAAGCTTGTTGCTCGTACCCTCAATGTAGTTGTTGAACGTCTGCCGCGGATTCAGATATGAATCAAACTGCGAGTTCCTTGCAGCGTCGAACACCGTCGGCGCCTTGTTGGCCTGCTTCGTCAGCGGCTGCTCGCGACGCACGTAGGACTCGTCGGCTGTATACTCCACCGCAGTCTCGGGATGCGCCACTGCCAGCACGCGATACTTCAGGACAATCTTGCCTCGGAATACACGCTGGAACACCTTGCGAAGCAGATCGGCAAAGTTGCCCTCCAGGTACTCCACAATCATGTGGCTCTGCACCTGTAGCATCAGCGTCCGAGTAGCCTCATCGTACGACTCGCATACGATGGGCTGGAACCATGTGCTATATTGTTGCTCTGAGACGTTTCGCTTAACGAGCGCAAGACACTCGTCCCAAAGAGCTTTAGGACTTTCGTTCATCTGCTTCTGATTTAATTGATCTGTTCGGCAACCAGTGGCTCATCGTATCCCGTCGGCACTAATGGCCACGTGTTGTCCGAAACGACGTTGATAGTTTAAACTGCTATCATCGTCTGCAAAATTAAAAAAGAATTATAGAAAAAACAAGAGCGTAAACATTATAGCAACATCGCACTTTTTCATAAAATGCCATATTTAAACACTTTACACGTTTTATCCGATTTTTCCGTTTTTTGCGTCTTTTGATTTTAGGAAATATATAATAATCAAATAGTTAAACCAATTAGCATAAAGTAAACAACTTTCACAGTGAAACAATTATTTTTCGAGTACAAACTGCCGAAAAATTAACACTTTAAGAGCAAAAGCAACCACGTGAAACAAGAAAAGATGTTATTTATACAAAATCTATATAGAAAGCCTTCCGACGCTTTTTCTTCACAATGTCATCAACAACTCTCTTGTGTAAAAAAAGCGGAAATCTTTGTTCTTAGCGGCGCAGACAGCACGACACGAGACTGCAAGGAAAGGCTGTCGGACCGGCCGGAAAGAACCATTGGGCTGACAGGGAAGGATGGCATGGCAAAGTACAAAGGCTTTCAACTCGCAGTACATGGGGCTTGTACTCGCAGTACATGGGCTTTGTACTCCGCGTACAAAGCCCATGTACTATAACCAGAGCATACGAACGAGGCTGCTATTTGTCCTTCTTACCGAAGACAGAGAAGTGTACGTATCGCTTCGGATGAGCCCTGAAGTTGTTGAGCAGCGAGTCGGCGGCGACGGCTGTGGCGTTGAGATTGTCGTAGAGCTTGCTGTCGCGCATCAGCTTGCCAAGGGTGCCGTTGTTGTTTGCGAGCTGCGAGGAGAGGTCCTGCATGTTGTCGAGCGTGGCGTTGAGTTTCTTCATCGTAGCGTCGACATCAACAGCTGCGAGGTTTCCAGTAAGTCGTGAGGTATTGCCGAGAAGAGTGTCGGCCTTGGTAACCATCCGAGGCACGTCGCGGTTGAGCTCGGCAAGGAGTGTGTTGAACTGCTTCGTGGAGGCTGTAAGGTCGGCTGTTATCGCCTCAACGTTGTGAACGGAGCGCGTCAGCGACGGGTCGGCGAGAAGGGTGTTGATGCTTCCCATTATTGAATCGAGCTTAGGGATCATCTTCTCCACCGATGGCAACAGAGCGGCAACGCTGCTCAGCGTGCCGCCATCGACGTGGCCTTCTATCACGTCGCCAGGCTTGAGGGTGCCGCCACTGAGATCACCGAGGCGCATACTGACGCGCACATTGCCGAGCATGTCGCTCTCGATGACGGCTTCGGAACCGACGGGAACGATCATTTTCTTGTCGAGGCCGACCTCTACCATCGTCGGCTTCTTGTGGCTGTAGTCGTACTTCACCCCTTTGACCACGCCGACCTGGTAGCCGTCGGAATAGATGGGACTGGAGACTCCAAGACCACTGACGTCGTCGAAGTGGATGTAGTAGTTATTGTCGTCGGAAAACATTGCCATGCCTTTAAGGAACTGCAGTCCGTAGAAAAGAACGACTATGCCAAGTATTGCTACGATTGCGATGCGAATTTCTTTTGATATCTTCATATAAAAATGTAGGTGTAAAAACAGCTTAGCTATTCCAGTTATTTATTTCTTCAATTCTTTCAGTGCCTCTGCGACAGGTATTTTCTCCGTGCCACGGAAAGCTACGATGAACGCCTGCGGGAATTTCTCGGCGAGTTGCGACTTGAGTTTCTTTATATCAGAGTACTCAGGCGATGCGCCTACGGTGTATTTCACCATTCCCCCTTCGCGGTAGGAGTCTACCTCCGTCTGTCCCTTAAACTGCGGCGACCCTGCCTTCAGCGGACTGTCGGAAGCGAGGATCTGCACCTTGAACAGTATCGCGGGCGCTTCTTCTGCCTGTGCCGGCTCGGGCTGTGGTTCGGGCGAAGGCGGCATCTCCACCGTCTCGGGCTGGGCAGATTCCGTCTGTGGCTGTGGCTCGGGCACGGGCTGCGGTTTCTCGGGAGCAGAGATGTCGCCGCGACCAGATACTGCCGACGGGATCGACAGCTCGGGCTCAACGGTGGGCTCAAACGGGACGGTGATGTTCTTGTCGTATTTTGCCCTGTATTTCATTATCGCCTGATAAATTCCGCGTGCATAGAGAGAGGGCGCCTCCGCTGAGTTCATAAAGTTCTCCTCGTCGGGAGTGGAGATGAATCCGAGTTCACACAGACAACCGGGCATCGATGTCAAGCGCAGCACAGCAAGGTTGTTCTGGTGAGCTCCTTGGTTCTGACGACCGGTGGCAGCGCAGACTGTCGATTGCAGATACTTTGCCAGCTCAACGCTCTTCTCCATGTTGTGGTCTTGCAAAAACTCGAACATTATATTGCTCTCGGGCGAATTAGGGTCGAAGCCCTTATATGTCTGCTTGTAGTCTTTCTCGAGGAATATCACCGAGTTCTCACGCTTAGCCACGTCGAGGTTCTCCATTATGCCCTTCTTTCCCGTTGTCTCTCCCCGTCCGAGAGTCCATGTCTGGTATCCTCTTACAATCTTACCTCCGGGAACAGCATTTATATGGATAGATATAAACAGGTCGGCCTTGTTGCGATTGGCAATCTCGGCACGCTTGCTCAGTTCCAGATACACATCTGACTTGCGGGTATAGACAACCTTCATGTCGGGGCATTTATCCTCGATAAGTTTCCCGAGTGCAAGCGCAGCTTTCAGTGTAAGGTCTTTCTCCTTTGAATAGCTGCCCCTACAACCAGGATCCTTGCCGCCATGTCCGGCATCGATGACAAGGGTGAACTTCTTATTTGCCGCACTCGAGGGTGCCGCTGCAAATAATAATAATATATATAATATGAGGAGCAGTATCTTTCTCATTTTACTTATCAATTAATTATCTCGCAAGCATTCAGAATTTGTAATGCAGTTCCACCCCGGCACCTTTGCACTGGGCACCCATCGGGGGATTGAGTTTCATGACCTTCACCGTGAGCGACGATATCTGCGGGTATTCCCTTGCCAGTCGTCTTGCGATGCGTCCGGCCACGTGCTCCACGAGTGCCGACGGTGTGGTCATTTCTTCCTTCACTATCCGATAGACATCCTCGTAGCCCACGGTTTTGTCGAACACATCGCTCTCCACGGCCCCATACATGTCGCATCCCACGCGGAGCGTAACGCTGTAGTCGTTGCCCGTCAGGTGTTCCTGCTCCAGCACGCCGTGGTAGGCGTGGAACCTGAGGTCGTCGAGCAGGATGTAGCTCTCGGTCATCTTCATAGGCTATCCGCAGCGGCTGGCTCCGCAGTTTGTGCAGATCAGGCAGCCCTCCTGATAGACGAGCGTCTCCTGACCGCAGTTAGGACAGCACTGGCCCTTGGCTTGCGTGCCGTCGACAATGTATTTCTTCAGAGCGCGCTCCACACCGTTCTTCCAGGTGTTGATGCTCTCATCCTTCAGCTGGAGCGACGCCACGAGCTTTATCACGCGGTCGATAGGCATGCGATAGCGCAGCACACCTGAGATGAGCTTGGCATAGTTCCAGTATTCGGGATTGAACTTTTCTGAGAGTCCCTCGACGGTCGTCTTATATCCGCGCTTGTTCTCAAACTGGAAGTCATAGCGGCGGGTACCGTCTTCATTGGTCTGCTTCAGTATCTTTCCCTTCGTAACAGTCTTCGGGAGCACGATGCCTTCATCGTCGTCCTGCAGTCCGGTGAATATCTCATAGGGGTATCCGTTGAGCAGTCCTACGAAGGCGACCCACTTCTCTTTGTTGTTCTGGAATCGCACCACGTCGCACTCGAGCACCTGCGGGCGCACCTCGGTCACTTCGGGGTGCACCACTTCGGCAGCGACCGCGGCAACGGACTCTTTCTTCTTGTCTTTCTTCTCGGCAGAAATCATCACTCCCGAGCGGCTTCCGTCGCGGTAGATGGTGCATCCCTTGCATCCCGAGCGCCAGGCTTCGACATACAACTGATTGACCAGCTGCTCGTCGACGTCGGACGGCAGGTTCACCGTGACGCTGATAGAGTGGTCGACCCACTTCTGTATCTCGCCCTGCATCTTCACCTTCATGAGCCAGTCCACGTCGTTGGCCGTAGCTTTATAATATGGTGAGCGGCTGACGAGCTCGTCGATCTCCTCCTGGCTGTAGTTCTTGGTGGTATCGATACCGTTCACTTCCATCCATGTGAGGAATTTCTTATGGTAGACGATGTATTCCTCGAACGAGTCGCCGACTTCGTCGACATAGTCTACGCGTACGTCGGCGTCGTTGGGGTTCACCTTGCGGCGGCGTTTATACACGGGCATGAACACGGGCTCTATGCCGCTCGTGGTCTGTGTCATGAGACTGGTGGTGCCAGTGGGGGCGATGGTGAGGCATGCAATGTTGCGGCGACCGTATTTCTTCATGTCGGCATATAGCTCGCCGTCGGCATCTTTGAGGCGGAGGATGAACGGATTCTTCTCCTCGCGCTTTGCGTCGTAGATGGCAAATGCTCCGCGCTCCTTTGCCATCTCCACCGACGAGCGGTAGGCGGCCAGGGCGAGGGTGCGGTGAACGCTGACGGAGAGGTCGGTGGCTTCCTGGGTGCCATAGCGCAGTCCGAGGGCGGCAATCATATCGCCTTCGGCAGTGATACCCACGCCCGTACGGCGACCCATGCCGCTCTTCTTGCGTATCTTCTCCCAGAGGTTCAGCTCGGTCTGTTTCACCTCGTCGTCTTGGGGGTCGGTCTTCACCTTGTTGATTATAGCGTCAATCTTCTCCAGCTCGAGGTCAACGATGTCGTCCATGATGCGCTGGGCCATTGCCACATGGCGGCGGAAGAGGTCGAAGTCGAAGCGTGCCTGCGGAGTGAAAGGATTCTCCACGTAGCTGTAGAGGTTCAGGCACAGCAGCCGGCAGGAGTCGTACGGACAGAGGGGAATCTCGCCACAGGGATTGGTGCTCACGGTGCGGAAGCCGAGGTCGGCATAGCAGTCGGGAATGCTCTCGCGCAGGATGGTGTCCCAGAAGAGCACGCCGGGCTCGGCACTCTTCCATGCGTTGTGCACGATCTTCTCCCAGAGGGCCTTGGCGCTTATCTCTTTCTTCACTATCGGCGTGTCGCTGTCTATCGGGAACTGCTGCGTGTAGGTCTTGTCTTCTGTTGCTGCACGCATAAACTCGTCGTCGATCTTCACCGAGACGTTGGCTCCCGTCACCTTGCCTTCGGTCATCTTTGCGTCGATGAAAGCCTCGCTGTCGGGGTGCTTAATGCTTACGGAGAGCATCAATGCCCCACGGCGTCCGTCCTGTGCCACCTCACGTGTGGAGTTGCTGTAGCGCTCCATGAAGGGCACCAGTCCTGTGCTTGTCAGCGCAGAGTTGTTCACCGGACATCCCGCGGGACGCAGTCCACTGAGGTCGTGCCCCACTCCACCGCGTCGCTTCATCAGCTGCACCTGCTCCTCGTCGGTCTTCATCACTGCACCGTAGGAGTCGGCGTCGCCATCCATGCCGATGACGAAGCAGTTGCTGAGGCTTGCCACCTGATAGTTATTGCCGATGCCTGTCATCGGACTACCGGCAGGCACAACGTAGCGGAAGTGGTCGAGGAGTTCAAACACCTGCTCCTCGGTCAGCGCATTGGGATAGTTCTTCTCTATGCGTGCAATTTCTGCAGCTATGCGGTGGTGCATGTCGTCGGGCGACTGCTCGTAGATGTTGCCATAGCTGTCCTTCATGGCATACTTGCTCACCCACACACGGGCGGCAAGAGCATCACCACCGAAATATTCGAGGGCACCTTGGGTAGCCTCGTCGAATGTATAAGTAGTTTTCTTTTCCATTGTCTGCAAAATTACACTTAATATCTCGTATACGGAAATCATTTTAGTAAATTTTTCGATAAAAAAATGTGAAAAAGTTTTCCGTTTTGGAAAACAATTGATAATGAAGCAATAAAAAAGTTTCCCAGAAAGTGAAACACGCACAACAGAATCAAGGTAATAACACATCCTCCTCTCCAAAGTAGGAATGGGCTTCATGTTCATCAGCAAAATGAAATACACGGGGAAAAGTTTATTGCTGACGGCATGAGGCCCGTCCCTGCTTGTCATTCAATTATCTTCTGCGTCGTGGTTCCTCCCCCTTGGGGAGGCCAGGAAGGGGCTTTTCCTCCCCCTCGAGGGAGGTTAGGAAGGGGCTTTTCATGTACTTCAGCAAACAGTTTCATTTTTCATTTTACATATTTCAGCCCGATTGTTTCACGGAAAAACGTCCACAATGGGTTGAAAAACATGCGTCAACTTTTTGTTTAAAAACCGTCGCAAGAATCGAAGAATTTCGAACCGAAAAATATTTAGTCGGAAATACGCGAGTTTTGAGCACTTTTTACAACCATCTGACTCACAGCCGCTTAACGGAAACAACCCATCCGGGAAGCCTTAAAGGACTGAAAAACCGAATAATAAATCGGAGATACAGAACACATTTTCTCTCATTAAAGAGGCTTTCTAATGGCATTAAAGGGCCTCTTTGATGCGATCAACCCATTGGGTTAATGCCATTAAAGGGCCTCTTTAATGCCGGCAACCCACTTTTTCACTCCCGAAAGCATGTTTTTGCTCTCTAGATTCCAAATTTTTTCATACAAAATTTCAGCCCCTTTTGGTAAACCAAAAGGCAACACCCAAAAATTGTTTCACGCATCGGGAATAGATATTGATTCAAGTTTCGCAAGTGCTCAACTTCAGGAGGAGCTTACTGTTGAGTCTTCGACGAAAAAATGGGAGGAACGTGCTGTTGAGCGAAGCGAAAAAATGGGAGTTAGCTCACTGCGCTCGCTGAAGGAACGTGCTGTTGAGCGCAGCGAATAATTCGTCATCGTCCTTTCGTCATCGTTTTTCGTTATCGTTCCCGTTATCGTTCCCGTTATCGTTAATACTATTAGTGTCATTCGTGCGATTAGTGTTTTTATTTATCCCGAACCAACGGTCACTGTGCGAAGCGTAAAGTAAACCATTCGAAAACACCGAAATAATCCTAAAACTTTTTTCGTGTCCTTTTCGTGTTTTTAGTTTTTTTCGGAATCTAAAAGAGTTCCCGTTAATACTTTGATTAGTGTTTAAAAATAAATTTTCGTCCTTTTCGTGTTTTTAGTTTTTTTTCGTGATCTAAAAAAGTTCCCGTTAATACTTTTCGTGTCATTCGTAAGATTCGTGTTAAAAAAATATTTTCGTCCTTTTCGTGTTTTTCTGCAGAAAACGTTGTAACTTTACCGCCAGATTTAATCGTGGCACACTGACATGCGTAAGATTTTCTATTTCATTCTCGCCCTACTGCTCCTCGCCTGCTGTCATCGCGGCGAGACAAGCCGCACGCTGTCGCACGTCGACAGCCTCCTGCGCACCGACCCGGCGACAGCCCTCGCCATCACCGACAGCATCATGCAGGACAGCACCCGCCTGTCGCGGGCAGAACAGATGCGCACCCGTCTCTACCGCGGCGTGGCACGCATACGCACCTACAACCCCGTCACCGACGACTCCACGGCAACTGCCATAGCACGCTACTACGACAGCCACGGCACACCAAACGACCGCATGATGGCCTACTACCTTCTCGGATGCACCTACCGCGACCTGGGCGACACACCCATGCAGCTCGAATGCCTGCAGAAAGCAGCAGAAGCCGCCGACACAACACAAGCCGACTGCGACTACTACACCATGGTATCCATCTACGGACATTTGGCAAACCTCTACCACAAACAGGTATTGCCAGAGGAAGAGTTAAAGGCGTTGAAGGTATTAGGAGAATGTGCAAAAAAAGATAATGACACTATAAGTTTCTTGCAATCATTTGAATTACAAATGAGAGCATATACATTATCAAAAGAAATAGATAAAGTTCTATGCATAGCTGATTCTGCAAGAAAAAATTACAAATATCTAGGATATGATAATATGGCGGCTACCCTTCTAATCACTCCTATAAGTTTATATCTCGACCGAGCTGATTATAAAAAAGCAAAAGAATATTTAGATATCTACGAACGCGAGTCTGGGCTCTTCGATAAGAATGGGAACATAGAAAAAGGCCGTGAATATCATTATTTCAACAAAGGACGTTACTTGCTCGGAGTTGAAAAGACGGATTCTGCAATATTCTATTTTCATAGAGCATTAAATGGAGGAAAAAAAGAAGAGGCCTATTACGGATTGCTTACCGCCTACGAAAAAAAGAACATCCCTGATTCCATTTCAAAATATGCAAAGCTGTTTGCTTCTACAAACGACTCCGCCTGGCTAGCAAAAAACTCACAGACTGTGGCACAGATGACTGCCATGTACGACTACAGCCGACATAAGAAGCAAGCAGAGGAAGCGACAAGCAAGTATATCAAAGAACGCGAAAAAATCCTAATACTAATATCTTTGCTACTCCTGGCTCTCGGCATAATAGCCTTTGCTCTTTTCATCATCAGAAAACATCGCATCGCAGAAGAGGAAAGAGAACGTCAGACACAGAAAGTATACGATGACGCCATCCTTGCCATACACCATGCACAGAACGACCTCAGACTTCTGAAGTATGAATATGATGAGGTAGTGACAGGCAAGATTGAAAAGGAACAACAAAAAGAATCTCCAGATAAATGCGCCGGTAATATAATAATTGAAAAAGATAATACCAAAAGTATCGGTTCGGAGATAGCCTCCTTACATGAAAACTACCTTAGGAAAATTGAAGAAAAAGATAAAGAATTAAAAACTCTCATCGAAGAAGAAGAACGCCTGCAGAAAAATGTGACATTTAGCCGGTCTGTTGAATCTGATGCACGATTCATGGATAGCGCAATATATTCTAAGTTCTGTCATTCCTGTTTTCCGCAGAAAGGACAACATGCCCTTACCGACAACGATTGGGAGCAGTTTATGTCTCTTTTTCGCGAATGCTATCCAACATATTATGCATTCATTTCACACAACAACGTGCTGCGACAAACGCAGATAAGAGTATGTGCACTTATACGTGCAGGTTTTCGCCCTGGTGATAAATGCTTAATCCTCGATGTAAATAGCTCAAAAATTAATAAGCTCAAGATTCAAATAAACAAGAAACTATTCGGAAAAGATGATGCCAAAAGCCTAAAGAATAATCTCGCAGCACATTTCTATTAGTAAGCGAAGTGGCAAAAGCAAACATCTGAACTATTTTTCATTGAAGATTCTCTCTTTTTTCCCCAGGAGAAAAGCGTGAATTTAGAATTGAAAATAATCTTTTTCGTTCCTTATTACGCATGCCATCTCGGTAGGTAAGAAGGAGTATATCCCCTTATATTACTCATAATCAAACATTTACGCCCATTCCCTTCCTCAAGGGGGATAAAAAAGGGATAAAAAGGGGTTATTTTTTCCTGCGAAAATATTTGCAGATAATAGTTTCATGCCTGTAATTTTGCAAAAAATCAATCTTTAAACAACAGACATGAAACACAAATTATTATTAATCATCTTCATGATGACAGCAATCTGTGCCAACGCACAGGAAGTGAACGACTCAACGTATAACAACCAGAATCCACCTCCAGGATTTGAAGAACTGGGATTTGGTTTGAAAGATGATGGAGAAGTAGGATATTTTGATCCAAGTATAGAACAAGGGCATCCTCATCCAGCCCCTCCGATGGTACCTCATGTATATTATAATGAGGATGCTGCGGCTCTATTCTTCGATTCCTCGTGTGATGGTTGTACATTACGGCTCATCCCTACAGACGAGGAAGAAGACGAGTACACCACCATCATCAACTCGCAGATTCTATACCTTCCCCTGTGGCTATTTGGAGAATACGAGTTGCAGATCGTCAGGGGCAGATTCATCTTCTACACGTACATAGAAATATAAAAGAACATGCCCGAAGTGCGTTTTTCTGTCATAATGCCGACATTCAATCAGTGCGGATTCATACGCCGTGCTATTCTCAGTCTCATGCAACAGACTTACCATGCATGGGAACTGATAATAGTCAACGACGGGTGCACTGACGCGACGGAGGACTTTATCGGCGACTATCTCACCGATGAGCGTGTGACATATATACGTAACACTGAGAACACCGGTCTCGGACATGCGCTCAACCAAGGTCTCGACGTGGCGCGAGGCGAATATATCGCATACCTGCCCTCCGACGACTACTATTTCCCGAGGCATTTGGAAGCCCTCGCCAAGGCATTTCGTGAAAACAGCGATGCTATTCTTATATATACAGGTATGCGCTATGAGACACGCGACTCGCTGTATCGAAATCCCGACACGCAGACCGACGGACAACGCCGAGGATGTCCCCTGCAACTGGTGCAGACTGTTCACCGCAAGACAGATGACAGATGGACAGAACGATGTGAATGGATTAGCGAAGACTTGTTTGCCATGTACTGGCAGAAACTCGCTGGCAGAGGAATGTTCGTCCCGACAGGAAAGATAACTACATGCTGGACGTCGCATCCGCATCAACGCCACAAATTGGTCAGTGAACGCTATGGCGGAGGAATAAACAAGCTGAGAAACCACTATAAGACAAAGACGCCTTTAAGGATACGCCTATCGAAAGAAAAGACATGGGATGAGGCAAAGGTATATTCCAGCTATCGGTCGGAATGTGCACTTGCCGAAAAGCCTCTTAAGATTCTCATTGTGGGCGAACTTGCCTACAATCCGGAGCGCATCTACGCCCTTGAGCAGGCTGGGCACAAGCTTTACGGACTGTGGTATCCGCAGCCAGGCTCCATAATATCTACCATCGGCCCGCTTCCTTTCGGACATGTTGAAGACATACCTTTTGAGACATGGCGGGAGAGAATCAGAGAGGTCCGTCCCGACATAATCTACGGCATGCTGAATGCAGAGATAATCGGCTGGGTGTATGAGGTAGTGAAGGCTGTGCCTGAAATTCCATTTGCATGGCATCTGAAGGAAGGGCCTCACATGGCTGTGAGGATGGGGCTGTGGGAGAAGCTCGTATGGCTCTACGACCATGCGGCAGTGAGGATTTTCCTCAACGAGGTGGTGCGCGACTGGTTCATGCAGTTCCTCCCAGAAAAAGATACTCCGACGATAATTCTCGACGGCGACCTGCCCAAGCAGGACTATTTCAAGGACTGCTTCTCGGAGAAATTGTCAGCCAGCGACGGCGACGTACACACTGTCATAGCAGGACGAATGATTGGAATAGGAACACAGGGGCTGAGGTTTCTTGCAGAAAACAATGTCCATGTGCATCTTTATACAGAAAATTTCCACATTGCACGAGCGAAGCTACTGAACC
Source organism: Prevotella sp. (assembly GCA_017477435.1). Lineage (GTDB taxonomy): Bacteria > Bacteroidota > Bacteroidia > Bacteroidales > Bacteroidaceae > Prevotella. Next base: position 54,349 of record JAFUVV010000044.1, read on the forward strand.
ACTACAGAGAAAAGTTCCCCCGTCATTTCCATCTTCATCCACACGTCTCACCAGCGGACTGGACCCGCGAGTTCTCAAAATACGATGCGGGATGGATGCATAATGTGACGAGCAGCAACGGGGGGAACCTGCTGCTTGCAACGTGGGACGACCTGAACCTGCCTGCGCGAATGAGTACATATATGGCAGCTGGCCTGCCAGTGATACATTCCGACAACAGTGGAAACATTGTGGCAATGGAAAAAATAATCGACGAACGTGGAATAGGAATATCCTACAAAGGCATGGCCGACTTGGTCGAAAAACTGCGGGACAAAAGGGCAATGGCAGAATTGAACAGAAACGTAATGAGCCACCGACTGGAATTCTCGTTCGACTATCATGTTCCGGAAATTATTACCACATTCAAAAAAGTTATAAATTATTAGTATAAATAACAATATTTATTAATTAAAATAGTTATTACTATGGCAAAGAAAATTAAGAAGATTAACGTTGCGTCCGACAAAAAGGGCACGGTGAAAAATCCATACACCGTTGAGGAGCACGAGCAGATGCTCGCGGCCGGGCAATGGACAGAAAATGGATTTGTGGAAGAACTCGGCCTCGTGGAGGGAGAGCCGAATGATGATTATGACTACGCATGGGAATATGGATTATATGGGTATGATGAAGAAGAAAGAGAGAAAAAGAAATGGGAGATTGATTGTGTGGCATGTGTAATAGCTGATATCTTAGGTAAAAGCAGACGAAAAGTAAGAAACTGGATTATAGGGCAATATGGTGCGCCTGATGTTGAAGAACCAGAGGTAAATGATGTTCTTGACCATTATTTTGACAATGTAGAACCTGTTAATAAAGACAATATTAATAGCCAGGCGGATTTAGACCCGAATTATGAATATATAGGAATTAGATTAGAAGATAACGAAAACTTGCATGCCATAAGGATTACAGACTATGGGCAAGAAACAGGTAAATTGATATATCGGGACAGTCAAGCTGCCTTTAACAACGAATCTTATGGAACATCCAATGTCGTCGTAGGATTAGTAGACAAAGCAGACATTAGTTCAATATACAGAGTCAGGAAATGAAGAGAATTGTTATATTTGCATTACTTCTTTTTGGTGCGTATTCATCAAAAGCGCAACTGAAAGGCGAGGACTTCAGCGACTATAGTGAGTATGTAGCCGAGGCATATGACATTTCTTGGGAAAAGCCAAGTGGTTTTAGTTTGTTTTCACACCTCCTTGATTTTGAAAAGGCCACGCATGTGAATGGCATGGGAGTCTCCCCGTTGCAATCAATGTATGGCTACGGTTTTATTTCCGACGACAAGGAGTGCATCCTGCTGTTTCCGTACATGGACGTAATGGGAAGTACGATAAGTTCGTTCCCAAATGCAAGAAAGAGCAACAAATATAATAAACTGGATTGTAAAAAAATTGCTCCAAAGCA
>JAFUVV010000045.1 GCA_017477435.1 Prevotella sp.
ACATATTCTCTAATGTCATCGGCCAAGTTCTCTTTGAGAGGACTCCGCTGAATGAACTTTTTGACAAACCAATTATTAATCAAAATCCGGAAGATGACCGCCAACTTTCGCTTTGGTGAAATTTAACCGGACAGTAGTGATCCTGCAAAATTAAACAAAAAAAACGAATTAAGTACACACAAACAAGAAAAAGTGTGAGCATAGCAAATGTATTTACAATTTCTCTCCCTGTTTATCGGCGTTTGCTGAAAACTGAAAACAAAACACTGAAAACCTATAACCAAAAACAGCTTATTTAAACACATTCCAGATTAAAATCGTTCATTTTTGCCTTTAAACACATTTTTCGCCCATTTCATCGATTTCAGACACTTTTTCTCGAAAACGCTGCAATTGTCTCTGTTTCAATTCTCTGCCGCGATTCCCCTCCCCGGGGAGGGGTAAGGGGTGGGCTTTGCTTTTTCATCAACCCAATGGGTTGACGTCATCAAAGGGCCCAAGTAACAGTCTTAAAGGGCCCATCTAATGCCATTAAAGAGCCCACTTACCAGCACCGAAAACACATTCTTCAACTCTCAAACCATTGACTTTTTCTCCGTTTCTTCCATTTTCTTGTTCTGTTTTTAACATATTTCTGACCTTCGTCATCGTTCTTTCGTCCTTCGTCATCGTTCTTTCGTTATCGTTAAAATACCCCTTTCAGATTGTCACTTTTTTATCAAAATAAGAAAAAATCGATCAGGAAGCACAAGCTCTGACATTACTCACAAGAGACGAAAAAAATATTACATTTATGTTACTTTTCCGTTAAAATGTATAAAACTTCGTTTTTTATTTTGTTCTACATTCAACTTTCTGTAACTTTGGCTCCGCCGAAGATAGGATGCGTTTCAGTAAAAAAAATATAAAAACTTCGTTTTTTATTTTGTTCTACATTCAACTTTCACTATCTTTGCCAAGATTTACGCGAACATTAATTAAAATAAGAATTAGAAAAAATCAAAACCTAAATAAGATGAAACGAATTTTCCTTTTATCGCTGGCCTTTGCGGCCATCAGTGCTTCGGCACAGACTAACGGTGACGACGGACTCCTGATGGGTTATGAAGAGCCCTGGACAGCCCGCCTGCTCTACAACCCAGGGCGTAGGTTCGACTACTCGTGGCCACAGCTATGCAAAGCCGGGGCCGACGACAAATACACAATCTCGCTGCCCTATGCGACGGCAAACGACAGAGAGGCGCAGGTGCAGTTCAAGTCGACAGTAAACTTGGCGAGCACACACAAGTACAAGCTTACATTCAACTCGAGGCTCATTGCCGGCACTGACTATAGTGCTTCAGTGTTGTTGGCAGAGAACAAGGACGACAATGTAATTGCCATAGAGGCTTACTTCAACGTCAACAGCGGACTGGTGACAGTCGACGATATCACGGGGAAGGACATTTCCGACCTGAAGATATGGTTTGACTTCAGCGGCAATAGCGACGGAACGAAGATAGAGATATCAAACATATCCATCGTCGACAAGAGTTTTGCCAACGCCGAGAGATGGGTGGGAACAATGTTCTACGACCAAAGCTACTATGCACCCAACGGCTCGAGAGTGGGCGACCCAATTATAGAAGGACTGAAAGAGTCGCTGGAATGGGCCACCGCCGACTTCAACGACAGCAACTGGGGAACGGCACGAATGCCAATCGGAAACGCAGGATTCGTCAGCGAAGTGCAGACAATATGGGAAGGAGGCGACTATAACAACTACTGGATCCGCCGCAACTTCACACTCACAAAAGTAGAAAGAACATCGAAATACGAAGTCGACGTATGCCACGACGATACATACAAGCTCTACGTCAACGGCCACCTCATCGCCGAAGCCGAAGACTGGACCGTGGGATATGAAACCCTGCACTTCGAAATACCCGCAATGTTCCTCAACGAAGGAAAGAACGTCATCGCCGTTTATCAGCAGCAGAACTACGGAGGAAAATTCTCCGATCTCGGACTGACAGTCACTCCCAACTACTACGAAGAATACGACAACGTGAACCCGGCAGATGTGCTCGTGGCCAACGAAATACAGGTGGCCAACATCGACCAGTTCATCGACTATTCTTTCAACTACGGAGCATGGCTCGAGCTATACAACACCTCCGACAAAAAAGTGAACCTCGGCGGACTCTTCGTCAGCGACGATCCCAACGATCCCATGAAGTTCATGATACCAATGGGGTACGGAGTGATACAACCACACGGATATAAAACCATCTACTTCGACCACAACGCTGCCGACGGCGTATATGGCCCCACGGCAAACAAGCAGGTGAGATTCAACCTCAACGACGAAGGAGGCACGATCTACGTGTCCGACTACAACGGGAAACCCTTCATCACACAGAACTATCCCATCTCAATCATGCGTTGCTCATACGCCCGCAAAGTTGACGGAACAGGAGAGTGGGCAATGACAGGAGAACCCACACCAAACGCATCAAACAACAACAGCGACTTCTCAAGCCAGCGACTCGAGGCACCAGTGATTGATACCGACTCAAAACTCTTCACCTCTCCCTTCACCGCCAGAGTGACAATACCAGCAGGGGCGACACTCAGATACACCACCGACGGATCCACTCCGACAAAGGAAAGCGCAGTGAGCACCGACGGAGTGTTCAACATCAGCGAGACCACCCCACTCCGCCTGCGACTCTTCAGAAAAGGATATCTGCCGAGCCAGGTGATCACACGTAGCTACATCTACCGCGACAAAGAATACTACCTGCCCGTCGTAGCCATCACCACCGACAACGAAAACCTCTACGGCGACTCCATCGGAGTCTATTGCCAAGGAGTGAACGGCGTGACAGGACACGGCAACAACACCGACCGCAACAACCTAAACATGGACTGGGTGCGACCCGTGAACGCCGAATATCTCACTGCCGACGGAAAGATGGTAATCAACCAGGAAGCCGAATTCGGAATTATAGGAGGATGGAGCCGACTATATGCCCCAAGCTCATTCCGCCTCAAGGCAAAGACAATATTCGAAGGACAGAAATCGTTCGACTACAGATTCTTCCAGTCGAAGCCCTACAACAAATATAAGGAAATCCTTATTCGCAACGGAGGCAACGACAACGACTCACAAGCCCACGGACGCATAAAGGATGCCATCATACAACAGACGCTCTCCACCAGCGGAATGTATGTCGACTGCCAAGCACTGCAGCCTGCACACGTGTTCTTCAACGGTAAGTACATCGGCATGCTCAACCTGCGCGACCCGAGCAACAAATACTTCGGCACCGCCAACTATGGCTACGACAAAGACAACATCGACGCATATGAATATGCTGGTGGATACAAACAGAAAGCCGGCGACAACAAAGCATTCAACGAATGGACGTCGCTCGCAACAAACGCTTCGTCGGACGCTACATACCAAGTACTAAGAGATAAAGTCGACGTTGACGAATACGCCAACTTCGTTGCTGCCATCACCTATGTAGGTTCATCCGACTGGATCTGCAACAGCAACAACCTCAAAGGATTCCGCTCAAGAGACAACGGACGCTTCCACACCACAATGTTCGACGTCGACTGGGGATTCAGCAATGCACGCGGACTGAGCCAACTCTACAACAGCAACGCCAACGACTTCACTCGCAACTTCAAAAACATGACTGCCAACCCCACCTTCCGTCGGCAGTTCATCGACACCTACTGCCTGATGGGCGGCAGCGTATACACCGCAGCACGCTCGAAAGCAGTGGCCGACAGCCTGGCTCACCTGTTCGAACCCGCACTCGCACTGGAAGGCAAGCAGCCATGGTCGTCGTACAACGAACTCGTACCCAGAATGACCGACGAGGGCCGACGCGAGACCCACATGCAAGACCTGCGCGAACTGTTCGGGCTCGACCAAGGCATGAAGGTGCAACTGAAAGCAAACATTCCCGAGGCACAACTAAGGTTGAACGGACTGAACGTTCCTCTCAATAAGTTCGACGGTACGCTCTTCGCACCAGTGAAGATTGAAGCATCGGCACCCGCAGGGTACAACTTTGTGGGTTGGAAGAAGAATGAAACGACGGGAACCAAATTGATTAGCAAAGGTGATGAATGGTTCTATTGGGATCAGGGAAGCCTCGACGGCACAACATGGAACACGCAGAAGTTACAAAGTTCGTGGTCGATAGGCAATGCTCCATTTGGATATGGTAAGGATGGACTAGTGACTACCACCACTTCGAACCTTTCTTGCTATTATTTCCGCAAGACGATTGTCATGAATGATGTCATTAGCGACGATGAAACCTTTACGCTCAACTTCGTTGCCGACGACGGTTTTGTTGTATATGTAAATGGTCAAGAGGCAGGAAGATATCTCATGCCTGACGGCGCACCAACCTATGCCACCTTTGCAACTACCTATGCTAACAACAATCCCGACTCTGGTACAATGCAATTAGACAGGAGTCTGTTCATTAAGGGAAGAAATGTTATTGCTGTTGAAGTGCACAACAATAAGTTGGAATCAACCGATATCTACTGGGATGCAGAACTGACCAGATCGAAGAATCTGGGTGAGATGATGACAACAGAGCGAGTAATATCAATCGACAACAACATCGATCAATCGCTCATAGCCATTTTCGAACCGATTGCTGAAGAGTATCTAAAGAAAGCCGGATCGACTCCTGTGATGATAAACGAGATAAGTGCTGCCAACACTATCTACATGAACGACTATCACAAGCGCAACGACTGGATTGAGCTGTATAACACTACATCGCAGCCTGTCGATATCGATGGCATGTACCTCTCCGACGATGAAAGCAATCCTATGAAGTTCCAGATAAACGCAGCCGATATGATTGGCACCGATCCCGACTTCATGTCCGACCAGCCGACAGTCATCCCGCCACACGGATATCTCATCCTCTGGGCCGACAATCTCGATCCGATGTATCAACTACACACACCATTCAAACTTGGCAACAACGACGGCGAATGCGTCATACTCACTGCCAAGGACGGATCGTGGAGCGACAAGATCGAATATGTGAGCCACAACGGAGAAGAATCCGTCGGCCGTTATCCTGACGGAGGAAGGCGTGTCTACAAGATGACCCGTCCCACCATCTCCGCACGCAACCAGCTCACGACCTATGCCGAATGGCTCTATGGCGAAGACACCAACTTCGACCCGTCGAGCGTGGATGGCATCGAGGCTGCAGAGATCAACCACGGCGAGGTGGTCGACACGAAGTACTACACCATCGACGGCGTCCTGCTGCAGAAGCCTGTACGCGGTGTGAACATCGTAAAGCTGACCCATACCGACGGCACGATATCTACAAAGAAGATCATTGTCAAATAAGATTCATCAATGGCTCGCTATGCACAGCAAGGCATAGCGAGCCATTAAAGTATAAATGAAAAACATCTATAAAAAACCTAAATCATGAAGAAAACATTTCTGACAGCTTTTGCTCTGCTACTGGCATCGAGCACATGGGCAATCGACCCACCAACAATGGGATGGAGTTCGTGGAACACATTCGCACTCAACATCAACGAAGACCTCATCAAGAGTCAGGCCGATGCCATGGTGAAGACCGGACTCGCGGCCGCCGGCTATAAGTACATAAACATCGACGACGGCTATTGGAACGGTCGTGGCGACGACGGACACCTGCGCCTTAATACCGATCTCTTCCCCAACGGCATGCGCCACCTGACCGACTATATCCACTCGATCGGCCTAAAAGCAGGCATCTACTCCGACGCCGGCGACAACACGTGCGGCTCGGGAAACCGCCATGCGTGGGGACTCGGCGTAGGATTCGCCGGATATGAAGACCAAGACTGCAAGCTGTACTTCGACGACTGGAACTTCGACTTCATAAAGGTGGACTACTGCGGCGGCCGCCACATGAATCTGGACGAACGCGAACAATACACCAAAGTGAGCAATGCCATTCGTCGCCAGGCCCAGCGACTCGGCAAGCGCATCGTCTTCAATGTCTGCCGCTGGGCATACCCAGGCACATGGATCAGCGACGTGGCCGACTCATGGCGCACAACGGGCGACATCTGGTGCTCGTGGGGGTCGGTGAAAAATCTCATCCGTGAGAACCTGTACATACAGGCCTACACCGGCGGCGGTCACTACAACGACATCGACATGCTCGAGATCGGCCGCACACTGAAGCCTGAGGAGGAAATCACCCACATGGCATACTGGTGCATCACGAGCTCGCCCCTGCTCATTGGGTGCGACATGACCTCCATCCCAGAGTTCTCGCTGAACCTCCTGAAGAACCGCGACCTGCTGGCTATGAATCAGGACCGCCTCGGACTGGGAGCTCCCGTAGTGCAGCGCGACGGCGACGTATACGTAGTTGCAAAGGACATGGAGAAGATTCACGGAAAGAAACGCGCCGTTGTGGTAGTAAACCTGAGCGACAGAGAACAGCAGATTGCTCTCGACATCAACAAGATCGGCTTTGCCAAGGGCGTAGTGATGCACGACTGCATCGGTGGCGACGACACCAAAGTAGTTGCCGACCGGTTCATGGTCGACATTCCTGCTCACGGGTCGAGAGCGTTCTTCGCCATCGGCAAGCGCGTGGAGCAGACCGTCTACGAGGCAGAAGAGGCCTGGCTGAAAGAATATCAGGAGATTGCCAACAAGCAGACGGCCCGTCCTGTGACAACTAGTGAGGACGCTACGAGCGGCGGTGCATACGTTGGGTTCCTCGGCAACTATGCCGACAACTACCTCGAGTGGCGCAACGTGTATAGCGAGACCGGCGGCACCTACACAGCTGTCATACGCTACTCCTCCGGCGAGGATCGCTACATCGACGTCAGCGTCAACGGTGGCGACAACAACCACATGGCCAACCTGAACACCGGAAAGTTCGGCACGTGGAAGGACACTCAGCCCATCACCATGAAACTGAAGAAGGGACTGAACACCATCCGCATAGCCAATGCCAGCGGCTTCGCGCCCGACATCGACTGCATCACGCTGAAGAAAGTTTCGAAATAAGAACATTCACAAGCCCTCTCGGGAGGGCTTTTTTTATTTTTGATATGAACGTATTTACAAAGATCATAGCCGAAAAACTGGCTATCCCCGACGGTCAGGTGGAAAGCACGCTGAAACTGCTCGACGAGGGATGCACCATCCCCTTCATCAGCCGCTACCGCAAGGAGCGCACGGGAGGTCTGAACGAGGTGCAGGTGGCTGCCATCAGCGAGTGGAACGACCGGCTGAAAGAGACGGCCCGACGCAAGGAGACCATCATCAGTACGATTACCGAGCAGGGCAACATGACCGACGAACTGAAGCGCCGCATCGACGAATGCTGGGATGCCACCGTGCTCGAAGACATCTATTTGCCCTATCGCCCTAAGCGCCGCACGCGTGCTTCCATTGCTCGCGAGCTGGGATTGGAGCCACTTGCCGAGCTGTTGCTGCGCCAGCGGGAGCAGAATCCGGAGCGTGCTGCCGAGCGCTTCGTCGGTGGTGAGGTGAAGAATGCAGAACAGGCTCTGAAGGGAGCACAGGACATTATCGCCGAACAGGTGAGTGAGGATGAGCGCTCGCGGGCAGTGGTGAGACAGGCGTTCCGGCGAGGTGCCGTCATCAGCTCGAAGGTAGTGAAGGCGAAACGCGACTCCGACGAGGCGCGGAAGTACTCCGACTACTTCGACTGGAGCGAGCCTCTCCGCCGCTGCACGAGCCACCGTCTGCTGGCCATGCGACGCGGTGAGCGCGAAGGCATACTGCGCGTGTCGATCAGTATCGACGAAGAGGCTTGTCTCGCACAGCTATGCAGGCACTATGTGCATGGTCGCGGACCATGTCAGAAACTCGTGGAGGAAGCTGTCGACGGCGGTTTCCACCGACTCCTCTGCCCCTCGATAGAGAACGAGTTTGCGGGCAAGAGCAAGGAGCGCGCCGACGACGAGGCTATCGAAGTATTCCGCGAGAACCTGCGTCAACTGCTTCTTGCACCGCCTCTCGGACAGAAACGCGTGCTCGCCATCGACCCCGGATTCCGCACGGGATGCAAGGTGGTGTGCATCGACGAACAGGGCAACCTGCTCCACCACACGGCCATCTTTCCTCATCCGCCACAGCGATATCGCATGCAGGCGAAGATTGAGGTGGAAAGGCTTGTCGACAACTACGACATCGAAGCCATTGCTATCGGCAACGGAACGGCAAGCCGCGAGACAAGCGAGTTTGTCGGCGAACTGGAATTCGGCCATGATGTGAAAACGTTTGTCGTGAGTGAAGACGGTGCATCGATATATTCTGCATCGCAGACGGCACGCGACGAGTTCCCCAATGAAGACGTGACCGTCAGAGGAGCTGTGAGCATCGGCCGCCGACTGATGGACCCACTCGCAGAACTCGTGAAGATCGATGCCAAGAACATAGGCGTCGGACAGTATCAGCACGACGTCGACCAGACGAAGTTGCGCCATAGTCTCGACCAGACAGTGGAACTTAGCGTCAACTCGGTGGGCGTCGACCTGAACACAGCCAGCCAGCAACTGCTCACCTACATAAGCGGACTAGGCCCGTCGCTGGCAAAGAACATCGTGGATTACCGCCGCGAGAACGGTGCCTTCACGTCGCGCAGCCAGCTGAAGAAAGTGCCTCGGCTCGGACCGGCAGCCTTCCAGCAGTGCGCCGGATTCCTCAGGATACGCGGGGCGAAGAACCCTCTCGACGGCAGTGCCGTCCACCCCGAGAGCTACGGCATCGTGGAGCAGATGGCCCGCGACGCCCAGTGCAGCGTGGCAGAGCTGATGGCCGACAAAGACCGGCAGAAGACCATCGACATAAAGAAATACGTGACGCCCGACGTGGGGCTACCCACTCTCTCCGACATAATGAAAGAGCTTGAGAAGCCCGGCCGCGACCCGCGCGAACAGATAGAGGAGTTCAGCTTCAGCAAGGATGTCCACACGATGGACGACCTCGCAGAGGGGATGCTCCTGCCGGGAATCGTCACCAACATCACAAAGTTCGGCTGCTTCGTCGACATCGGTGTCCACAACGACGGACTAGTACACATCTCACATCTCTCCGACCGCTTCGTGAGCAATCCCGCCGACATTGTGCATCTGCATCAGCACGTGATGGTGAAGGTCATTGAGGTGGACTACCGGCGAAACCGCATATCGCTGTCGATGAAAGGAGTGCAACAATAATCCAGTACAAAGGCCATGTACTCGCAGTACGAAGGTTGTGTACTTGGAGTACAAAGGTCATGTACTCGCAGTACAAAGCCCATGTACTGCCGACAGACGGATATGAGGCAAGTGCAAAAACGCGCGTTCACCTTTGCAGGAACAAAAGAGCGCTGCCCGAGGAAGAGATTCGCTCGGGCAGCGCTTTTTCGTATTGTCGCAGCAAGAGAAACGGGCTATTCGTATAGATGGAACATTCGCTCCATCATCTGCCATTTCTCATTGCTCGTCGCCGTGGGGTCGCAGTCTTGGAAACAGGCCATGAACTCCTCCCACTCCTGCTGTCGCGGCAGCGTGGCAAGACGCGCCATGGCCGAGTCCCAGTCGAAGTCGACGGGCGTCTCGACGATCATCACCAGCCGGGAGCCGAGGATGTAGATGTCCATCTCGAGTATGCCCACCTCGCGAATGCCTGCTATTATCTCGGGCCAGGCTTCGCCCTCGCTGTGACGACGACGATACTCACTGATGAGCGCAGGCTCGTTCTTCAGGTCCATGGTCTGCACATAGCGCTTCACAGGACCAGCGTATTCTTTCATTCTATATCCTTCTGTCATAAATTGAAAGGTGATGGGTGGTAGGTGATGGATGAAAAACTATGAACTATGCACTATGGACTATGAATTTCTATAGCTGCGATAGCCGTAGATCATGATGATGATGAAGCACAGCAGCGGCAGGCAGAACGACACGTTCACAGCGGGATGCCCCATGATGGTCTGCTGGTCGATGATGAGTCCCTGAAGGGGAGGCATGAGCGCTCCGCCCACAATGGCCATCACGAGGAATGCAGCACCGAGCGATGTGTCTTCACTGTCCACCTTCTCGAGGGCTATACCGTAGATGGTGGGGAACATGAGCGACATGAAGAAACTGATGCCCATCAGGCAGTAGAGGCCTGCCATGCCGACGATGGTGATGGCTCCCGTGGTGCACATGGCGGCGCCGATGGCAAAGACGGAGAGCAGCACGCGGGTGTTGACGTAGCGCATGAGGAACGTGGATATGAACCTGCTGCACAGGAACATTGCCATCGCGATGATGTTATACTTCTGAGCCGTGGCCTTGTTTATCCCAAGATTGTCGGCATACTGGATGATGAACGTCCACACCATTATCTGTGCAGCGACGTAGAACACTTGTGCACACACGCCCTCGCGGTAGACACGATTGTTCCACAGGCGTCGCAGTGTGGTCTTAGCATTCAGCTTCACTCCCTCTCCGGCTATCTGCGGCATCTTCGTCAGTGCTATGATGATGAACACGCAGAGCACCACCAGTCCGATTGCCACGTATGGATTGCGTATCACGGCCAAGTCGTGGACACGGATGTTTGCCTTCTCTGCCTCGCTCAGGGTGTGGAAGATGATCTGTCCGGCGTCGTCGCGCTTGTCGCTTATCAGCTGTGGGAGCACTATGAACGAAGCTACTGCCATGCCGCAGAGCGAGCCCATCGGGTTGAACGCCTGGGCGAGGTTCAGACGGCGAGTGGACGTCTCCTTCGTGCCGAGCGAGAGAATGAACGGGTTTGCCGTGGTCTCGAGGAAGGCCAGTCCGAACGTGAGAATGTAGAGTGAGAGGCAGAAGAACGTGAACTCCTGATATGCCGCGGCTGGTATGAAGAGGAAGGCTCCGATGGCATAGAGCGCGAGCCCGAGAAGAATGCCTTTTTTGTAGCTGTACTTCCTGATGAACAGGGCCGCGGGGATGGCCATCGTAGCGTAGCCTCCATAGAAGGCGAACTGCACCATGGAGGCCTTGGCTGCCGAGATTTCCATCACTGTCTGGAACGCTGCCACCATGGGGTTGGTGATGTCGTTGGCAAATCCCCAGAGGGCAAAGAGCGAGGTAATGAGGACGAACGTGAGCAGATATTTCCGCTCCACGAGTTTTGTTTTGCTCATTGTCGGATAATTAGGGTTAGAAATATTACTGATGTATAAAGTAGTTAAGTAGTCAGTAATTAAGCTGTTGAGCCAAATCTCTGGCCACGGATTTCCTTTTCAAAGGTATCGTCTTAACTCCTTGACTACTTAACTCCTTAACTACAGGGAAGTTGTGAGTGTGCAACTTTCCGATTTACTTATAGATAGGACCGAAGTTCTTGCATGCGCGGAAGTCGGCACCTTCTTTGTCCATGCCAAATGCGTTCCATGCCGATGGGCGGAAAATCTTCTCGTCGGCAACGTTGTGCATGCATACTGGTATGCGCAGCATCGACGCCAGGGTGATGAGGTCGGCTCCGATGTGGCCGTAGGCTATTGCGCCATGGTTGGCTCCCCAGCAGTTCATCACCGAGTAGACGTCCTTGAAGCAGTCTTTTGTTGCATCGAGACGTGGCACGAACCATGTTGTGGGCCATGTCGGGTCGGTGCGTTTGTCGAGGATATCGTTCACCTCTGGGTCGAGCTCTACGGTCCATCCCTCTGCCAGCTGCAGCACGGGGCCGAGGCCTTCCACCAGGTTCAGGCGCATCATTGTCATCGGCATGCCGCCCTTGGAGAGGAAGTGGGCTGAGTATCCACCGCCGCGGAAGTAGTCGCGGTCGGCCGGCATCCAGCTTGTAGCCTTCAGGCAGCCTTCCATGTCGGCCTGGGTCATGTTCCATGGCTCTTTTATTGTCGGCTTTCCGTCGGCATCGGTCATGGCGCCGGTGGCGTCGAGAGTGGTGGCACCGGAGTTGATGAGGTGGATGAACCCTCCTGCGGCAGCGCCTTCAGGACGTTTGCCTGTCACGCGCTCTACGGCGTCGGGGCTCCAATAGGTGCGGATGTCGGAGAACATCACGCCGCGGTTTGTCAGCAGATGACCGAAGAGCATCGACATGCCGTTGAGGAAGTCGTTCTCAGTAGCAAGGATGTTTGCCTCGCGTGGTCCGTTCCAGTCGAACGACGTGCAGAGCATCGATTCGGGGAAGTCGAAGTTTGGCTTATAGTCTGTCCATTGGCGTTGTCCCTGCACTCCGGCTGCGATGGCATTATGTCCGAGGGCTTCCTCCTTGTATCCCATTTCGAGCAGACGCGGGTTGCCGTGCATGAGGTCGCTGATGATCATCATCGTCTTCACGGTGAACTCCCAGTCCTGGTCTTTCTCTTCGCGGTTCTTGCCCTTGCCTTTTCCGTTGAACGTCGTCATCGGGGTGCCTGGGAAGAGCGGGCGGTCCTCGTTGTAGTCGTGGCCTTCGTTGGTCTTACAGTATTTCTCTACCCACTCCATGGCCTTCTTGAACTCTTCGTGGTCGTAGATGCTGAAGTCTACGCGACGGAGTATCTCCACGAGCGACACATACTCTGTTCGCATTCCGAGGTAGTGCTGCAGGAAGTCGGCGTTGACAATCGAGCCGGCGATACCCATACAGGTATTGCCAAGCGAGAGATATGATTTTCCTCTCATCGTTGCCACTGCCTGTGCAGCCTTTGCCCAGCGGAGTATCTTCTCGGCCACGTCGGCGGGGATGGTGTTGTCGTCGAGGTCCTGCACGTCGTGCCCATATATGCCGAATGCGGGCAGACCCTTCTGTGCGTGTGCGGCGAGCACGGCAGCCAGGTAGACTGCTCCCGGGCGCTCAGTGCCGTTGAAGCCCCACACGGCCTTCGGATAGTGGGGATTCATGTCCATCGTCTCCGAGCCGTAGCACCAGCACGACGTCACGGTGATGGTGCTTCCCACACCCTCGCGCTCAAATTTCTCGGCGCAGGCAGCGCTCTCGGCAACACGGCCGATGGTACTGTCGGCAATGACACACTCCACCGGAGAGCCGTCGCCGTTGCGAAGGTTCTTCGATATCAACTCGGCAACAGCACCGGCAAGTGCCATCGTCTTCTCTTCAAGACTTTCTCTGACGCCACCCTGACGACCGTCGATGGTCGGGCGGATTCCAATCTTTGGATATTTCTTCATGATATGCGTTTTTAAAGTGTTTTTGATATTCAGTCCAAAATTACAAAAATCATCGCCAAATCGTATCGCTTTCAGAAGAAATACTCCGCCATTTATCCTTTTTTAACGTTAACGCACACATTATTATATAATATAGCACGCCGCTGCATCGTCATACCACGACCTCTCTTTTGCCTACGACAACCACCACTCGCTAAACACCCAGTATTCGCCCTATGTCCCGGCTATACGCCTCCGAATCGCAGCATAAAAGCCCCTTAGGCGACGGCTAAAAGCCCCTTAGACAACGGCTGAAAGCCCCTTAGGCGACGGCTAAGAGGCTCTTTAGCTGAACACAGGAGAGAGTACAGGCTGCAGTACAACGTTCTTGTACTCCGAGTACAAAGCCCATGTACTCCCAGTACGTACTCTATGTACTCTCAGTACATGGGCTCTGTACTGAAGCATGACGCGCTTTCTTCATCCCGCTGACTATCATCCTGACACCGGCAGGGGGCACCTCCAGCCCCACAAACAAAAACCGCTCCCAACCTTTGCAGGCGGGAGCGGAAACAGCGGCAGTATGCCGCAATACGACTATTATGAAAAATATTACTTAACTTTTTCTACGATAGCCTTGAAAGCCTCTGGGTTGTTCATAGCGAGGTCGGCAAGCACTTTGCGGTTGATCTCGATACCAGCCTTGTGGAGTGCACCCATGAGCTGCGAGTAGCTGATGCCCTCGATGCGAGCGGCAGCGTTGATACGCTGAATCCAAAGAGCACGGAAAGTGCGCTTCTTGTTACGACGATCGCGGTAGGCATAGGTCAGACCCTTCTCATATGTATTCTTGGCTACGGTCCAAACGTTCTTGCGAGCTCCAAAATAACCTTTAGTGAGCTTCAGAATTCTTGTTCTTCTTGCTTTAGAAGCAACGTGATTAACTGATCTTGGCATAGTTTTCTTCTTTTTTAATTATTCGACTAAGGGTTAATTTAACGGAGGTTGAGCAGGTCGCGAACTTGCTTCAAGTTGCTTGGATCGACGATTGCGGTGTGAACCAGGTTTCTCTTCTGCTTCTTTGTTTTCTTAGTCAGAATGTGACTGTGGTAAGCGTGACGACGCTTGATCTTTCCTGTTCCGGTGAATGAGAATCTCTTCTTGGCTCCGGAGTTTGTCTTTACTTTTGGCATTTTTTTTATTTTTAAATTGTTATTAATTAGGCGATGGCAACGCATATACCGGGCGTTACGCATCTTGTTTCTTCTTTTCTTATTCTTCTCCCTTCAGTTTTTTCAGCAGTTCCTCGCCGCTTTGACGTTTGCGAAGATGCCCCCGTCGCTGATTTGCTGCTGCTCTTCCTCCTGTCGGGCGTACTCTTTTGCTTCGGCTTCGCGCTTCTCGCGGTCCATCTTCTGCTGGCTCTTCTTGGCCACGCCGGCTTTCTTAGGAGCCATGTAGAGGAACATCTTCTTTCCTTCGAGCTTAGGCATCTGCTCCACTTTTCCGTATTCCTCAAGGTCGTTGGCAAACCTGAGCAGCAAGACCTCGCCTTGTTCCTTGAACAGGATGCTGCGACCGCGGAAGAAAACGTATGCCCGGACCTTGTTGCCCTCGTTGAGGAACTCGCGCGCATGCTTCAGCTTGAACTGATAGTCGTGCTCGTCGGTCTGCGGTCCGAAGCGGATTTCCTTCACCTCCACCTTCACCTGCTTGGCCTTCATCTCTTTCTGGCGCTTCTTCTGCTGGTAGAGGAATTTGGAATAGTCGATGAGACGACACACCGGGGGCTGCGCGTTGGGGGAGATTTCCACCAAGTCAACCTCCTGCTCACGTGCCATGCGCAGGGCATCGCGGGTGGGCATTACGGTAGAGCCATTGTCGCCAACAACTCTCACCTCTTTAACACGAATCTGCTCGTTTATACGATACTGATTGTCCTTCTTGTCGTTCTTCATCAACAGTGTTTAATGATTGTATTTTCGAAAATCGGGTGCAAAGTTAGTGATATTTAGTCTATTACCAAAAAAAATATCACTTTTTTTGCAATAAAAAATGAAAATAATTGATTTCTGTTTGCTTTGACATCGTTTCTTTGCTTTCGCTTTATGCTCTTTGTCTTACGGCTTCGAACAGCAATATTGCAGCACTGACCGAGACGTTGAGCGAGTCCAGCCTTCCCAGCATGGGAATGCGGATGTGGGCATCGGCTGCCTCGCGCCAGGCAGTGGTGAGGCCGGTCGACTCTGTGCCCATCACTATCGCCGTGGGGCGACGCATGTCGATGTCGTAGTAGGGCCTGGAGTCCTGCAGCTGGGCGGTGAGGATGCTGATTCCATGCGACTTGAGGAAGGCGATGCACTCTTCCGACGTCGTGGCCACACATGGAACGCTGAAGGCTGCTCCCACTGAGCTGCGGATGAGATTTGGGTTGTAGAGATCGGTCAGCGGGTCGCATACTACGACGGCATCGGCTCCTGCAGCGTCGGCACTTCGGAGGATTGCCCCCAGATTGCCGGGCTTCTCCACGCTCTCGAGCATCACGATGAGCGGGCTGCTGCTCAGTTGCAGGTCGGAGAGGGAACGCTCTCGGGCGCGCACTTCGGCAAGAATGCCTTCGGTGGTACCGCGATAGGCTATTTTTTCGTAGACTTCTCGCGTCACTTCTATCGCCTCCTCGGCTTTGCCGACAACATCCTGCCACTCGCCCACCCCGTTTTCAACGATGCATCGCCCGGCTATCTCCGGGCAATAGAACACCGTTGCCACCTCGAAGCCTGCTTCCATGCAATGACGTATCTCGCGGCTTCCTTCCACCGCGAAGAGCCCTGTGCGCCGCCGCTCGGCCGACTTCTGCTGAAGGGCAACGAGTTGCTTGACGCGCTGATTCTGAAGACTTGTGATCAATGGCATAACTCGTATAAAAAGACTTTAGGACCCTAAGCGCCCAATGGGGCTTAAAGTCCTAAAGATTGATATTCATGTGTTTACTCTTGTGGCTTTACGTTTGTTGCTTTCAACATCTCTGCCACTTCGTCGTTCACGCGCTTTGCAAACTCCTGCATGGTCATAGTTGCCTGCTCGCCTCCGCCTTGCTTACGCATGCTGACGAGTCCTTCGGCCGACTCTTTCTCGCCTACAATCACCATATATGGCACTCGTTTGAGTTCGTTGTCGCGTATCTTGCGCCCGATTTTCTCGTTGCGGTCGTCGATTACGGCACGCACTCCCTGCTCGCCGAGATACTGTGCCACGCTCTTGGCGTAGTCGTTGAATTTCTCCGAGATGGGCAGTATTGCCACCTGATCGGGTGTGAGCCACAGTGGGAAATGGCCTGCCGTGTGTTCTATGAGCACTGCCGTGAAGCGTTCCATCGACCCGAAGGGGGCGCGATGTACCATCACCGGCACCTTCTTCGTGTTGTCCTCGGCGGTGTACTCGAGCTTGAAGCGCTGCGGGAGGTTGTAGTCCACCTGGATTGTTCCCAGCTGCCAGCGGCGACCGATGGCGTCCTTCACCATGAAGTCGAGCTTCGGACCGTAGAACGCGGCTTCGCCATATTCGACCTTAGCCTCAAGGCCTTTCTCCTGACATGCGTCGATAATGGCCTGCTCGGCTTCGGCCCAGACCTCGTCGCTGCCTATATATTTCTCGTGATCGTTAGGGTCACGCAGCGATATCTGAGCTTCGAAGTTGTCGAATTTGAATATTGTGAACACGGCTTGTATGATGTCCATCACCCTCATGAACTCCTGCTTTATCTGGTCGGGGCGGCAGAAGATGTGGGCATCGTCCTGTGTGAACGAGCGCACTCGTGTGAGTCCGTGCAGCTCGCCGCTCTTCTCGTAGCGGTATACCGTGCCGAACTCGGCTATGCGCAGGGGCAGGTCTTTGTACGAGCGTGGCTTCGAAGCGAAGATTTCGCAGTGGTGAGGGCAGTTCATCGGTTTGAGCATATACTCCTCATCCTCTTCCGGAGTGTGGATGGGCTGGAAGGAGTCTTTGCCGTAGTGGGCATAGTGGCCGCTGGTGACGTAGAGGTTCTTTGAGCCTATATGCGGAGTGATGACTTCCTGATAGCCGAATTTCTTCTGTATGGAGCGTAGCATGTCCTGCAGGCGGAGGCGCAGATCGGTGCCTTTTGGCAACCAGATGGGCAGTCCCTTGCCTACTCTGTCGGAGAACATGAAGAGTTCCATCTCCTTACCTATCTTACGGTGGTCGCGCTTTTTAGCTTCCTCGAGCATGACGAGATACTCGTCGAGCATCTTCTGCTTTGGGAAAGTGATGCCGTAGACGCGTGTCATCTGGTCGCGTTCAGCATCGCCTCGCCAGAATGCTCCGGCCACGCTCGTTATCTTGATGGCCTTTATCAGTCCGGTGGAGACGAGGTGCGGACCGCGGCAGAGGTCGGTGAAAGCGCCCTGGGTGTAGGTAGAGATGGTGCCGTCTTCAAGGTCTTCCTCGATGTGCTCGCACTTATACTCCTGCCCGTCGGCATGGAATTCGGCGAGGGCGTCGGCTTTCGATACCTCCTTGCGCACTACCGGCTCGTCTTTCTTGGCCAGTTCTTTCATCTTTGCCTCTATCTTCGGGAAGTCGTTCTCCGATATAGCCACTCCTTCGGGGGGCATCACGTCGTAGAAGAATCCGTTCTCCACGGCTGGTCCGAATCCGAACTGTATGCCTGGATAGAGTTCCTTCAGAGCCTCGGCAAGCAGGTGGGCAGAGGTGTGCCAGAAGGTATGCTTGCCCTCTTCGTCCTCAAACTTGTAGAGGGCGATGGTGGCATCTTCGTTGATTGGGCGGTTGAGCTCTACTGTCTCGCCGTTCACTCCGCAACTGACAACGTTGCGTGCCAAAGCCGGCGATATGCTTTCGGCAATCTGAAAACCAGTGACTCCGTTCTCATATTGGCGTACGGAGCCGTCGGGAAATGTAATGTTAATCATATCTACAATATATGTTTGAGTTTCAGGGTGCAAAATTAGGCATAAAAATGAAGA
>JAFUVV010000046.1 GCA_017477435.1 Prevotella sp.
AAAATTAATTGTACATAAAATTTATGAATAATTTATGGTCAATTCATGGCAATTCGTGTTAAAATAAAAACACGAAATATTCATTAAAAAATAATGTGTGTTCATCTACTTATAAATGAGAATGCCAAGCAATCTTTTGAAAATTGAGTAAAAATAGAAACCTTTAAAAAATTCTTTCATGAGAAAAATCCTACTGACACTAATGCTTCTTTCAACTGTCAGCCTTAATGCTGCCGACATGAAGATGAAGATATCGAAGCGATACCTGTGCTTCCCCGTGTCGCATCAGAGTGAGCGACGCATGATGCGCCTTATTGCCGACGGCAGGGAGCAGTGCCATTTCGTCATTCGCTTAGCACAGGGTGAGCCCGACTACTGGGTGTTCCGCGACGTGAATGAATGGAAAGGAAAGGTGGTTACACTGTCATACGATGGCGACAAAGAGGCTCTTCAGCTCATATCACAGGGCGACACATGGCCGGGACAGGATAGTGTATATGCCGAATCATTGCGTCCACGGTATCATTTCACCACGCAGCGGGGATGGATAAACGATCCCAACGGTCTTGTCTACGACCGCACACGGGGGGAGTATCATCTGTTCTATCAACACAATCCCTATGAGCGTGAATGGGAAAACATGCACTGGGGACATGCTGTCTCTACCGACATGCTACACTGGAAAGAGCTCCCCGACGCTCTCCATCCCGACAGTATCGGCACCATGTTCTCTGGCTCGGCACTGATGGACTACGACAATGCTGCGGGGTTCAACATCCCTGCCCGCAAGGATAAGCACGGGAGGATTATAGAGCCCGAGCAGGTGGCGATGATTGTATATTACACCGCCGACAGCCCTAAAGCAGAGCGGCAGTGCATGGCATATAGTCTCGACGGCGGACGCACATTCACAAAGTATTCTGGCAACCCCGTCATCGACTCGCATAAGGAGTGGGATAGTCACGACACCCGTGACCCGAAGATTTTCAAATATGCCGACAACCACTACGTGCTCGTGCTCAATGAGCGCGACGGCAACACCATCTACCGTTCCTCCGACCTGAAGACATGGCAAGCCGTGAGTCACATCACAGGCTTCTGGGAGTGCCCCGAGTTGTTTCCTCTCAATAACCCGCAAGGCAACAATCCCACCGACTCGCTGTGGGTGATGTGGGGCGCATCGGGCACTTACATGCTCGGACACTTCGACGGCGAGACATTCACCCCCTCGTCACCGAAACAGATAAACTCTGGCGGCACTGCCTATGCCGCACAATGCTTCAACTGCCTCGACAGCAGCGAGAGGATAAAAATAGCGTGGGGGCGTATATCTTTCCCCAATATGCCGTTCAACGGATGCATGCTGCTGCCGCAGAGGCAGGCGTTGCGCAGCACACCATCGGGGCCACGACTATATAGCCGCCCCATCGAAAGCGCCCAGAAACTGTTCACGCAGGTATACGAAGGCGGCAATATGTCGATGCACGAGGCAAATCAACTGTTGCAGCAATATGCCGACGACGATGCCCTGCGCATACATGCCACACTGCATCTCACCTATGCCACCGACGTCTCGCTCCACTATCGCGGGCAGCCCCTCTTCGCCTACGACATGAACAGCAACAGGCTGCAGGGCGACTTCTACGTGAATCCCTGGCAGCCAGGGGCTATGGACATCGATCTCGACGTGTTCATCGACGGCACCATCGTCGAGGGATTTGTAGATGAGGGAGCCTTCAGCTATTCGCTCCAACTGAGCACACCGCCGAGGGAGCAACGGGGATATGAGTTCAGAGGCAACAGCATCGAGATAAAGCGTCTGCAGATATACAGACTGAGAGAGGGCGAGAGCTGTCGGGTGAAATAGATTTGCATAATACTGCACTTTCGTTATTTGCGCCCCGACAGTTTTCTGGCATGTCGGCACATCTTTGAATAAAGAGGCTTTTAAGCAAGACATAAAGGGCTCTTTTATGGAACATAACGGGCTCTTTAATGGCGCATAACGGGCTCTTTAATGAGACACATGCCGGCAAATTGCCCTGAAGTGGACACCGTGGGATGGATCAGCGTGAATGGGGAGCCAACATCCGCCGGCAGAGGAAAATGACGAGAGTGAAAAGTAAAAACGGAAATAAATTTGGATGTTCGACCATAATATTGTATCTTCGCCAGAAATTTTTAATATGTGATGAAAGACATGAAGAGAATACTTACGCTGACGGGTGTAGCCATTATGGCTGCCCTGTCGCTGCATGCCCAGAGCCAGGCAGAGGCGCAGCGAGTGGCATTGCATCAGAAAGCCGTAGACATAGTGGCAAAGATGACTCTCGACGAGAAGATCGCTCAGATGATAAGCGGCACTCCTGCCATCGAGCGGCTGGGCATAAGGCCTTACGACTGGTGGAACGAGGCACTGCATGGCGTGGCACGTCATGGAAAAGCAACATCGTTCCCGATGCCGATAGGACTCGGCGCAACATTCGATGCCGCACTGGTAAAGCAAATCGGAGAGGTGGTGTCGACAGAGGGAAGAGCGAAATACAACGTGGCGCAGAAGCAGAAAAACTACTGGAGATATACGGGATTGACATACTGGTCGCCCAACATAAACATCTTCCGTGACCCTCGCTGGGGACGCGGCATGGAGACGTATGGCGAGGACCCATTCCTCACAGGCACACTGGGCACAGCATATGTCCGCGGCTTGCAGGGCGATGACCCGGTGTATCTGCGCACAGCAGCCTGCGGAAAGCATTTCGCTGTGCACTCCGGACCAGAGGGGACACGACATAAGGATAATATCACGCCGTCGCTCAAAGACCTCAACGAGACTTATCTGCCGGCTTTCAAGATGCTGGTGCAGGAAGGTAAAGTGGAGGCTATCATGGGAGCATATACCCGTTTGTTTGGCGAGAGTTGCTCGGGTAGCAAGGCTCTGCTCACCGACTTGCTGCGTGATAAATGGGGATTCAAGGGGCATGTGGTTTCCGATTGCGGAGCCGTTGACGACATATACCGCGGACATGGCATTGTGAAGACAGCTGCCGAGGCAGCGGCAATAGCAGTGAAAGCGGGAGTGAACCTGGAGTGTGGCAGCTCGTTCCGTTCACTGCATGAGGCGGTGGACAAAGGACTTATCACAGAGAAAGAGATTGACAACGCTCTCATACCGCTGATTGAGACTCGCTATCGACTAGGCATCATCGACGACGACCCAGCATGCCCTTACAACTATACCGACGAGACAGTGGTGTGCAGCGACGCCAATGCCGCCATTGCACGGCGTGCGGCACAGGAGAGTATGGTGCTGCTGAAGAACGACGGTGCACTGCCAATAAAGAAAGCACTGCGAAAGATATTCGTCTCGGGACATGGGGCAACAGACATATTCTTCCTCATGGGTAACTACTTCGGAGTGAGCGACAGCTACTCAACATACCTCGAGGGGATAACAAGTCATATCACTGCCGGCACAACATTGGAATACCGGACATCATATCTCCCGACGCAGAACAACGACAAGCTGCGCATCAACAACTGGGGAGATGCCCGCAGTGCCGACGTGGCAATAATATTCATCGGCAACAGCGGTGACACTGAAGGCGAAGAAGGTGATGCTCTCGACTCGAATGAGAAAGGCGATCACCTGACAATGTCGTTGCCTGAGGAGCAGATGGAGTTTCTGCGGCGTGCATCAAAAGACCGTTGGAACAAGATTGTGACGGTGGTCACCGGTGGCAGTCCTGTTGAGATGAAGGAGATAGAAGAGCTTTCCGACGCCGTGATAATGGCATGGTATCCTGGTCAGGAAGGTGGCGAGGCGTTGGCTGACTTGCTCTTCGGCGATGCCAACTTCAGCGGCAGGCTGCCGATAACATTCCCCGAGTCGACAGATGTTTTGCCGGCTTTCGACGACTACACAATGAAGGGCCGCACATATAAATACATGACCGACGGGGTGATGTATCCCTTCGGCTATGGACTGAGCTACTCGAAAGTAACCTATTCCGACGCCACAGCGACGCTGACAAAGCAGGGACTCCACGTCACAGCTACTCTCCGCAACGAGTCGGACATCGCCACAAGCGAGGTGCCACAGGTATATCTGCGTGTACCAGGGGCTGGACAGACGGCAGCAGAGTGGACTCTGATAGCATTCGACAGGATAGATATTCCAGCCAAGGCAACCAAAGAGATATCCTTCGACATACCCACTGAGCGACTGATGACAGTGCAAGACAACGGCGAGAGCAAGCTGCTCAAAGGGCAGTACACCGTGGCAGTGGCGGCAGCAGCTCCCCTGAAGCGCTCCGAACAGCTTGGAGTAAGCATGACAAAAGCAACATTCAAAAAATAAACACGAAAAATGGACAAGGAAAAAGATTTAATCCAGCTTCCGGAGAACGCGTTCCGCGAGCTGAAGGAGGGCGAGGAATACTCGCCCGTTATGAGTCCCGAGGGCAACTATCCGGAGGTGAACACGTGGTCGGTCACGTGGGGCATCCTCATGGCAGTGCTCTTCTCGGCCGCCGCAGCCTATCTGGGGCTGAAGGTGGGCCAGGTGTTTGAGGCTGCCATTCCGATCGCTATCATCGCCGTAGGCGTGTCGACGGCGGCAAAGCGCTCGCAGGCACTCGGCGAGAACGTTATCATCCAGAGCATCGGAGCATGCTCAGGAGCAGTGGTGGCAGGAGCGATATTCACGCTGCCGGCAATATATATCCTGCAGGCAAAGTATCCGGAGATGACGGCATCGTTCATGAAGATATTCCTTGCCTCGGCGCTCGGTGGCATCATCGGAATATTGTTTCTCATCCCGTTCCGCAAGTATTTCGTGAGCGACATGCACGGCAAGTATCCCTTCCCTGAGGCTACGGCGACGACGCAGGTGCTCGTCAGCGGCGCAAGGGGTGCGGGGCAGGCTAAGCCGCTGCTCATAGCGGGCCTCGTGGGCGGTCTCTACGATTTCGCCGTGGCAACGTTCGGGCTGTGGAATGAGAATGTCACTTCGCGGATGATTGGCCTGGGCGAGATGGTTGCCGACAAGGCGAAGCTTGTGTTCAAGCTCAATACGGGCGCGGCAGTGCTCGGACTGGGATATATCATCGGACTGAAATATGCTTTCATCATCTGCCTCGGCTCGGCGGCGGTGTGGTGGCTGATAGTGCCGGGAATGGCGTTGCTGTTCCCCGACACAGTGGTCAACGTCGGGGGCAGCCAAGTGACGACGGCGGTGGGGGCAATGCCCCCCGAGGCCATCTTCGCCACCTACGGCAAGGCCATCGGCATAGGAGGCATCGCAATGGCGGGCATCATCGGAATCATAAAGAGCTGGCCCGTGATAAAGAGTGCCATACATAAGATGAAGCCTCAGCAGGGCGGCGAGGTCAGACATGAGACAGTGAAGCGCACGCAGAGAGACATACCGTTCAAAATCATCGCCATAGGGTCGCTCGTGGCAATCGTCGTGACGTTCTTATTCTTCTGGTTTGGGGTGATGAACAATCTTCTCCATGCCGTAGTGGCTATCGTCCTGGTGGCTATCATTGCGTTTCTCTTCACCACCGTTGCCGCCAATGCCATCGCCATCGTGGGCTCCAACCCCGTGTCGGGCATGACGCTGATGACGCTCATCATCGCCTCCGTGGTGATGGTGGCAGTGGGATTGAACGGCCCTGCGGGCATGGTGGCAGCACTGATAATGGGCAGTGTGGTATGCACGGCGCTCTCCATGGCGGGAGCATTCATCACCGACCTGAAGATAGGCTACTGGCTCGGCACCACTCCAGCACGTCAGCAGACGTGGAAGTTCCTCGGCACGCTCGTCTCGGCAGCCACCGTCGGCGGCGTGATGATGCTCCTCAACCAGACCTACGGCTTCGACCCAGAGTCGCCCACCCATCTCGTGGCGCCGCAAGCCAACGCCATGGCGGCAGTCATCGAACCGATGATGAACGGTGCAGGTGCCCCGTGGCTGCTCTACGGCATCGGCGCTCTCATCGCCATCGCCCTCACGGCAGCGAAGATACCGGCACTGCCTTTCGCCCTCGGAATGTTCATTCCCCTCGAGCTAAACCTCCCGCTGCTCGTGGGTGGTGCGGTGAACTGGTTTGTGACGACACGTTCTAAGGACAAGAAGGAGAACCACGACCGCGGCGAGCGCGGCACGCTCATCGCCAGCGGATTCATCGCCGGCGGAGCACTGATGGGAGTGGTGAGTGCACTGCTGCGCTTCGGAGGGTTCGACGCCATCAACCCCCAGTGGCTTGCCGACCCACTGTCGCAGGCACTGTCGCTCGCAGCATACCTCTTCCTGATTATCTTCTTCATCCGCGCAACAAGGAGATAAGCGCCGACTTGTTGCCCTGAAGAGCAGGGCAGAGAACCATAGCGGCCCGTTTGCTGGAATGCAGATGGGCCGCTTCTTGTTTCACCTGGCCGCAGTACATGGGCCTTGTACTGCAAGTACATGTACGCTGTACTACGAGTACATGGGCTTTGTACTCCGAGTACAAGAGCTATGTACTGCATCCGGACCGGCTGAGATGTACAAAAAAACAGCCGGACTAGGCAGAAAATGACACCCGCCTGACGCCGGATTTCATTTTTTCCACTAACTTTGATTTCCTCGTAAATCGAAGTTAGGATGCACCTCGGCAAAAAAAATAAATAAATTTATTTTGTTTTGCCCTCGGTTTTCACTAACTTTGCAGCGGCTTACAGAATGTAGGCTAAGGGGTGCCCTTACAGAGTTGGGCTGAGATTATACCCTCCGACCTGATCCGGATAATGCCGGCGTAGGGAATGGTACGGTTAACGTTAGCGTTGACGTTAGCGTTGACATCAAAATCTCTCCCCTTTTCATGTCATTTATATACAAAAGAAAACAGAGATGAAAAGGAACATTGTACTATTTACAGCTTTTGCAGCTGCTATCGGCATGAGCGCTCAGCAGCTTGCCCAGACCGACACCATCAAGACGGAAGACCTGGAGGAAGTGCAGGTGACGGCAACCCGTGCAACAGGCAAGATGCCCATGGCGTTCGCAAACATGGACCGCAAAGATATCAACGACGTGAACCACGGCAAGGACATGGCGTCGATACTGGAGATGACGCCGTCGGTGACAACATCGTCGGATGCCGGCACGGGCATCGGATACACCGGCATACACATTCGAGGCACCGACCCCACTCGCATCAACGTCACCGCAAACGGCATTCCTCTCAACGACTCGGAGAGCTCGCAGCTCTACTGGGTGAACATGGGCGACTTGGCATCGTCGATGCAGTCGGTGCAGATACAGCGCGGAGTGGGAACGTCGACAAACGGAGCAGGAGCTTTCGGAGCAACGGTGAACATGCTCACCGAGAACGTCGGGGCAACACCATACGGGGCTGTAGACATCGCTGCAGGATCGTACGGCACACATAAGGAGACACTGCGATTCTCTACAGGACTGCTCGGCAACCACTGGGGACTGCAGGGACGACTGTCGAACATCGCATCCGACGGATACATCGCCCGCGCAACATCGAGACTCGGATCTTACTTCCTGCAGGCAGCATACTACGGCCAGAGCACCATGGTGAAATTCATCACCTTCAACGGCAAGGAAAAAACCTACATGGCATGGGACTATGCTTCGAAGAAAGACATGGAACGCTACGGCCGCACCTATAACCCCAGCGGAGGATATACCGACGACGAGGGAAACACCCACTACTACAGCAACCAGACCGACAACTACCACCAGCAGCACTATCAGCTCATTCTGAACCAAGGCATCGGCTCGGCATGGAAGCTGAACGCTGCCCTGCACTACACACGAGGCGACGGGTACTACGAGCAGTATAAACAGGATCAGAAACTATATAAGTATCTCATCCCCACAAGCCTCAGAGCCGATCTGGTCAGACAAAAGAAGATGAAAAACGACTTCTACGGCACCATCGTCTCCCTCAACTACGATGACCATAGCCGACTGACGGCAAACATCGGAGGCGGATGGAACAAATACGACGGCGACCACTTCGGACACCTGCTGTGGATGGGGACACCATACTACTGGAACGACGACGACCGCAAGGAATACTCCACCATCGCTTCACCACTGAACGCCGACCACGAATACTACCGCAACAATGCCAAGAAGACCGACGGCAACGTGTATGCAAAAGTGAACTACGAAATCGTCGACGGACTACGAGCCTTCGTCGACATGCAATACCGCCACGTGAGCTACAAGATGAGCGGCACATCGCAGGAATTCGACGACGACAAGCAGCAGCGCCCTCTCGTGATGGACAGAAAGTATAACTTCTTCAATCCCAAAGCCGGACTGCTATATCAGTTCCTCCACAACCACACCGTCTACGCTTCCTACGCCATCGCACATAAAGAGCCAACCCGCAACGACTTCGAAGACATGCTCGCAGAGACAGAAGAAGTGACTCCCGAAGCAGAGAGACTAAACGACCTCGAAGTCGGATACCGCTACGAAAGCCCGCGATTCAACGCCGAAGCCAACTTCTACTACATGGACTACGACAACCAGTTCGTACTCACCGGAGCACAAGACTCCAACGGCGAGATGGTTGCACGGAACATAAAAGACTCCTACCGCCTCGGACTGGAACTGGCACTCGCATGGCAAATCACCGACAACCTCAGCTGGAAAGCAAATGCCACGTTCTCACAGAACAGAGCGCGGAACATGAACCTCACCGTCATCAACCCCGACTGGAGCCAGAGCTACATAAACGTGGGCACCACACACCTGGCCTTCTCGCCCGACATCATTGCGGCTAACACCATCTCCTACTCATGGCGAGGACTGAAACTGTCGCTCATGACCAAATACATCAGCGAGCAATACATGACCAACTCAGGGTTTAAGAGCTATGCAGAAGACGACGGCAGCCAGACCAGCGCAATGATCGATCCCATCTTCACCACCGACCTCGACCTGTCGTACACCTTCCGACTCCGCAGCATAAAGAACGCCACGGTGGGACTGACCATCTATAATATCTTCAACAACAAATACGAAAGCAACGGCTCCTGCTCGATGAACTTCCGCCAGGGAGCCGACGGGAAAGTGGAAGCCTACAACGGCGGATGGGCATGGAGCACATACTCCGCACAGGCACCCACACACCTGCTTGCATACCTCTCGCTGACATTCTAAAAAAGAAAACTGAAAACCCAAAACTGAAAGTTTGTGCAAACCGAAGGCAGAGAGCTTGCTCTATGCTGAGGCGCCGCCAAACTTCATGGAGCAAAGCGACATAAAACCCAAAACTGAAAACTTTCAATTTTCAACCTCCTTGGTAACACTCGATTTCATCGGTGCCGTGCTCGGCATCATCTACATACTGCTCGAATACCGCGCCTCGATATGGCTGTGGATAGTGAGCATCATCATGCCCCTCGTCGACATGATGCTATATTTCCGTGCCGGACTATACGCCGACTTCGGCATGGCCGTCTACTACGCCCTCGCCGCCATCTACGGCTTCTGGATGTGGAAAAGGAAGAGCAACAATGGCGACAGCACCACCATCAGCAGCCAGCAAGACAGCCACCAGAACAGAATCACCTTCTTCCCCCGCCGTCTCATCCTGCCAACTATCGTCGTCCTGCTCGCCCTGTGGTTTGCCATCTACGAAGTGCTCATCCACTTCACCGACAGCAGCGTACCCGTCACCGACAGCTTCACATCCGCACTGAGCATCGTCGCACTATGGGCTCTCGCCCACAAGTACGCAGAGCAGTGGCTCCTATGGATCGTCGTCGACGCCATCAGCAGCACACTCTACGTCTACAAAGGCATACCCTTCAAGGCATCGCTCTACGCACTCTACGTGGTAATAGCCATCTTCGGCTATCGCAAGTGGTGCCGCATGATAAGAGAAGGAGAACAGGCAAAAGCAGCCGACAGCACACCACACTCCACTATCAAAGCTTGACAGTATCACTATCCGTGCTTGACAGTACCACTATCCGTGCTTGACAGTACCACTATCCGTGCTTGACAGCAGAATCTTCTTTTCCCAATAGCAGAAAAGACAAAAACAACAGCCGGCAGCATCCAGTTGTGATGCTGCCGGCTGATTTCTTTGTATGAATTAGAAGTTTTGCATTACTGCAGCTCGACAGTGATGCGGTGCTTGCCGGAATGGAGTATCAATAACTGCACATCGGCTTTGTGGCGTTTACCATTTACGTGCGTGATGCGCTTCACATCCTGCGAACTGAATGCCACTTTGAGGCCCACGGGTATCTCGATGTCGAACGTGGCGGTGGTGCCGGTGCGGTGCCACTCGACGGCTATCTGGCCGTAGGGCGTCTCACGGGTTGACTTCACCCAATCGATTCCCTTTGCCAGTTGCGGAGAGATGGTGTATGTTGGAGTGTAGAGTTGAGAGTGTAGAGTGTAGAGTGTAGAGTTATCGTCCTTTCGTTTTATCGTTTTATCGTTATTTATACCTGCAAGGGCATTGTAGAACCATGAGCCGATGCCGTTGAAACAGTTGTGGACGTAGCTGCGGCGACCTGTCCAGTATTCCCACGTGGCGGTGGCGCCGTGGTCTACCATGTAGAGATAGCCTGGGGCGTCGTGCTGACGGAGTATGTCGGCCATGAGGTCGGCTTTGTGCTCGTCGACGGCCCACTCCGTGAAGATGGGCACACCGGTGAGTCCCACTGCAATGTGGCTGTTGTACTTCCCACGCGACAGTCTTTCGAGCTTATCGGATACTGCCTGGCGGAGATTCTCTGGCACTACGCCGGCCACGAGGGCATAGGCGATGTCGATGGGCACGCGGGAGGCGTAGGTGGAGTCTTCGGGATGATAGAACTCTGCGTGTATCCTGTCGTTGAGACTGCGCCGCCATTCTGCAAACCGTCGGCTGTCTGAGGTCTTTCCGAGGAGTGTGGCGATGGCAGTCATCTTGTCGAGACACTCACTTATGCAGCAGTTGTTCACCATGTCGACGGATGCCTTGTCGGTGACGTCGATTCCCTGTGGTGCTATCCAGTCGCCGAGGTACCAAGCACGATAGTCGGTGTCGGGCCAGGGTCGGAGCAGTCCGTCAGTAGAATGCGACTTCACGAAGTCGAGCCAGCGACACATGGAGTCGTAGGTGTCGGCAAGGAGCGACGGATCGGAGTAGTTGAGATAGGTGTTCCACGGGGCTTTGATGATGAAACTGTTCCAGTATGGTCCTCCACCGCAGCGATACTCGGGAGCCACATGTGGCAGTCCGCCGTCGGGGTGTATCACGTCGCGCCATGCCTGCATCCAGTTCTTGTAGGTGGGCAGGGCATCGTACATGGTCTGCACGGTGAGTGTCGACGAGTTGCCATCGCCGCCGTATCCCATGCGCTCGATGTGGGGACAGTCGACCATGTAGCCGCTGAACATCAGGCAGCGGAGAGTGTAGTGGATGAGGTCGTGGACGGTATTGAGGTCGCGGTCGGAACACTGGAAGGTTGACGTCTGTTCGTAGTCGCCGGAAATCTGAAGTCCCTCGACCGAGGCAATGTCCTCCACTCCTTTCACCACGACATAACGGTAGGCGTGGTGATTGAACTTATTTGTGAAGGTCTCCTCGCCCTTGCCCGCAGCTATATAGATGTCGTATTCGTCCTGAGAGATGAGCTCGCCCTTTTCGTCGATGGCATCGGCATAGTCCATCCTTACTTCGCTGCCTGCCTCGAGACCGTTCATGGTGATCTGGAACCATCCTGTTATCACTCTTCCGAGGTCGACGAGCCACGTTCCGTCGGCTCTCTTCTCCACCGTTTTGGGCTTCAGCTGTGCGATGATGGCATTGCCTGGGAACATCTGTGGAGTGGCCTCGATGCCTTCCACGTCGATTTCTATCGCCTTGGAGAAATTCACCTTGTCGAGATCGGCGGCGTTCATGGTTGCCGGGAGGATTCTTCCGTCCACTTTTTCACCGAAATACTGCCAGGCGTTCCACGTGCCGAGGTCGCGGTATCCGCTGTCGGCGGCGTCCCATGTGGCATCGGTCGATGCTATCGGTCGCCACACATCGCCCTGCTCCTGAGCTATCTCAACTTTCACGAGCGGTCCTTCCAGCGCATTTTTGAACAGCGTCTCCTTGTACCACCCCTGCCCTGCCCAGACGACGATATCGTTTTCTCCGGCATGCAGGAGACTGGTGATGTCGTAACCGACGATGAGTGAGCGTTTTGTGAGCTGCGACACTGCGGGCTGCAGGACATGCTGGTCGGCTTTCTGACCGTTCACGTAGAGCTCGTGATAACCGAGGCTATTGACGTAAGCGACAATCGATCCGTCGCCTTTGATGTTTATCTTCTTGCGGAATATCGGTGCGCGACGCTCGGCATTCTCTCGCGAGAGGGCGATATACTTGCCTTCCATCTGCGCGCCATCTACGAATCCCACTCCGAAGCGGGCTATCTCGCTCCAGTCGCCGGGCTTTCCTTTGACGTCGTAGGGACGCACACGCCAGTAGACCATGTCGCGTGGACTGAGCTTGCGGCCGCCGTAGGCTACGAGAATGCTGTTCTCCGACTTCACCTTCCCCGAGCGCCACAGGTCGGGCTCTCCCATGAGGAGGAGGTCGATGGTGGATGCTGCCTCTATCTCGTAGGCAGTCTGGCTGTCGCCCTGACGGGTGCTGGCGAGCTTCCAACTGAGCCGCGGCGTGGCGGTATCAATGCAGAGGGGATCGCGGAGACCCTCACATGTCTGTTCGATGACATGCAGACGTGATTTTGCCTCCACCGTCTGTGCGACGAAGAGGGACGAAATGATGATCAATACAGAAAATAATCGTTTCATATCCATTTGTTGTTATTTTACCTCCCTTTCGGTCGGAGTGAAAAGTTAAAAACGAAAAGTGAAGAGTTCATAATGCAGAACTTATTTATTTTTCCACCACCCGGGTGGTGGTACAATACGCATGGGTAGGTGTGGTAGAGTCAATTGTCTTAACTCCCTAACTCCTTAACTCCTTAAACTCCCTTAAAAACTCCTCACAACCTTATCCCCAGCCCTGCGAGTATTGTGTCGGGTTTGAAGGCGAATACGGCGTTCATCTCGCCAGCCATGCTGAAGCCGCATTTCTCGCACATGCCGCTCTCCATGTCGTCGATGCACTGCGGTGAGCGGCGACCGTCGCAGTAGACGAAGTTGCATATCCAGCAGCGGCGGGCGAACTGGAGGGTGAGCATGTTTCTGAGTCCCGACACGCTGTTCATTATCTTATACCCCTGCCGCTTGCGTTCGATAAGGAGTTCTATCGTCTCGCGCCGCTGCTCTGGCGAGAGTGCGAGGTGCTCGGTGCCGGCGAAGGGGGTGTGGAAGTTGAAGGCAATCTGCCTGATGCCCTTGTGTGATTGCACAAACTCCAGCACGCTGTCGACGTCGCCACAGTTTTCGGCATTCACCACCATATAGAGCGAGGCATCTGTGATGTCGCGAAGATGGTCGCAGTCGCTCAGTGAGAGTATGCTCACCCACAGCACATCGACATCGATGCGACGCTGCTGCCATTCTCCGTAGTCGGCGGCTTTCACCATCGTCGACGTGCTATAGAATCCTTTCTTGCGTGCAAGGGCGAAGATGTCGGCTGCGGTATGGGTGCCGTCGTGCCAGTGCAGGAGGTCGACGCCTTCCACGTCGAGGATGCGTGCTCCTTGCGAGTAGCAGTAGTCGAAGTCGGTCTCGATGTCGGCAAGCGGCTTTTGGTATGGCTCGGGATGTGTGCAGAGCGTGCAATGCCGACAGGTAGAGTCGCAGCGGCTCGTGACGAAGACGACGCTCTGGAGGGGTCGGCGGCAGCGGAGAAACCGTGCCTTGAAAAACCACCAGGCCATGTATAGCAGTTGCCTCAACGTGTTCATTCAGCAGAGAGTGTCGGCTACCACAGTGCTATTGTGGTGAGTATGCCAAGGATTGTGAAGTTGCGGGGGCTCTCGTAGTAGACCACATTGAGTGCGTTGCCGATTCTTATGCGGTTGAGTTTCAGCCATGAGCCGACGTGAAGTATCAGGTATGGGATGCTTGTGTAGAGGAATCCCCAGATGCTTATCCTCCCATCGACATAGAGCAGGACGAGCATGACGATGCACACCAGTCCGGCTCCGAGGTATAGGAATCGTCCGAACCTCTCTCCGAAGATGGCCACGCTCGTATGCTTGCCGGCCTCGGGGTCTTCGTCACGGTCGCGGTAGTTGTTGAGAATGAGGAGCGTGTCGATCGATGCTCCAGCGATAATCGATGCCCAGAGAGCGTCCCACGTGAGTGTATAGGTGAGCACGTAGAACGTTCCGCACACGGGTATGATGCCGAAGCAGAGCAGCACTGCCAGGTCACCCAGACCGTGATAGGCGAAGTACACACTATAGAGGAATGTGCATGCCACTATCACCGCACCCATGGCGAGTATCTCCCAACCGCCCCATATCAGCTTGTCGTGCACCATCCACAATATGGTGAGGCCCACGAGGCATCCTATCACCAGGCACACGGCGGTGCCCACATACATGGCACGCTTCGTGAGCAGTCCGTTGGCGTAGATGCGGTCGATGCGTTCCGGGTCGCTCTTGTCGAGACCACGCTGGAAATCAACTACATCGTTGATGAGATTGGCGGCCACATGCACAAACCACGCAAACAGCAGACAGAGCACTGCCACCGTCCACGAAAACTTCTCAGGGGCATAGCCATGGGCCAGACCCGAGCCAATCAACACTGTTACCAACGACCCACCAAGACTAGTAGGACGAATACCCAGGAGCCAAGCCTTGAGCGAATTAACCTTCATTTTCTCTGTCATTACTGTGTTATTTTTTTTGTTTTTGAATGTTTTACGAATCTGCTGCGAAGTTACGAAATAAAATCGAGAAAACGACATAAAAAGAGTGGTTAAAAGGTAAAGTTTGTGCAAACATTCCCCCATTTTCCTTCTCCTTGTCGCCACGCACCGTTGCCGATTTCACCGTGCAGGAGAATGTGCTCGGCAAGCATGTCAACTTCCTCCCAGAGATGAAGGGCGGCGCTCAGAAAGGCTCACACAAGCAGATCTATCTGCTCGAAGGCATGAGCGTGAAGGAAGCACCAAAGAACGCTGTGGACACCAGCAAGCCTGTTGAGCCGTAAAAGGCTGCCTGCCTCAGGCTCGCCTTTGACTCACGAGCAAAGCTCACCTCCCCGTAGCATTTCTACTATGGGGAGAGTGGGTGGCGTTTTTCCTTATTGCCTCGCGCTCCTAAAAAATCATACATTCATTTTGCGTTAATTGAAAAAATCCCTACCTTTGTGAGAGAAATAACAAAATACAAACATCATAGTATAACCCAAACAATTTACACATATGAAAAGATTATTTCCTTTATTTCTTTTGTTGTTTACATTGTCATGTGCAAACAAACAAATAAAAATTGTAGACGAAGAACACAAAACGTTCTATGTAAATGGAATATCTGCCTTGGATGGATATGAGGCAGTATCAAATAGTTTAAAAAAGCTGGGATTTAAAATTGACAAAGACGGGGTAGTAGAATGCGACCTTACCTCTCTTGGCAATGATCTCACTTATTATGCCACTTACAATGCAGACAAACTAACCAAGAAACAAGCGTCAAAATTGACATATGGTCTGTTTGACAATTTGCCTTCGGGAAACACCTTAGATGGAAAAGGAGAATGGAGAATATTTCTCCAATGGTACAAGTCTGGTGAAATAAGTGATTGCTTAATTGGATTTAAAGAAGGTTCGCCAATTCCCGATGTAGACAAAATTGAGGTAAATAAAAGATTATCTGCATTGTTCCCTCATTCCAAAATAGCTCAACAAAAATATGGTTATTATTATGACGATAATGGAATTGAGATTTATTATACGAATGGATTCACATTAGATGTTAGGAAGGATTATCGTGAAGCATATTATTAAATAACGAATACAACAAAGCAAACGGAGAAGATTTATAGTTTTTGTTTGTTGTAAACGGTTATACTACAAGATAGGGGTGCAAGTCACCCCTTTTTGTTTTGGATTCGGTTTTTGCGGATGTGAAGGCATAAAAAAGGCCGGGCATCACTGCTCAGCCTTTCGTCATAATCTATGAAAAATATCTTATTTTTTCCTCTTCTTATATATAATGTCGGCCGCTTCTACACCACCTCCTCGAGATGTCGCTTCAGCGAGATGAGCTGGTCGCGAATGTAGGAAAGCGTCTGCAGGACTTCCGCCGTGCGCTCGGCTCCCTGACGGTTGGCATGAAGCATACGACTGGCAGCGGCAAGCTTGAAGCCGCGCACCTTCACAAGGTTGTGAATCACGCGCACCTGCTCGATGTCCTTGTCGGTATACTGACGCACGCCCTGGCTGTTAGTCTTCGGACGCAAGTGGGGGAACTCTGTCTCCCAATAGCGCAGCGTGCTCTCGTTCAGGTCGAACATCTGAGCCACCTCGCGAATGCTGTAATATAATTTTGCAGGCTTACCCATACCAATTTCGTATTCTTTCTAATTACAACTGCAAAGTTAGTGCAAGTTGAGAGAAAAACAAAGAATTTTATTCTTTTTTTTCCGAAACGCAGCCTAACTTCAACGAAGTTAAAGTTAGTGCAAGTTGAGAGCGGAACAAAATTAAAGTATATTTTTTTCTTATCCCTGCCTTACGTCCGCCCCTTATCAAGGGGCTCTAAATTACCGAAACACTGAATATGACACAAATTGATTTCACCTGCCGCAATGACCAATGACGGCAATCCCGCTCCCTCCCGACGCAAGAAGACTGAGGAAACATCCACTCCCCTCGGTTCATGCCACAGTAGAAAGCCCATGTACGGGGAGTACAAAGCCCATGTACGGGGAGTACAAAAGCCAAGTACGGGGAGTACAAAGCCCATGTACTCCACCATGCAGCACCACATAAGACAAAAAAAGCATCCCTTTTCCCTTGCTTATTTACATGCTTTTCACTAACTTTGCATGCTGAAAAAAATAAACATATAAATATATAGCACAACCTATGACAGCTAATGAGATTCGTGAATCGTTCCTGCGATTCTTCGAGGGCAAAGGACACACAATCGTTGCCTCGGCCCCAATGGTAGTGAAAGACGACCCCACACTGATGTTCACCAATGCCGGAATGAACCAGTGGAAAGATATCATCCTCGGCACCCGCGACCCTGAGCCGCGACGCAGAGCCGACTCGCAGAAGTGTCTGCGCGTAAGCGGAAAGCACAACGACCTGGAAGAGGTGGGCCACGACACCTACCACCACACAATGTTTGAGATGCTCGGCAACTGGAGCTTCGGCGACTACTTCAAAGAGGGAGCCATCGATATGGCATGGGAATATCTCGTCGACGTGCTCCACCTCGATCCCAACGACCTCTACGTCACAGTGTTCGAAGGCTCGGCAGAGGCAGGTATCGCACGCGACAACGAGGCAGCATCTTACTGGAAGAAGCACGTAAGCCCAGATCATATCATCGACGGCAACAAGCACGACAACTTCTGGGAGATGGGCGACACCGGACCATGCGGGCCATGCTCGGAGATACACTACGACTCACGCTCCGACAAGGAAAAGCAACTCACCCCAGGACGCGAGCTCGTAAACAAAGACAACCCGCAAGTAATCGAGATTTGGAACATCGTCTTCATGCAGTATAACCGCAAGGCCGACGGAAGTCTCGAGCCTCTCTCAATGAACGTCATCGACACGGGAATGGGATTCGAGCGACTGGTGCGCACACTGCAGGGGAAAAACTCAAACTACGACACCGACATCTTCCAGCCCATCATAAAAGAGGAGGAGCGCCTCACCGGCCTCACCTACGGCGAGAGCGAAGACACCGACGTGGCAATGCGCGTCTGTGCCGACCACCTCAGAGCCGTCGCATTCTCAATAGCCGACGGACAACTGCCGGGAAATGCAAAGGCAGGATACGTGATACGACGCATTCTGCGACGCGCCATCAGATACGCCTACACCTTCCTCGGACAAAAAGAGGCCTTCATGTTCCGGCTGCTGCCCGTGCTCATCAACGAGATGGGGCACGCCTATCCCGAACTGACAGCACAACGGGAGCTCATCGGACGAGTGATAAAGGAAGAAGAAGACTCGTTCCTGCGCACACTGGAACGTGGCATCAACCTGCTCAACGGAGCAATGGACGAACTGAAAGCCCACTGCCAGACAGTGCTCGACGGCACCGCAGCATTCCGACTCTTCGACACCTACGGATTCCCACTCGACCTCACACAGCTCATCTGCCGCGAAAACGGACTCACCGTCGACGAGAAAAAGTTCAACGAAGAGATGCAAAAACAGAAAGAGCGCGCACGCAACGCCGCACAAGTGGAAAACTCCGACTGGATGGAACTCAGACAGGGAGAACAGCAGTTCGTAGGCTACGACTACACAGAATATGAATGCCACATACTCCGCTACCGAAAGGTGACGCAAAAGAAAAACACCTACTACGAACTCGTGCTCGACTATACCCCGTTCTACGGCGAAATGGGAGGACAGGTAGGCGACCAAGGTGTGCTCGTCAGCGAATTCGAGACAGTGGAAATCACCGACACAAAGCGCGAGAACGGACAGACGGTTCACATCGTAAGCCGACTGCCAGAGCATCCCGAAGCCGATTTCATGGCATGCGTAGACACCGACAAACGCGAAGCCAGCGCTGCCAACCACACAGCCACACACCTGCTCGACTACGCCCTGAAGCAAGTGCTCGGCGACCACGTAGAGCAGAAAGGATCGCTCGTCTCGCCCGACACACTGCGATTCGACTTCGCTCACTTCCAGAAAGTCAGCGACGAAGAGCTGCGCCAGGTGGAACGACTCGTAAACGACATGATACGCCAAGACATCCCTCTCGACGAGCATCGCGACACTCCGCTCGAAGAGGCACGACAGATGGGAGCTATCGCTCTCTTCGGCGAGAAATACGGCGATAAAGTACGCGTGGTCAGATTCGGACCGTCGTGCGAGTTCTGCGGTGGTATACACGCAAAGAGCACAGGACACATCGGAATGTTCAAGATCATCAGCGAAGCCAGTGTGGCAGCAGGAGTAAGACGTATTGAGGCCCTCACAGGAAAGAACTGCGAAGAAGCCCTCTACGACCTCGAGGATACGGTGAAGGCCATCAAGGCGCTCTTCAACAACGCCAAAGACCTGGAAGGAGTGATAGAGAAATACATCAACGAGCACGACACGATGAAGAAGGAAATCGAACGCTTCCAGGCACAGGCCGTGGAGCGCATGAAGAACACCCTCATCGAGCGAGCCAAGAAGATTGGAGGCATCACCGTGGTGAAAGCAGTGCTGCCAGTAGAACCAGCTGTTGCAAAGGATCTGGTGTTCAAAGTGAGAGAGGCAATCGGCGAGAAGCTCATAGCTGTAATCGGGTCCACAGCAGGCGACAAACCGCTGCTCACCGTCATGCTCAGCGACGACATGGTGAAAGACCACAACCTCAACGCCGGACAGATGGTGCGCGAAGCAGCCAAACTCATCCAGGGAGGAGGAGGCGGACAGCCACACTTCGCCTCTGCAGGAGGAAAGAACATCGACGGAATCACCGCCGCAGTGGAGAAGATCGTTGAATTAGGTTTAAGTTCTTAGTTTTCGGTTTTCAGTTTTAAGTTTTCAACTTCCACTTTTTTGAAAATGAGACGAACAGCTTTATTCATTTTATTCGCTGTCTTGACTGTGGTAGCACAGGCAGGCGACAAGGTGATTATTGGCGGCGTGAGCTATCAGCTCAACGACAAGAAGCAGACGGCCACGGTGGTAAAGAACCAACAGGTGTGTCAGGGTGATATCGTCATCCCCGAAAAAGTCGACGGCGACAGCCTGACATACACCGTCGAAGAAGTGAGCTCATTTGCCTTCGCCGGACAAACGGCCATCACGTCGATCGTAGTACCCAGAACCGTCACTAAAATCGGAGCCAACGCCTTCGCCGACTGCTCAAGCATGAAAGAAGTCACCCTGCCGAAAGGCATCACCGAACTGCCCGCCGAACTATTCGCAGGATGCTCCAGCCTGGAGACCATCAACCTGCCTGGCACGATAACGAAGATCTCCTACGGCGTGTTTCGCTACTGCCGATCCCTGCACACCTTCTCCCTGCCCAATAGCATCGCCAACCTACCACACCACACCTTTGCCGGATGCTCAAATCTGCAGGACATCACCCTCCCCTCGGGATTGACGAAGATAAGCAACAGCGCCTTCGAGCAGTGCACAAGTCTCGACAGCATCAGCATCCCGACAAGCGTGAAAGAGATCGGAGCCAATGCCTTCAGGGGATGCTCCAGCCTCAGTGCCTTCCGATTTCCGACAAGTCTGACCACAATAGCAGGCAACCTCTTCGACGGATGCACAAGTCTGAAAGACATCCACATCCCCAACTCCATCACGTCGATAGCCCACGATGCCTTCCGAGGATGCACCAGCATCGACAGCCTGAAGCTGCCCAACTCCGTACGTGAGATCGGTTCCTCATGCTTCAAAGACTGCAACAACCTGCGCCGCGTAGTGCTACCCAACGGTTTGACCAAAATCCCGACCGCCGCCTTCCAGGGATGCAGCAATCTCGAGCGCATCCCCCTGCCAAACTCACTGAGAGAGATCGGCTCGAAAGCCTTCGATGGTTGCGCCTCGCTGCATAGCGTCACAATACCAAGCTCGATGCGGGAAATCGGCGGCGACGCCTTCAACCGTTGCGCAAACATCCGACGTGTGTATGCCGCAGGTGCTGCACCACCGAAAATCAGTAGCAGCAGTTTCGACAAGCAGACTTATCGCGAAGCTACACTCATTCTAAGGAGAGGAACAATAGAAAACTACCAGATGAACAAACAATGGTGCAAATTCCTCGACATGGAGGAAAGCAGGTAGGCGCAGGTGCGGGCCCCCCTTCCCCCCATGGGGGGTAAAACGAAGAACGAAAACGAAGAACGAAGGACCACAGATTGCGCAGATTAAACAGATTTTTCATCCGTGCACAATACGAAATAAAAAAAAGATTTCACAGATTCGAGCAGCATGAATCTGTGAAATCTTTTTTCAAGTTCTATACAAGAAGAAAGAATAATCTGTTTAATCTGTGAAATCTGTGGTAGAAAAAGTGAAATCTGTGGTAGTAAAAGTGAGAATCTGTGGTATAAATGTCCAGCGTTCACTTTTTTATACTACACGCTACTTGTTTCACTTCTCCGTTTATGCGGCAGGTGACAGTCTGCGGTTCCTTAGAGCGAAGTTGATAGGCAGTGACCTTTCCGTCTGCCCATGTGATGTCGGCTTCTATTCCACCTCGGGCACAGATGCCTCTTACGCTACCCGACGACCACTCCTTCGGCAGGGCAGGCAGGAAGTCGAGATAGCCGTCGTAGCTCTGCAACAATGCTTCGCAGATGCCGCTCACTGCTGCCTCGTTGCCATCGAAGCTGAAGATATCGCTCTGTGCGCCGGCCACCCCTTGCGGCGATACCGACATAAGATTGTCGCTGACGAAACGTTCATACATTCCCATCAGCGAACGGTAGGTCTCCTCGGGATTCTTCAGACGAGCGTAGAAGTTGATCATATTGCCGCGTGTCCACTCAGTGTCTTCCCACCATCCACACTTTGTCTGCAGTTCGAGGAACTTGTCGCACGCTGCTGCCAACTGCGGTGTGCGTTCCGGCGATATCTGACTGAAGGGATATAGCGTCACGAGATGCGATGCATGGCGGTGGGCTTGGTTGGTGCGGTGACCGTCTACCTGCCACTCCATGAGTGCACCGTCGCTACCCACACGCAGCGGTGGCAACCGAAGAATGTCGCGCTCAAGACGGCTGCGCATGTCGGCATCGACATCGAGCAGTCGCGATGCTTGTATGCAGGCATCGTAGATGTCGTAGACAACACCACGGTCAATCGTTGGCATCATTGAAACAAAGTATGGTGTCTTGCCATCGAGGCTGAAGGCAGTCTCTGGAGAGATGCTTGGACCGGTGACGAGATATCCCGTACGAGGGTCTTCCACCATATAGTCGATGAAGAATTCGGCTGTCTTTTTCAGCAGCGGGTAGCCAGTCTGCCGCAGGTAGTCGATGTCCTGAGTGTACTGAAAATGTGTCCAGAGGTGGGTAGCTATCCATGCCCCCGCTGTGACATTGGCAGCCCAGGCGAGCCCTTTGCCTGGCATGGTGTTGCCCCACACGTCGTTCATCGTATGCGCCACCCATCCACGGCAGCCATACATCACACGGGCCGTCTCGCTGCCATGCTTGGCGAGGTCGGCAATGTAGCTAAACAAGGGAGCATTACACTCTGGCATATTGGCGATGTTCGCCGACCAATAGTTCTGCTGGATATTTATGTCGAGGTGGTAGTCGCAGGTCCATCCCATATTGCATGCGAGGTTGTCGTTCCATATCCCTTGCAGATTGGCGGGCAGGGGGGAGTTTTCCCTCGACGAAGATATGAGCATATAGCGACCGTAGTTGAAGAATATCTCGTCGAAAAGGGGGTTCGATTTCCCCGCCCGTGCATCCTTCAACATATCTTCCATCGGGGGAAGAACCGTGGAGCCAATGCCTACGCTTGGGTTAAGAGTGAGCGAAATGCGCGAAAAGAGCGGCGAATAGTCTTCGACATGAGATTTTCTGAGTTGTTTGTATGACATGGAGAGAGCTGTGGCGACAGTGTGGTTGCAAAGCTGGATGAAATCTTTGTCGGCATAATTCGTTCGTATATCGCAGACGAGAGTCATTGCCCTTGCATCGCTGACGACAATTTTATCGCCTTCAGCCGCGACGTTTCCGCCGTCGGTCTTAACGCTTATGACTCCACGGAAATCGACTCCTCCGATGCCATGAAGATCGAAGAGGCAATTA
This sequence comes from Prevotella sp., assembly GCA_017477435.1. Taxonomy (GTDB): domain Bacteria; phylum Bacteroidota; class Bacteroidia; order Bacteroidales; family Bacteroidaceae; genus Prevotella. The sequence continues at coordinate 22,928 of JAFUVV010000046.1, forward strand.
CCGTCGACGATTATCTTGTTTCCCTCTGCCTTCACGTTGCTGTTTCTGAGCATATCGACCCCGACGACAACGTTTATCCGTCCGCCCTTCCTTGCTGTGTATCTCGCCACGAAAGCCTGTGCAGGGTTGCTGCAGAAGTATTCGCGACTGTATTGTTTCCCATCGACGGTATATTCCACATTGGCAAGAGCCTGACTCATGTCGAGCTGACGGCGATAGCCAAACACGCGGCCTACTCTGTCCGTAGATTTTATCACTATATCTCCGAAGGGCAGATGGGTTCCTGCAGCCTTACGGTCGGCCACGAGATGATGCCATGCCAGGCTGTCGGCGAGGGCGTAGTTGTCGGCAAAGACTGCCTTTCTGATGCGGGCAAGCATCTCCGGTCCGCAGACATCGTTGGCCGCTGTGTTGAGGCTGCCCGACCACATGGTCACCTCGTTCATTGCTATGTGCTCTTCGAACACGCCGCCATAGACCATCGCCCCGATGCGTCCGTTGCCAAGGGGAATAGCGGCATGCCAGCGTGCGGCAGGGGTGTTGTAGTAGATCTTCGCGTTACTCTCGCGTGCCGACAGCTGCATCGACAGCGTCAGCATGAACGCCACAAATAATGTCTTCATAGTTTTTAGTTTATAATTCATAGTTCAAAGTCGTACTTGTTCTTCTCCTTTTATAGAGGCAGGGAGTGAACATTGCTTCCTGCCTCTTTTATTCTCTCATATTCTTCCCGCGTCACTCGTCTTCCTCTCAGCGATCTCACCTGTGGGAAGTCGGCGAAATACTCGTCGCTGCTGATGAGCCAGTGGTGCTCGCTGATGTCGCGTGCCTTGTCGAGTATGCGCTCTATCGCCGACCGATATTTTGCATTCACGACCGTGACAATATATCCTGCCTGCTTATGCCGCAGCAGTAGCACGAGTCGCTCGCGAGGCTTAGGCTTGCTTACTGGAGTATAGTCCTTCAGCCGCGTGGATACCGTGACCTCCCAGCCATACTCCTTGTTCAGGACGTTCATCATCTTGCGGAACGTCACTCCGTGGGCCGACGTGTCGGGCAATCCCATCGAGGCGATGCAGAGATGTATCATCTCGTGGAGCAGAATGTTCTCTGCCTGCCGCTCGGTCATCACGAAGGCGGTGGTGAGGCGGAGGGTGAAATCGGTCTTCACGATGCGGAACATCCGCCGGTTGCATTTATACGACAGCGTACCGAGTCGCGTCTTCGAGCGTGAGAGCCCGAACGCAGGCGTCGGAAGCTTACCTTCGAAATAGCTGTCGTTGAACTCAGCGAAGCGTTTCTGCATCCATTCTCTGTCTACAATCATATTGTCTGCGTTTTAGGCCAGTTGACGAGATATAGTTTCTCCGTAGCTCGGGTGAAGGCAGTGTAGAGCCAGTGGATGTAGTCGGGGGTGAGCATGTCGTCGGTCATGTATCCCTGATCGACGTACACATGTTCCCACTGGCCGCCTTGTGCTTTGTGACACGTCACGGCATAGGCGAATTTTACCTGCAGGGCATTATAGTGTATATCGCTGCGCAGTTTTTTTATGCGCTCTTCGCGGGATGGTATGTCGGAATAATCTTCAAGCACCTTATAGTACAGTTGCTCGTTTTGCTCGTGGGTGAGGGCCGGAGCGTCGGTCATCAGCGTGTCGGTGATGATGGTGGTCTGAATCTCATAGTCGTCGTAGTCGGGCAACGTCAGCCAGACGTCGACGAAATTGAATCCATACAACTGCCGATGATTCCTCACTTTCCTCACCACGGCGATGTCGCCATTTGCAAGAAACTGTGGTGCTCCGTCGTCGGTCTCCTCTGTCTCTGGTGTCGCGTCGGCGGCTTTGTTCTGCTCTATCCAGAAATAGTTGTTCTTCACTATCATGAGCATGTCGCCCGTCTGGAGCATGTCCTCCCGTCCGAGCACTTGGTTGCGTATGCCTTGGTTGTAGATGTTTGCGCGCTTGTTGCTTCGGGTGATCACTATCGTAGAGTCTGTCCCCACGTGGCTGTAGCTCGACGAGAGGCTTTCGATGAGTTCACCGCCGGGCACCATCTCTATATCTGCAAATCCGCTGAACTTCACCTTCGGCAGTCCTCCGACGATGTCGCCGCCTTCTATCATCCTCCTCACGACGGTGGCGTTGGAGAGTATGCCGCTGCCTTCTGCCTGACGCATCACCTCGTTCAGCGTACACTCGCTGACGTTCAGTCCGTAGCGCCGGAGCACGTCGGCACTGAGCGCCGGCGATTCTTCCTCGCCCACGGGAGGCAGCTGGGCGCTGTCGCCGATGAACATGATCTTGCAGTTCATTCCTGAAAAGACAAACTGAAGCAAATCGTCGAGCAGCCGCCCCGTGCCGAAGATGCTCTCGCTCTGACGGTTGGATATCATCGAGGCTTCGTCGACAATGAACAGCGTGTAGTTCATGCGGTTGTAGTTCAGGTCGAACGATCCTCCTGCTGCGTCGACCGACTTCTGACGGTATATCTTCCTGTGTATCGTGAACGCAGCGTGGCCGCTGCTCAGTGCAAACACCTTCGCCGCACGGCCCGTAGGAGCAAGGAGCATGATTTTCCGTCCCACCTTCACCATCGTCCTCACTATTGCCGAGGCCAAGGTGGTCTTTCCCGTTCCTGCCGAGCCGCGCATGATCATCGCCGACATTGGCTCGCGACTCAGGAGGAAACGTGCGAACACGTCCATCGCCGCTGCCTGCTCCCGCGTAGGGTCGACAGACATATTTTGCCTGATTTGATAAATTAGTTCGTCGATAATCATTGACTTTCAGAAATAAATCACTATTTTTGTGCGAAGATAATCAAAATCTGCCAATAACAGAAATAAAGAATGAAAAAAATAAACACATTATCACGCCTGGTGATCCGCATCGGCAAGGACACTCTTTCCTTCTCCGTCATCGACAACGACTCCGAGAACCAGATCATCCTCGAGCCCTACGTGGTCAGGAGCGGCATCTCGATGGCTGCCAACCTTCGCGAGGCGTTCACGAAGAGCGACCTTCTCATGGCTGGCTACGAGAAGGTGCACGCCATAGTCGACTCGCCAGTGGTGCTCATACCCACTGCAGAGCTAAACGAAGGACGAAAGAACGAAGACGATAGCGACGACGAAAACGGTGACGAGGGCGTGGCCTCGCTCCTCACCGATACCTACAACCACACCATCAGCGACGCGAAGAACCATGTGGTGCTTTCTCACGAACTGCCTGAACTGGGCGCCACGGCGCTGTTCTCCATAAACAAGGACCTGAAACTGGTCGTCGACGACCATTTCAGCGACGTGCGCATAAGCCCGCTCATGTCGTCGGTGTGGCGATATCTCTACCACCGCGACTTCCAGTCGGCAGCCAGGAAGCTATTCGTCTACCGCCACGAGGGGATGACCGACATCTTTGCCTACGACCACGGGCGGTTTAAGTTTGCCAACAGCTACCGCACGCGTACCGCAGCCGATACGGCCTACTTCATCCTCGCCGTGTGGAATCAGCTGGGCCTCGACAGCAAGCGCGACGAGATACACCTCGCAGGCTTCGACGCCGAGAAGGACGATCTGCGCACAGAGCTGTCGCGCTTTGTAGAGACCGTGGTGGCAATCAACCCGTCGGCAGAGTTCAACCGAGCTCCGATCACACGCATAAAAGGACTGCCATTCGACATGATGACGTTGTTCGTAAAGAAATAAAAACCGTGAGAATAATAACAGGAATATATCGCGGCCGGCGATTTGAAATACCTCGCACCTTCAAGGCACGACCGACCACCGACTTTGCAAAGGAAAACATCTTCAACGTGATGAACGGCCTCGTTGACTTCGACGATGCCACGGCACTCGATCTCTTTGCCGGCACAGGGAGCATCTCTCTCGAACTGCTCTCGCGCGGATGCCGCGAGGTGGTCAGCGTAGAGCTCGACAGACAACACGCCGCGTTCATCTCACAGTGCATGGATAAAGTTGGAGCAGGCGAGAAAAGCATCCTCATAAAGGGCGATGCCCTGAAATACATCAAAGCCTGCAGCCGACAGTTCGACATCATCTTCGCCGACCCACCCTACTCCATGCCCGAACTGCCCACCATACCCGAGCTGATACTTTCCTCTGGACTGCTGGCCGAAGGGGGACTGCTCGTCTTCGAGCACGGCAAGCATAACGACTTCTCCGACCATCCTCGCTTCTTCAACCACCGCGAGTATGGCAGCGTGAACTTCAGCCTGTTCAGATAGAGAGACCGAAGCCGGCACCATTCAAATATATTTTTTCAACGCAGTTCAGGCACTGCGCGGCTGTCTGCATAAAAAAATACCCAGGGCAACACCCTGGGATTTTTGATGCTGCAACCCTGGTCAGCATGGCAGCAAAGATCGCATGCAAGAGGCACAACATTAATCTGACGACTTCTCAACAGGCCGACTCGACAAGTACATGGGCCTTGTACTCCGAGTACATGACTCTTGTACTGAGAGTACACGGGCTTTGTACTGACAGTACAAAAGCCATGTACTGCAGCCTGTACTATCTCCCGACGCAAGAAGAAAGCCTCCGAGACAAGCGCAGGAAGCCTCCGAGACAAGCGCAGGAAGCCTCCGAGACAAGAGCTAAGAGCCTTCGAGACAGCGATGGGAAGAGGGCTATTTCTTGCTGAAATAGTCGTTCTTGATCTTTATGCCGAAGATTATCACACTGCAGATAGTGGTGATAAGGTTGGTGACGAAGAGAAATATCCCCTCGCGACCGAGCATGTAGCCCTGAATCATGAAACAGATGCCGCCGATGGCCATCATGAGAAATGTTGCCAGGGCGATGTCGTCGGTGCGGCGAGTACGTATCGTCTGAATGGCTTGGGGCAGGTAGCCCAGGATCAGGCAGATGCTTGCCGTCCAGCCGATGATTTGATAGAAAGTGTTTGTCTCCATTGTCATTATTGTTTTTTTTCTGGTTTCTGCGAAGATACTCATTTTTTATAAATTATAGAAATTATACACCGAAAAAAACAATCTTTTGAAAAAATATCAGTAACTTCGCGCCGATAAACCTATTAGTGATGATCTACAAGTATGATTTCCTCATCATCGGCGGCGGTGTTGCCGGCATGAGCTATGCCCTGAAGATTGCCCGGGCGAAAAAGGGCAAGATATGTCTCATCTGCAAGACCACCCTCGACGAGGCCAACACGAAGTTTGCCCAAGGCGGTGTGGCCAGTGTGACCAACCTGAAGATAGACAACTTCGAGAAACACATCGAAGACACGATGATCGCCGGCGACTTCATCTCCGACCGCGCTGCCGTGGAGCAGGTGGTCAGAAACGCCCCGGCACAGATAGCAGAGCTCGTCGGATGGGGCGTCAACTTCGACCGCAACGCCGACGGAGAGTTCGACCTGCACCGCGAAGGCGGACACTCAGAGTTCAGAATCCTACACCATGCCGACGACACTGGCGCAGAGATACAACGCGGACTGATGGCGGCCGTCAGAGCATGCCCAGACATCGAGGTGAAGGAAAACCACTTCGCAGTGGAGATAATCACGCAGCACCACCTCGGCGTGGAGGTCACCCGACGCACGCCCGACATTGAGTGCTACGGAGCATACGTGCTCCGACCCGACGAGAAAAAGGTCGACACCTATCTGTCGCGCGTCACACTGATGTGCACAGGAGGCTGCGGAGCCGTCTATATGACAACGTCGAACCCCATCATAGCCACCGGCGACGGAGAAGCAATGGCCTATCGAGCAAAAGCCACCGTGGCCGACATGGAGTTCGTACAGTTCCACCCAACCGTGCTCCACAACCCCAAAGAGACCCACCCCGCATACCTCATCACCGAGGCAATGCGAGGATATGGAGGCATACTGCGACTGCCGACAGGCGAATCCTTCATGGAAAAATACGACCCACGACTCTCGCTGGCACCGCGAGACATCGTGGCACGCGCAATCGACAAAGAGATGAAAATACACGGAATAGACCACGTATGCCTCGACGTCACGCATAAAGACCCTGAGGAGACACGCCACCACTTCCCAAACATCTACCAGAAATGCCTCTCCATAGGCATCGACATCACAAAAGAGTATATCCCCGTACGGCCTGCAGCCCACTATATGTGCGGCGGAATAAAGGTGGATCTCAACGGCGAGTCGAGCATCCATCGCCTCTACGCCATCGGCGAATGCTCGTGCACAGGACTACACGGCGGAAACCGACTGGCATCCAACTCGCTCATAGAAGCCGTGGTCTATGCCGATGCAGCAGCGAAACACTCACTGAAACATATCGACGAATACTCGTTCAACAACGACATTCCCGAGTGGAACGACGAGGGCACGATGACCAACGAGGAGAAGGTGCTCATCACACAGAGCGTGAAAGAAGTGGCAGAGATAATGTCTAACTACGTCGGCATCGTCCGCAGCGACCTCCGACTAAAGCGCGCCTGGGACCGACTCGACCTGCTATACGAGGAGACCGAGGCACTCTTCAAGCGCGTGAAAGCCACACGCGACATCTGCGAACTGCGAAACCTCATCAATACCGCCTACCTCATCACACGATGGGCCATCGAACGCAAGGAATGCCGGGGGCTGCACTTCACGATAGACCATCCACACCACGCGTACGACAAAGTGGAAAATGTAAAGTGAAAAGTGAAAAAAAACATCCCTATGCTTAGAACATTTCACTCTCGCATGACCATCGGCACGCTCTGCGGCATAATACTGCTCGCAGTGGCCACGCTCGTGTGCTTCCTCAACCGCTCCACCACGGCCATCGTGTGCGGACTGGTAATCATGACAATGGCCGTCGCAGCTACGGAAAGAGCACTACACACAGAGTATCGCATCACAAGCGAGGGGATGCTGACAATATATAAAGGACGATTTTCAAAGGAAAAACAGATAGAACTGAAGGACATTCAGCAGATAGAAAGGATTCACACCACCTTCGGACTCACCCACTTCCTGCTGCTCAGACTCGACAACGGAAAGAACATAATCCTACAACCAGACAACGAAGATGCATTTATCAGCCAGATACAGAAATTCAGAAACACATAGCCTGAAAGCATTCCTTATCGGGACAGCTCTCCTTCTCGCACTCGCCGGCCACGCACAGGTGACCGACAATAGCACCATCGTGGTGGAGACAACCGACATGATGGTCGCCGACAGCCCTGCCCTGCCCTGGCCACAATCACTCGTGGCAGAGATGGATAGCCTCATGGGCAGCGACATCTTCAAGACTTCGCAGGTAGGACTGGAGATTTACGACCTCGATGCCGACAGCATCCTCTATCGCCACGGCGAGCGCCAACGACTGCGCCCGGCATCGACACAGAAGCTCATCACGGCAATCACAGCACTCGACCAACTGGGCACCAACTATCAATATAAGACCGAACTTCGTTACACCGGAACGATTGCCGACTCCACCCTGACAGGCTCGCTATACGTCGTGGGAGGCTTCGACCCGTGCCTCGGTCGCGACGACCTCGCAGCGCTGGTGGAGTGTCTGCAGACGGCAGGCATCGATACCATCCGTGGCAGCATATATGCCGACCGCAGCATGAAAGGACCGGAGCTATATGGTGAAGGATGGTGCTGGGACGACGACAACCCCCGTCTCTCACCACTGCTCTGCGGAGGAAGCGACTTCTTCATGGACCGCTTCATCAACATGCTTGCTGAGAAAGGAATCACAGCCGATGCGACAATCTACGAAGGACAATGTCCCACAGAAGCCGTCACCATATGCCGGCAGACACGACCGATCGACCAGATACTGCTGAAGATGATGAAGGACAGCAACAACCTCTACGCCGAGTCGATGTTCTATCAGATTGCAGCCTCCACGGGCGAGCATCCTGCCTACGCCAAGCACGCCGCGACGGTCGTGAAGAACCTCATAGATAAACTGGGACTCGACAGCTCTGCCTACTACATTGCCGACGGCAGCGGACTCTCGCTCTACAACTACACGTCGGCAGAGCTGCAGGTGGCCTTCCTTCGCTATGCCTATCGCCAGCAGGACATCTTCCTCCACCTGCGCCCGTCGCTTCCCGAAGCCGGCGTCGACGGAACGTTGAAAAGTCGCATGACCGGCGAGAAGACCCGCGGCCGAGTGTTTGCCAAGACCGGCACAGTGACCGGCGTGAGCTCGCTCGCAGGCTACTGCATAGCCTCCAACGGCCACATGCTCGCCTTCTCGATCATCAACCAAGGCCTTCGCCGCGCCGCAGCAGGCAAGAATTTCCAAGACGCCGTCTGCACAGCAATGTGCAGATAATTCAAAAAGCGAGAGCAAGAGATTTAGCACTTTTCGTATATAATAAATCGGTGGAGATGCCCATGACATCTCCACCGATTTGTTTTTTAGCCTAAATGCTGGCTATTAGAAGTTCAGACCGAAGTTTACATAGAATGCATTTGCATGTCCTGTCGGGTTGTCCTTTGCTATATCGGTGATACCGAAACGATAGCCAGCCTCAAGATAGAGGTTGTTATACTCAGCGCCGCATCCGATCTTGAAGCCCATGTTTGGCTTGTTCACCTCGAGGAGATCAGTGCTCACGCTTGTCTTACCTTCCTTGTAAGAGGTTGATGTTTTGAGGGCCATAGCGAATGTCGGGCCGATGTAGGGCAGGATGGCGAAGTTGTCGCCGGCCTTGAAGCCGTACTTGATGAGGAGAGGAATCTCAAGGCAGTTGTAGCTCTGGGTGAGTCCGTCTTTCTTTGCACCGCCCTCAGTGTAGTAGAGTCCGCTCTCGAGGAATACCGGAGCAGCGTTGCTGACGCGAAGACCGATGACACCAGCGAGGTTCATACCAACCTTTGTGCCGAGGTCGAAGTCGCCGGAGAGGCTGGCGATGTTGAGACCAATGCGTACACCATAGTACATGTTCTCTTTTTCGAGCGAGAATCCGCCGCTACTGTACTGTGCAAATGATGTCAGCGATACTGCCATCATTGCGATTGATAAAAGAATTTTCTTCATAATCATAAGTTATTAAAATAATGTAGTTAAAGCCTTACGAGGTGCAAAGTAACACATTTTTTCGCTCTCTGCAAAACTTTTCACGTCTATTTTTCATATCTGCCGCAAAAGTTAAGTCGTCTTTTGGTCATCAGTATCTGAGCTTGGTACTGAGAGTATCTGTGCTTAATACTGAAAGTATCTGCACTTGATACTACGAGTATCTGTACCTGATACTGCCGCCGGTGGAACGAGATGGGGGCGCTGATATTCTACAGCAGGGGCGAGAAGAGACGCATGAGCGACTCCCAAATACGGCCGATGAGCGACTGTCGGGGAAGTGGAGAATCGAGTGTGTAGACTGTGGAGTGGGCGGCATCGTCGAGGAAAACCTTCTTCACGCGGAGGGCCATGTCGGTATCATAGAAGAAGATATTGGCTTCGAAGTTGTTCTCGAAGCTGCGGAAGTCGATGTTCGTGCTGCCGCAGGTGGCTATGTTGTCGTCGCTGACGAGAAGTTTCGAGTGGTTGAATCCGTTCTCGTAGATGTAGATCTTCACCCCTGCCTCAACGGCTTTTGCGAAGTACGACTTGCTTGCCCATTCTATCAGTTTGGCGTCGCAATGCCGGGGGACCATCAGTCTGACGTCGACCCCGGAGAGTGCTGCAGTGCGGAGGGCAAAGAGGAACGGCTCGGTGGGAAGGAAATAGGGCGTTTCCATGTAGACATACTGCTTCGCCTCGAGTAGTATGCGCACGTAGCCTTGCATTATGTCGGGCCACGGCGAGACCGGACTGCTGGTAACTACCTGTGAGAGCATGGGTGAAGGAGCATGAGGCGTGGAGTGTGGAGAGAGCGGCGGATAGTATTCGCGGCCGTCGAGGAGAGTGCGGTCGACGAAGTACCAATCGATGAGGAATGCCCGCTGCAGGGCATATACGGCTCCTCCGACGACACGCATGTGGGTGTCGCGCCATGGGCCCAGCTTCGTCCCACGTACATATCGCAGGGCGATGTTCATTCCGCCGATGAAGGCAACGCGGCCGTCGACCACGCAGATCTTGCGGTGGTTGCGATAGTTCACCTTCCCCGTGAATGCCGGGAAACGCACGGGCATGAAGCTCCGCACGTCGATTCCCTCGTGACGCAAGCGCTCGAAGAAACGTCCTCTCACGCGCCAGCAGCCCACATCGTCGTAGATCACCCTGACACTCACACCTTCACGTGCCTTGTCGATGAGCGCATCACTGACGAGTCGCCCAAGGGAATCATCGTCGAAGATGTAGCTCTCGAGGTGGATATGATGGCGGGCAGAGCCGATTGCCGCAATGAGCGAGAGGAAAAAGTCAGCGCCAGTGGTATAGATTTCCACATCGTTGTCCTTGAACGGCAACGACATGCTCTGGTTCGTAAAAAGCTGTATGAGATTCCTATGCTCCTCGGGCAGGTGGAGATTCTGTTGCTCCACATACTGATACATGGCGTGCTTCGTGAGATCGTCCATACTCTGCTCGCTTATATAACGCTCGCGACGGGTGTTGCGACCGAAGAAGAAATAGAGGACAATCCCAAGCAGAGGCAAAAACGTGAGCACGAGCAGCCAAGCCATAGTCTTTGCCGGCTGGCGGTTGTCGGTGAGCACTGCTATCATCGAACCGACGACAGCAAGCACATAGAGCGTGAGGATTATCCAGTGTACGTAAAGCATAGCGAAAAATGAATGAGGCCTGTATCTCCAGCACTATAGCTTCTATAGCATCCATAGCCTCTATAAAATCTATATCCCCTAAACTATTATATTGCTTCCGAGACTTTTGGCAAGCTCGTTTCTGACCATCTGCATCTCCTTGTATTGCTTCATGAGGCTGATGGTCTTTGCTGCATCTCCCTTCGTGGCGACGATTTCCTGCTGCAGGGCCTTAAGGCGGTTGTCGATATACTCCAGCCGGAGGTCGAGCAGAAGATGGTTTACCTTCTTCAGCAGAGCATGGCTTCGTTTCTTTTCAGCCTCCCTTTTTTCTTCGGCGGAGAGAGGTCTTTCCTCTTCCTGTTCTGCGAGCATATAGTTGTCGTAGGCCAGCCGGGTAGCCACACGGCTTATCTCCACATCCTGATGGTTTGTGAAGTATTCTTCACTCTTGAACCCCTGGTCAGCGGAATGAGCCACAGCTTCTTCGAGCATCTGTCTATATAACGGATTTGAGAACACAATATTATCCTCTCCAAGCGAGTAAGCCACGAACTGCGCCACATTGAGGTCGCACCGGTTGCCGGCGGAGTCTTCCGCATCGCGGAGAATAATCACGTCGCCGTTGCGCACTATCATCTGCATCAGCAGCGACTCTATGTTGTCCTCGTTTGCTTTCTTTCGCTCCTGCTGGGTGAGTATGTTCTGCTGTCTGGCCCTCTCGGGAGCAACCACACTCTGCTCTTCCTGCCGCTGTCCGCGGTCGCGGTTGGCGCGGATGAAGTTGTTCATCGTGTTTATCAGAGTGGCTTCGTTTATGCCCATACGCATCGAACAGTCGTGGATATACGTGTCGCGGAGTATCTGGTCGGGGATGACCGAGATGCTCTGCACAATCGAGTTTATAGCCTCGGAGCGCTTCTGCGGGTCACGCTCATTCCTGAGCAGGAGGTCGGTCTTAAACTGTATGAAGTCGGTCTGGTGTTCCTCTATATATTTTCTGAAGTCTGATGCCGTGTGCTTGCGTGAAAAGCTGTCGGGGTCGTCGCCGTCGGGCAGCAGCAGCACCTTCATGTTCATGCCCTCGGATAGCAGCATGTCGGTACCGCGCATTGCTGCGTGTATACCGGCCTCATCGCCGTCGTAGAGCAGCGTGATGTTCTGGGTGAACCGATGGAGTATGCGTATCTGATGCAGAGAGAGGGCCGTGCCTGAATTGGCCACGACATTCTCAATGCCGCACTGATGCATAGATATCACGTCGGTATAACCCTCTACCATGTATACCATGTCCTCTCTGGCGATGGCTTTTTTTGCCTGATATATGCCATAGAGTTCGTGATCTTTATGATATATCTCCGAGTCGGGCGAATTGACGTATTTCTGTTGCACGCCCTTCGTGGCTGCGTCGAGTTTTCTGCCACCAAATCCGACAACCTTTCCACTGACTCCTATCCAAGGAAAGATCACTCGTCCGGCATATCTGTCGACAAGCTCGCCGCGGTCGGTCTTATAGCATATTCCCGTCTTCACGAGGAAGTCTTCCTTGTAACCCTTTCCAGTGGCAGTGCGTGCAAGGCGGAATCGGTCAGGCAGGTCGAAGCCCAGCTGGAACTTCTTTATTATGTCATCGCGAAAGCCACGGCTGCGGAAGTACTGCATGCCAATGGCCTGGCCATCGGGATTGTTGTGAAGGAGGTCTTCAAAATACTTTGCCGCCCATTCATTGACGATGAACATCGATTGCCGTTCGCTTTCGGCTTCTTTCTCTTCCGTGGTGAGTTCGCGCTCGTGTATCTCAATGTGATACTTGTTTGCCAGCCACCGGAGCGCCTCGGGATATGTCATCTGCTCATGCTCCATGATGAATCCCACGGGTGTACCACCCTGCCCGCACCCAAAGCAGTGGCACGTATTCCTCGCCGGAGAGACCATAAAGGACGGGGTCTTCTCGTTGTGGAACGGGCACAATCCTTTATAGTTGGCACCAGCCTTGCGCAAGGTGACAAACTCACTCACTACATCTACTATATTCGCAGCTTCTTTTATGCGTTCAACAGTCTGCCTGTCAATCATATCCAAAAACTATTTCTTTATTATCTTCCTTATCTCCCCATCGGAGCGCCGCTCTATATAAATTCCTGCAGGCAACGCCGTTTCGTCCACTCTTCTGCCGTCGATGGAGAAGAGACCGGGTTTGCCGGCTGCGGTACGTGGGACATCGATGGCAGTCTCAACATCGTCGTATTGCTTCATGAGCATCGCAACGTCGGCAATCCTACGGCGGAACAGTTCGTCGATCTCGTCTATCTGTTCACAGAAAGACTTCACTCCTTCGCCCGGATACTTGCCGTTGTGGATGGCGATACTCTCGTCGAAGACGGCAGCGCGGCGTTCCTTTTCCTTCTCCAATGCTTCGTGTAGCCGGTCGTATAGACCCGTACCGACAGCATTCCATTGGCTAACGTACTCCTTGCGAAAGTCGTCACGGGCGAAGAGAGTGGGATAGTAGAAATCCGTCATCGTATGCACTCGGCTCCATTTCCCTTCACCTATGCGGAAACAGGAATCGTAGTCCCACGGCGGACCAATTCTCATCTTTGAGGACAATGGTGTCGACGGGTCAAGGTCGTACTTATACAGGAACTTGTTGCACCCTGCGCCATCGTCGGTGCCGAGTATGTCGTGCACGAGCACCCAGCGGGCGAAGCTCTCCATGTCGATATATTCCGCCACGTCGCCACCCGTCGCCAGACAATCCTCGAAGGCGTTCATGTAGCTCTGAATCTCCGCTTGCTGCTGCGCGGTCACGTCGTCCTTGTCGGGATACTTATATGTGTAGCCATAGGATGGAGCCTGGCGGTCGGTCTTGAAGAAACGTCCATCTTCGTTCCAAAAGAATGGGTCGTGCTCGATGATGAACCCCGTGGTGCTGACGTCAATCCTGCTCTCTCCACGAGCGACGGCCTCCATGAGATAGTACATACCCTGGTAGTTGCCGTTCATCACCACGTTGACGAAGTCGTACCTCGGTGTCCACTCCGCCCCGAGAGCATCGAGAGCGAGCAGAGCAGCAACGTTGAGGACGTTTGAATACTCCTTGGTCATCTTCACGTTCCACGTGTACATACTCAGCAGGAGCCATTCCTTGTGCTTAAACTCATTGCTGAGGCCGAGCAGGTCATGCTTCTTCGAGAGCTTTATCTTGTAAGGACGCTGATTGAGATAGGCTCCCGTAGAGTTGCCTCTAATCTTTATCCTCATCCCCGAGACCGACTTCTCGTATTCACCTGAGTCGTAGAGCGTGTCTCCATTAATGGTCATCACCATGCGCCCCGTCACGTAGTCATTATCGGTAATGCTCGTGCCGATGCATCCCTCTGGTGCGCTCACCACGCGGCACGTCGGTTCCACGCCGCCGTCGGTGGTGATATCTATCAACGGCATGTCGGCAGGGAGTTCCTGAGCACTAACCACAAATGCCTCAGCGATTACGAACAAAAGGAAGCATACTTTCTTCATCTCTCCACACTACCTTCTCCATCCGACACTCTCTTGATGGCCGAAGCCTTCGATTGTTATATTCCCCCGGCTATCGATTTCTACTATCGCGTAGCTGTTGTGAACAGGATATTCGCCTTCGATCATCGCCTTGAAAGTAATATAATGTATTCCTGCACGCTGACTGTGATGACCCGCATGATGATGCCCCTGCATGACAACCAGCACATTACCGTGCTTCTCGAGCACGTCGACCACCTCTTGTCCATTACCCACGCACACATTGCGCGGCGCATCGGAGAAGCCATCGAGCATCTGATGGCAGAACACCACCGCTGGCATTTCGTCGGCTCCGAGCTCACGGTCGAGCCAGTCGATCTGCTCTTGTGGCACAAATGCCTTCCACCACTCAAAGTTCCCACGCGAGTAAGGCGTGCGATTCTCGTTGAAATTTGCATCAAGGACGATGAACTTCACGCCCTTTTTCTTGAATGCATAGAATGCCTGCCCACGCGACTTGCCATGATTATGGGTGTGGGAAAGAAACTCCTCTTTCGTTATGCAGTCCATGTCGTGATTGCCCAGCACGTGATAGCACGGTCCATGGAAACGCCGAAACTCGCGCTCGATATCATCGAGGAATCCCAGTGCCAGTTCCGGAGCTGAGAGAGGAGAAGCGCCCCGTCGCCCTCCAAGGGCGAGCAACTCCCTGCTTTCGTTATCGTTATCGTTCCCGTTATCGTTATCGTTCCCGTTATCGTTCCCGTTATCGTTATCGTTCCCGTTAACCTCCCTCATATCCTTCAAGTCACCCAGCTCAATCACGAAGTCGAGGTTTGCACGATTGAAGACCTCCACAGCATCATGCATCTTCTTAATAGAATCCTCATAATAGCGATTCCCCGTTGCAGTCTTACGTGCAAAGTGACAATCGGTGACCACGCCGAACCGCAACGGGCGTCGTGTCAACGTGAACGAGGGTAGAAGCACCGCAGCAGCACCGCATGTTAGAGTTTCAATGAATGTTCGTCGATCCATACTGCAAAGTTACAATTAAGCGAGTGAAAAGCCAAATTTATTTGAACTTTTCCGAGCGTGAGTAACTTCACGGAGCGTCAGCGCCGTAAAGTTAGTGACGAGTTGTTGAGCAAAGCGAGAAAAGCTGAAAGAATTTGATATTTTTTACTTATCCCTGCATTCTCCAGACTCGCTGACGCTCATAGGAGCGAACAAGTTCGAGCGATAGCCGCCCCTTATCAAGGGGCTCTAAATACCGAGGCGCATCCTAACTTCTTTTCCCGAAGGGAGAAAAAGTTAGTGCAAGTCTCGCTGCGTTCATCAGCAAGCAGTTCCTTCCCTTCTTCGCTTCGCACGAAACGGTGACCTTCGGTTCTTCATCCGCAAGGATGGAAAAATATAAGTCATTTTGTTTCACTAAGTCAAAGACCGCCACAAAGCCGCCCCGCGTCTATTGCAAGACAGTTTTATGGCTGCAAAGGTAAGAATGTTATCTGCTTCCTGAAAGCGAAACCCGCTTCCAGTGTTAACCACAAAAAATGGCAATATCATTGCCTAAAAGATTGCGCCCCGCCGTCGAGGTGATAGTAAACAACATAACAGAATAATGACACGACATATCTATCTTGGGAACACTGTGATTTGTATTCCCAAGAGTATTATTGATATGTATTTATTCTACTGTTCATTATCTATTCATCATTTGCTTTTCTTATTATTTCATCGTATGATGGGTACATAACAACGTCTTTCATCGACGGTATAGGTGGAAAATATAATTTAGAATCAAACTCGTCTAATTGTTTGCCTGTTACCTCATATAATATGT
>JAFUVV010000007.1 GCA_017477435.1 Prevotella sp.
GGCACAGAGCCGAATGTAGACATTGCCGCCACATCGGGACTAGGCACATTCCACTCTGGCCGCAACTGAGAATGGCAGACAGCAGAAAAGACGGTAAAAATTATAATGATATAAGATCTTAATTGTGACATAATGGGTAGCAATAATGTTATGTTGCAAAGTTAGGAAATTGGTGCGTAACGGCAAAGGAATCAGGCGATTATTTTGTGCTAAAGCTGGAAAAGATGAAAAAGTGACAAATTGAAACCGCTATTTTAACGATAACGAATGAACGATGACGAATTATTCGCTGCGCTCATCAGCAAGCAGCCTTGCAAATGCCTTACGAAGTTTTAACCGTTTGAGTTTCCTTGTTAAGGAAACGGCGTAAGCGAAGGATTTTAATTATCCCCGCATTATAGCCGCCCCTTATCAAGGGGCTCTAAATGCCCCGCGGGGAGGTTATAAAACTTCAAAGGCATTAAGAGAATCAGCGACAGCTAAAGACGAAAAAAACGATGGCGAAGTATTTTTTAAACTACGAAACACACGGAAAACTTACGAATTGAAACTATGTTTTGGGTGGTGGGTGATGGAACGAATACGAAGGACGAAAAGAACGAAGAAACGATGACGAAAAACGATAAACAGAACAAGAAAAAGGAAAAAGAGGAGAAGAGTTGAAGTATTTAAGGACTGAAGAATGCAATTTCGGTGCTGGTAGATGGGCCCTTTAATGGCATTAGATGGGCCCTTTAAGACTGTTACTTGGGCCCTTTGATGACATTAAAGGGCCTCTTTACCAAGAAAGCAAAGCCCACCCCTGACCCCTCCCCGGGGAGGGGAATCGCGGCAAGAGAATATATGACAGGGAGTTAGAAGGATTTCGTGAAAAAGTGGCTGAAATCGATGAAATGGGCGAAAAAGGCAAAAAACGGCAAAAATGAGAGGTTTTTATCTGGATTATGTGCAAATAAGGCGTTTTTGGTTATAAGTTTTGAGTTTTTAGTTTTAAGTTTTCAGGAAAGACCGATGAATATGGAGAGAAAGTGTAAGGAAGGTTTTGAGTTTTCAGTTTTAGGCTTTCGGTTTTGAGTTTTCAGTTTTCAGTTTTGGGATAAAGCGATTTATGCGCACGCTTTCGCGCACGCATAATTATTTTAATGTATGGCCAGAGGCCACACAAGCTGTTAATGGATTAAATGTGTGTTTATACAATTATTCGGAATATCCAAATAACTGACAACCTTTTTTATATTTAAAACGTTTAAGCGCTTCATGGAGCAATCCGTTTTTAGTTATTTATCACATTGACGTATGGATACAATAATGCAATATACGTTTGCAGAAATAACAAAAAAATAATAGATTGCAAATTTTTTCGTATTTTTTTGAAATATGGATCTTTTGGTTTCTTTCCTTGAGAAACAAAAATGGCGTGCCCACTGATTGGGACACGCCATTTATGTCGGTTAATGCAGGACAGTTGTCCTGCTCCGGAAGAATCTTAGACCTTGATCTCTACTTCTACGCCGCTGGGGAGTTCGAGCTTCATCAGTGCGTCGACGGTCTGTGCTGTAGAGCTATAGATGTCGATCAGGCGCTTGTACTCTGAATACTGGAACTGCTCGCGTGCCTTCTTGTTGACGAAGGTTGAGCGGTTGACTGTGTAGATGCGCTTGTGTGTTGGCAGGGGGATAGGACCGCTTACGATGGCTTTTGTAGCCTTTACTGCCTTCACGATTTTCTCTGCTGACTTGTCGACCAGCTGGTGGTCGTAGGATTTCAGCTTGATTCTGATTTTCTGACTCATGTCTTAATTTTTTAATTGTTTAATTATTTATTTTTATTTTCTGCCGCTAAAGAGTCATTTGCTCAACGGCATTTTAAATTCTTAAGTCCTTACACGAGGTCGGCGCGTCCTCTCACCTCTTCGAGCACAGCCTTTGCGATTGAGCTTGTGAGCGGTGCGTGGTGGTCGTACTCCATTGAGCTTGTGGCACGCCCTGAGGTGATTGTACGCAGTGCGGTGACATATCCGAACATCTCGGAGAGTGGCACCATGGCTTTGATGATGCGCGCACCACTGCGTGCCTCGTCCATGCCTTCCACTTGTCCGCGACGCTTGTTGAGGTCGCCGATCACGTCGCCCATGTTCTCCTCGGGTGTGACTACCTCTACCTTCATGATTGGCTCCATGAGCACTGGTCCTGCCTTCGGGCATGCATTGCGATATGCATTGATGGCAGCGAGCTCGAAGGAGAGCTGGTCGGAGTCGACGGGATGGAACGATCCGTCGGTGAGCACCACCTTGAGGTCGGTCATTGGGTATCCTCCGAGGATACCATTCTTCATGGCTGTCTCGAATCCTTTCTGTACCGACGGGATGAACTCCTTCGGAATGTTTCCGCCCTTCACCTCGTTGACAAACTGCAGGTCGCCTTCCTTATAGTCTTCGTCTTTCGGGCCGATGGTGCAGATGATGTCGGCAAACTTTCCTCGTCCGCCGCTCTGCTTCTTGTAGACCTCGCGGAGTGTGACGGGCTGTGTGATAGCTTCCTTGTAGTTCACCTGTGGTTTGCCTTGGTTGCACTCCACCTTGAACTCGCGCTTTAGGCGGTCGATGATGATGTCGAGGTGCAGCTCTCCCATACCGGAGATGATTGTCTGTCCGCTCTGCTCGTCGGTGCGCACGGTGAATGTGGGATCTTCCTCAGCAAGCTTTGCAAGTCCGTTGTCGAGTTTGGCAATGTCGGCCTGGCTCTTCGGTTCAACAGCAATGGATATAACGGTGTCGGGGAACGTCATCGACTCGAGCACGATGGGGTGCTCTTCGTCGCAGAGGGTGTCGCCCGTGCGGATATCCTTGAAGCCTACGCCTGCACCGATGTCGCCAGCGTCGATGCTCTCCATAGGGATTTCCTTGTTGGAGTTCATCTGGAAGAGGCGGCTGATGCGCTCCTTCTTTCCCGAGCGTGGGTTGTAGACATAGCTTCCTGCAGTGACCTTACCTGAATAGACGCGGAAGAAGACGAGTCGTCCCATGTAGGGATCGGTAGCAATCTTGAATGCGAGAGCTGCTGTGGGCTCGTCCTCCGAGGGTTTGCGGCCTTCTTCCTGTTCGGTGTCGGGGTTGATGCCCTTCACTGCCTCGGTGTCTACCGGTGCTGGCAGGAAGGCGCATGTGTAGTCGAGCAGTGGCTGTACGCCTTTGTTCTTGTACGACGATCCGCATGTCATCGGTGTGATGTCCATGGAGATGGTTGCCTTGCGGAGTGCAGCGATGAGTTCGTCTTCGCTTATTTCTTCGCCTTCGAGGTATTTCTCCATGAGTGCGTCGTCGTAGCTTGCTGCTGTTTCGATCATTTTCTCGCGCCACTCATTGGCTTCATCGACGAGGTCGGCAGGGATATCTTCGATGTCGTACTCGGCTCCCATCGTCTCGTCGTGCCACAGGATGGCCTTCATCTTGATGAGGTCGACAACGCCCTTGAAGTTTTCCTCTGCTCCGATTGGTATCTGCACGGGGCATGGGTTTGCTCCCAGGATGTCGCGCATCTGCTGCACTGTTCCGAAGAAGTCGGCGCCCGAGCGGTCCATCTTGTTGACGTATCCGATGCGTGGGACGTTGTACTTGTCGGCCTGCCGCCATACTGTCTCCGACTGTGGCTGTACGCCGTCGGCGGCAGAGTAGGTAGCGATGGCTCCGTCGAGCACTCGCAGTGAGCGCTCCACCTCTGCGGTGAAGTCGACGTGTCCCGGAGTGTCTATCAGATTGATTTTATATTCCTTGCCATTCCATGTCCAGTTGCACGTTGTGGCTGCCGAGGTGATAGTGATACCACGCTCCTGCTCCTGTGCCATCCAGTCCATGGTTGCAGCACCGTCGTGCACCTCACCGATTTTGTGTGTCTTTCCCGTGTAGAACAGGATGCGCTCCGATGTGGTGGTCTTTCCGGCGTCGATATGCGCCATGATGCCGATGTTGCGTGTCAAGTGTAGATCGCGATTTGCCATTATATCTTTTTACCTTATATATTATTACCTATGTTGATTTTTGTTACCCTTAGAATCTGAAGTGAGCAAATGCGCGGTTAGCCTCAGCCATGCGGTGCATGTCTTCCTTACGCTTGAAGGCTCCACCCTGGTTGTTGTAGGCGTCCATGATTTCGGCTGCGAGTTTCTCGTCCATACCCTTACCGCTGAGCTTGCGAGCGAAGGCGATCATGTTCTTCATAGAAACACTTTCCTTACGGTCGGGACGGATTTCTGTTGGCACCTGGAATGTAGCGCCACCGATACGACGGCTCTTCACCTCCACCTGTGGGGTGATATTGTCGAGGGCCTGCTTCCAAATCTCCAGTGGAGACTTTTCTTCGTTGGCCATCTTTGTCTTTACGATTTCGAGTGCCTTGTAGAAAATTTCGTATGAAATGGTCTTCTTGCCATCATACATCAGGTGGTTCACAAACTTCGAGACCTTCTGGTCTTTGTACACGGGATCTGGAAGGACCACGCGCTTCTTTGGTTTTGCTTTTCTCATTTTTTTATAAATTGTTTAATGTCTGCATGGGGCTGCTGTGAATGATCTTCAAAGTCCACACCAGGACTTTTACTCAACCTGTCTTTTACATCTCCAGCAAAACGATGTTAGAATTGTTTTTTAAAAGTTTCGTGGATTCGCTTCCGCCCCAGCTCATTTCCGTCTGCTTGGGAATCGGTTCCGAAGTTATGTGTCGCCCACATGCTTACCAACCCGTCGGCAGCGAATCCTCGAAAACTACGGCCTTTTACTTCTTCTGCTTAGGCCTCTTAGCACCATACTTTGAGCGGCGCTGTGTGCGGTTTGCCACGCCGGCGGTATCGAGAGTACCGCGCACAATGTGGTAGCGCACGCCTGGCAGGTCCTTTACACGACCGCCACGCACCAGCACGATGCTGTGCTCCTGAAGGTTGTGGCCCTCACCAGGGATGTAGGAGTTCACTTCCTTCTGATTTGTCAAACGAACACGGGCAACTTTTCTCATTGCCGAGTTAGGCTTCTTAGGTGTGGTCGTGTAGACGCGCACGCAAACGCCGCGACGCTGTGGACATGAGTCCAGAGCTGGCGACTTGCTCTTGTCTACGAGCACCTTTCTGCCTTTTCTTACTAATTGCGAAATAGTAGGCATAATTTTACTTTTTTTGATTATATATTTTTTAAATTTGTTATTGTCATTGCAAGCGAAAGGGCACAATAAGCCGATTCGGGGTGCAAAATTACAAAGAATAACCCGAATCACCTAATTTATTAAGGAGTAAAAAAGTTAATTAACAGTGGTTTTAACAAAATATAACCTTTTTTCGTAAGAATTAAACCGTAAGACACCGATTAAAGAGCATTTTCGCAAACTTCCGATTAGTTTTTCCTGCTCTTCCTGAGCATATCAAGCCATACGACAGCAACCCGCCAGAAGCTATCACGACGCTCTGTCCACCTATTATCTATTGCAATCGAGGCTATCCTCACACCAAATCGCAGATGCCGCTGTCAAAACAGGACAGCACAAGAGAGAGGCACGGGCATCAGAGCCAAGCGGAGATAACGTGCGCGCGTCATATATAAAAATAATGTTCGCGCGAGACTGTACGGCTTCCATTGCTTTCGAAACGCAAAGTTACAAACATTTCATCTCTCCATGAAGGAAAAGGCAAAAAATTACTGCAACGAGGTATAGATACACATCCGACCGCAGTACATGGGCCTTGTACTCGCAGTACATGGGCTTTGTACTCGCAGTACATGGCTTTTGTACTGAGAGTACAAGGCTCATGTACTGAGACAAGACGAAGAAAATGACGGCCACAGCAAGTACCCTGTCACCCGACAAAACACTACAACGGATTACGCAATAGTCAATACCTCAGACCACGCCGATTTCACATATTTGCGTATTACCCATACAAAAGATACGATTTCACAGATTCCTTTTCGCCTGAATCCGTGAAATCGTATCCGGTATATTATCCAAAAATACGAATCTGATAAATCCGCATAATCTGTGGGAGAACACGACAAGTGGCTTCCACAGGTTACACGGATTAAGAGGGTTAGTGCTTCGAAGAGGCTAAGGATGTATCTATCTCACGCCACCTCCGAATCCTCCTCCGGAGAAGCCGCCTCCCCCACCCCACGATGCCGAGCCTCCTCGTCCGGCAGCACGTGCCTCACGCTCGGCCCTGCTCATTGCAGCGCGCGACGTGCTCGAGTGCATTGTTGAGTATATCGTAGGCAATGTAGTCTCATCTGCCATCTGCTGGGCAATCTTGTCCATGTTGAAATAGTCGGGATTGATCTTTTTCATCTCGGCTATCACCCTGTCGGCAATGCCGAAGAGCGTGGCGTAGATCATGTAGTCTTTCCACAACCTCACCTCGCCCAGGCTGCGCTCGTCGAGGAGAGTGAACTCCTTCAGGAATTTCTTCAGTCCGAACACCTTGCGCACCTCGTCTAATTCGTTACGATACTGATAGATGCTCGTCTTCGAATGGAGCGTCTGGATGAACGAATCGGTGTAGCTCTGGTTGTAGCGGCTCGACATCCATTTCCGCAGCTCCTTCGGTTCGAGCACGGTGTCGCTGCCTGCAGCGTCGCGGAAGATCTTGTGCACCATCTGCAACAGCTGCGGCCGATTGTCGGCGTCCTTAAGTTCGTGGATGACGAAGTTCTGACGAGTCTTGCCCTTGGCGTCGGTCTGCTGGTCGATACTGATGGCACCGTCGTTGATGAGTTTCAGGATACATGCCGAAAGCAGGTTATTGTAGTCGGCGCCGAAATATTTGTAGGCATTCAGCACGTCGTTGGCTTGCTGCAGATTACCCTCGTAGGGGATGTCGCGATACCACAACAGGTCTTTCTTCACTTTGCGATGCTCGCGCCACAGATAGATGAGGTATCCCACGAAGAGCAACAGTGGGACGACGAAGAAAAACAGCAGGAAGAACAACAGGAAGAACTTGTCGGCTGCACTGCGTCCGTCGCCAGTGTAATCGCTGTTCTCGAAGGCACGCGATTTCACCTGTTCGAATGTACCGTCGCCAAGCATCTGTGGGTCGAACACACCCTTATCGAACTGTGCCATGACGATCATCGCACTCCTCGACGTGAACGGCTCGCTGCTCTCTGCAACGATCTTTCCATCCTCGAAACGCACGTCGCCATAGTAGCGGAAAGCCCATATTGCAGCGTTGTCCTCAGAGAGAAGAGTGGAATCCTCATGAGCGATGGTGAGACGCACATGTTCAGGGCTGGGCGACATGCCCTCGGCCACGAACATATAGTTGAAGCCATCGGCGTCGGAGTAGCTGCGAAGGAGGTCGGTGACGGTATATGTCGTAACGTAAGTTCTCTCGCCGCTCTCGCCGAGGCCCCAGCAGAGCTCGTAGCCGTCGTGCTTGGCAACAATGCCACACTTGCCTGCCTTCCACCCGCGACTCTGCCCGATATCCCACGCGCCGACGTCGGTGAACACGTAGCCACTCTCGTCGCTCACACCGAAGTCGCTTATCTCGCTGCCATTGAGACTACCGATAGTGATGTAGCACTCCGTACCTTCAGAGTCGATCGACATCTGCCGGGTCTCGGTGATGCGAGCATCACCATTACGCGTCAGCACGACACTGACGTCGAGATTGTTCAGCTTCGGACGTGCCTGTAGAGCCGAGTGCTGGGCATCGAATATCGACAGGCAGGCCACACTCCAAAACATGGAGCACAGCAAGCATAGTCTTCGCATAAAAAACTTCATTTCGCTTATTAATCCTTCTTGAACGCCTCGTCGAGGTTGGGATAGCTCTTCTTCTGCTCCTCGTCGACCTTCAGATACTCTTTCTGTCCGAAGTGCAACAGCGAAGCGACGATAGACGACGGCCACTGGCGCACCATGCGGTTCATCTTCGTGGCAGTGTCGTTGTAGACCATGCGCGACATACGCACATTCTCTTCATACTGCTTCACGCCCTCCATCGTCTCCTGATAGAGTCCGGCTGCCTTCAGCTCGGGGTATGCCTCGCCGATGGCAATCAGCCGACCCATCACCTGGCCAAGCGCACTCGTCTGCTCGTTCACTGCCTCAGGAGTGTTCACCTGCTCGCCGCGACGTTGCTTGATGACTTCGATGAGCGTCTCCGACTCATGCTTCGCATACTGCGCTGCCGTCTTTGCCAATGCCAAAACGGCATCCCAACGGGAGTTAAGTTGCACCTCTATCTGACTGAGGGCGTTCTTGCACAATTCGTCGAGATTGACCAGCGAACGCTGAGTGGAAATGAAATAGCCACCCACCACAATCGCCAAAACGATAATAATAACTAATGCTGTCATAATTTTTATAATTTAAAAGTTCTGGCTACGAAATTAGTGAAAGCTGAATAAACAGCAAAATAAAAATGAAGAAATCTCACTGATAATGTTTCACTTTTTCATCTTTTACATGAAAAAAGCAACAGACAATATGCATCTCAGTGCACATCGCCTATTGCTTTTTCGACAGAAACTTGTACTATAATAGTATTGGTGTTTATTCACGTTGCTCACAAGCAAGCAACCTTTACTTCTCCCACTTACTTCAGCCCGCGGGCCTTCAGTAGTCCGGAGGCATCGGGCTGAGCCATGCCGGTGAAGTCGGAGAACATCTGCATCAGGTCGCCGGTGTTGCCTCGGCTCAGGACCTTCTGGCAGAAGTCGCTGCCTGTGGCAGGGTCGAGGGCTCCGCGACGGGCGAAGACATCGGCTATGTTGACGGCGAGCACTTCGGTCCACAGATAGCTATAGTAGCCGGCAGCATATCCCCCACCCCAGACATGATTGAAGTAACTCGTGCGGTAGCGAGGTGGTATCTGATTGTCGAGCAAGCCTACCTGCTGGAGAGCCTCTGTCTCGAAGTCGGCAGCCTGTTCTGCTGCGGGCACCTTTGAGGCGGGGAGCATGTGCCACGCCATATCGAGACAGGTGGCAGCAAGATTCTCGCCCAGGGCATAGGCACTGTGGAAGTTGATGCTCTTAAGCATGCGTTCCTTCAGTTCGGCGGGCATCGGCTGACCAGTATCGCAATGACGGGCGTAGTGGTCGAACACTTCGGGGATGGAAGCAAACGACTCATTAAACTGTGACGGCATTTCCACAAAGTCGCGAGCAACGGAGGTGCCGCTCAGACGATTGTAGTTGCAGTCGGAGAGAATGCCATGGAGAGCATGACCGAACTCATGGAACAGTGTGGTCACCTCGTCCCACGTGAGCAGCGAGGGTTTGCCTTCGGGAGCCTTTGCATTGTTGCACACATTGAAGATGATGGGCAGCTGACCGTAGCGGCGGCTCTGCTTAGCAAATCCGTCCATCCATGCACCGCCACGCTTGGTGGGACGACGGAAGTAGTCGCAATAGAAGAGTGCCTTGGGCTTGCCCTCCTTGTCGAACACCTCAAACACTTTCATGTCGGGATGGTAAGTGGGGATGTCGGTGCGCTCCGTGAAGGTAAGGCCATAAACACGGTTGGCGGCATAGAAGACTCCATTGATTAAAACACTGTCGACGGTGAAATACGACTTTATTTCGTCGTCGCTGATATTGAGCATCTGACTCTTCATCTTTGCCGAATAATAGAAACGGTCGTAAGGCTCCAACTTGAAGTCAGCACCTGCTGTCTGACGGGCAAACTCCTCAATGGCCTTGGTCTCGGCATCGGCCACTGGTTTGTATTGAGCAATGAGGTTCTTCAGGAAAGCATAGACATTCTCTGGGGTCTTGGCCATGGTCTTTTCAAGCGAATAGGCAGCATAGTTGGGATAGCCCATGAGCTCGGCCTGCTCGGCACGCAACTTAGCGATTTCGCTGACGAGGGGATAGGTATTGAACTTTCCTGTCCCGTCGGTGCGATGGATGGAGGCTTCATAGACCTGACGGCGCACGTCGCGATTGTCGAGACTTGCAAGCAGTGGCTGCTGCGTGGTGTTCACGATGACGATGGCGTATGGTGCTTTACCGCCACGACTCTCGGCATCTTTCTTACACTGCGCAATATCGGCAGCACTCAGTCCAGCGAGCTTATCCTCACTGTCTACCCATACCACGGCGTTGTTAGTAGCCTCGAGCAGTGTATCGCCCCACTGCTGCTGCAATTCGGTAATGCGGAGGTTAATGGCCTTCATGCGATCCTTCTTCTCGTCGGGCAACAGCGCTCCCTTGCGAACAAACTCTTTATAGATCTCCTCAATAAGCTTTTTGTCTTCTCCCTGCAGTGCATCATGCTGACTGTCGTACACCTGGCGTATGCGCTCAAAGAGCGGCATGTTGAACGAAATCTCGTTCTCCAGTTCGGTCAGCATGGGCATCACCTTTTTCTCTATCTCGCTGAGCTCGGATGTACGGTCTGCTTCTGTGAGAGCGAAGAACACGCGGCTCACGTGATCAAGCATACGGTCGCTTTCTTCATAAGCAATGATCGTATTCTCGAAGGTGGCAGAATCGGGATTGCTCACAATCGCGGCGATGTTGTCGCGGTTCTGCTGAATAGCTGCCTCAAAGGCCGGCAGATAGTCGGACGTCTTAATCTTACTGAAGTCGGGCGCGCCATAGGGCAGCGTACTCTCTTGCAATAATGGATTATCGCGCTGTCCTTGCTGGCAACTGCTCACAACGCTACCCAATGATGTTGAAATCATAATGGCCATCACAATGTTTTGAATTTTCATACGTTTACAGTTTTTATTTTTACACCGCAAAAATAGCATTATTGTCCGAGAAAAAAGAGAAAAAACATCACTACTGTCCAAAGAAAATCTCTTAGACATGATTTAAATTAATTATTTTCAATGAGTTACGCGAATATTGTTTTTTCGAGATTTGATTTTGTACTTTTGCAAATCATATTGCAAGAGGCAGAAATCATGAATCAAGGA
>JAFUVV010000047.1 GCA_017477435.1 Prevotella sp.
ATTTAACTTATTTACACACATTGTAGCGGCGGTTAGAACCTCTCTTAGCAGCCGCCTCGAAGCCTTTTAGCCGGTCTCTCAAAACCTCTTTGGCGACGCGCAGCAGAGCGACTCTGTATCTACGCCTGCAAAGTTAATACATGCTTTTCTATTTTCCAAATATTTCCATGTTAAATAATGTGAAAAGTTGAAAACGATAGAAAAAAGATAAAAGTGTGACAGTGTGACAGCGTGACAGTGTGACAAAAATAGGGTTTTATATATAATATATATATATCTATATAATAATGTACGCGCGATGTACAATATTTTCTGATTTTTTAAAGGGTATTGCAGTCACACTGTCACGCTGTCACACCTAACTGAATTAATAAACAAAGGTTAAAAAACAGCGTTTTTAGTTAACTTTTATTTTTTTTTTTTTTGTTCCATTAACTTTTCATACCTTCGCCGTCGGAAGTCGACTCCAACTAATTTCAATTTATGTCTAAGTAAAAAACAACACACATTATGGCAAAAGTAATCAAAGGCTCTGCTATCCAAACGGAGGACAACGGATTCATTTTCACGCCTTACAACACTAATCCTCCTGAGAACACGCCGTGGATAATCTTGCAGGCAACGGCACGGGGAATGCTCAAATGCACAGAGGACACAGTCCAGCTCCGAATATCGCTGAAGAAACCAAACACCGTGCGCGAACTGCAAAACATCCTGCTGTCCGATTTCTCAAAACTGATTGCAAACATCGACGTCGCAAAGCTATATGGAAAACGAAAAAATAATTGAGAAAGAAATCGGTAGCCGTTTTATCCTCGACGGAATAAGTGTGGAAGTAGCAGCCAGTTCATGGGGTGACTGCACGGGGTGCGCTTTCCATATCCCTCCCTACAACATTTGCTCCCGTCCGGCTACTTTTCCACTTTATCCCTGTTCAGCGTTATATAGAAAAGACAAACAAAGTGTAATTTTTAAAAGAGTAAAAAAATGATAGGATATTTCAAAAGCGTTGGCTCTCGGGCTTCCAATCTCGATTTGGATGGCTTCTTGACCATTGTACGCAGCGAGCACGTGAAGAATCTCTGCACTGCCATTGCTGGCGGCGACAAAGACTCAAAGCGTCGGCTCCCTGCGTTTACATGGCAAGCCACTTTCGAGCAAGGAAGCCCAAGAAGCAATAAGAATGCAAAGCCCACAGGGCTGTTCATTCTCGATATAGACCATATAAAGGAAGATGTGAAGTCTTTCTTCAAACGACTTCAGAAGAATTTTCCTGAAGTTGTTAAAGAAAGAATCCCCGTGGCGCATATCACACCGAGCGGACATGGCCTCCGTCTCGTGTGTATATGCGACCCTAATCTTCCTACCATTCAAGAGCAACAGTGTGTGATGGCTCGCAGGCTCGGCATAGAGATAGACGAAGTAGCAAAAGATTTTGCCCGTCTGTCCTTTGCCGTGCCCGAGTCATATTTCCTGAAGCTCGACATGAGCGTGTTTATTTCCGACTATTCATCAAACATTAAAAATCCCGATTATGAAGAAACAATTAGTAAAAATTCTCCTGTCGGCACTGATACAAGTGCTGCAGTCGATAATCAAGAAGCAGAAACCCGAAAAGAGTCAAATGGCCTATCTTCAGGACCAAATCAAAGTGATACAAAGAAAGACTCGGACAGTGGCCTCGCTGCCAGAAAAGAATTCAAAGGCATAGCCTATGAGAAGATAGTCAGTCAGTTGGTAGCTCAGACTGGCGGCGTGCCTGTAGAAGGCGAACGAAACGTGCGCCTCTACAACCTCTGCCGCAAGCTGAGATACATTTGTGACTTCAACACCGAGCAGCTATTCTCCATTGTTCCTCGCTGGGGGCTTTCGGAGCAGGAAGTGCATTCCGTCTGTGAGAGTGCCAACAAAGGCGGCAGGACTGGAAAAATTCCTTACGACCTTTGGAAGATAATAGAAAATCTCGGTGGCGAGGCTGCCGAGGGCGAGCAGGAAGAAGAAGGAGCAGAAGAAGAACAGGATAGCCAGCTGCCTCCCCTGCCTCCCATTTTCAAGCAGTTTGTGAAGATAGCCCCGAAGGATTTCCAGCCCGCCGTCATCGTCTCGTTGCTGCCCGTCCTCGGTACGCTCTGCTCCCGACTCCGTGCAGAATACATCGACGGCGAGACACATGCTCCAAATTTTCAGACAGTAATCGAAGCACCTCAGGCAAGCGGAAAGTCTTTCACGAGGAAGATAGTGAATGAATGCCTGCGGCCAGTGATTTTGCACGATGCACAGGAGAGGATAAAAGAGCAGGCATATATAGAGGCATGCCGACAGAACAAAAACGCAAAGAAGCAGCCCGAAGAGCCTCAGACGCTCATCCGAGTAATCCCTGCCTCTATATCCATTGCAAAGCTATTGAAGCGACTCTCTTTCTCCTCGGGCTTGCATCTGTTCTCCTACCTCGAAGAACTCGACACACTGACGAAGAGCAATCGGGCTGGGGCATGGTCGCAAAAGAGCGATATCTACCGCAATGCCTACGACAACGCCACGTATGGACAGGACTATATGAGCGAGAATTCGTTCTCGGCATTGGTGCAAGTGTTCTATAATCTTCTTCTCTGTGGCACTCCCAATGCTGTCAGTCGTTTCTATAGCGACCCCGAGGATGGCCTTGTTTCGCGAGTGCTGTTTGCAAAGCTTCCCTCTCAATTCGGAGCGGAAATGCCATTATTTAAGAAAATGACGACCTTCGAGCGGAAAATGATAGACGACCGATGCAGCCGCTTAAACAACACCCTCTGTGTGACTCCCGACGATAAGCCCTGCGAAGAGCATCCGATGGAAATGGGGTGGCTGAACATGCGGCTGGAGAAATGGCTGGAAGCACAAAGGTTGCAATCTATAAAGGAAAACAACTACTCGCGCGATATCTTCCGAAGGAGGGCTGCTGTGAATGGATTCCGAGCTGGCATGATAGCCTTCTATCTCTACGACGAAAAACTCTCGAAGCCTAACCGCAAGGCCGTAGAAGATTTCGCACTATGGGTAGCCGACTATTCACTTCGTAATCTGCTGGAGAAATTCTCTGAAAGACTCAACGAGCAGACGCAGTCAGAGGATAAAGGATTGGTAAGAGCAAAGCCTATCTACGACGAATTAGGCGATGGTTTTACAAAAGACGACCTTTATACCTTGCTCGCTAAAAGGAGGGTGAAAACGCCTATTAGAACAATTATATACAACTGGAAGAAAGCCGAACTCATCGAAGGTGAGGACGGAAAATACAAAAAGACAAAATAAGCGATTATGAAGAAACCCAAATATGTACTGGCAATATTCCTCGTCCTGTCGGGGGTGGTGATGAGCTATATTAGCTTTTTCACCCCTCCCGTGGGGGAGGTGTCCGATTCGGTGCTCGGCTATCTCGGCGAGTGCTTGATATGGGCAGGGAGTATGTTTGGAATGACTGAATATGTAAATTATAAAACAAGAAAAGAATGAAACTGAGAATATTTGTAAATCTGCTTGCCATGGATGGCAGCAAGATTGAGAATGGCAATATTGTCATTCCTATTGAGAGAAACGGACTCTATGTGAAAAAACTCGAAGGACACGACGATATAACCACATCGGTGACTGCTTCGTTTGTGGCATGGGAACTGACAGAGCGCTCGAAATATGGCGACACTCACCTCTTGAAGCGTAACCTCTCGAAGGAGCAGCGCGAAGCAATGACTCCAGAGCAGTTGCAGAAAATGCCGATAATGGGGCGAGTGAGACCAATAGAAAAGAAAGAGGGAGGTGGAGATAATGATAAAGCTTACTGACCATTTCGAGCTGAACGAATTTATTAATTCGGGAATAGCGAAAACAAAGGGGATAAAGAATATCCCCGATTTGAAGCAACTCATCTGCCTGCAAGCCCTTTGTACGAATATACTCGAGCCTCTGAGAAAGAAATGCGGTCCTGTGATTATTTCGAGCGGCTTCAGGACGAAAGAACTGAACGAGCTCGTCGGCGGTACGCCGACATCGCAACACTTGAAAGGACAGGCTGCAGATATCCATTGCAAGGACAAAAGCCAAGCATGGATGTTTTTCGAGGAGCTAAAGAAAATGAACTTCGACCAGCTGATATGGGAACAAAGAGGAGAAAAGATTTGGATACATGTCAGCTACGTATCGAAGAATGAGAACAGAAGACAGATTTTTGAAGTAATAAAATAGAAGATTATGAAAAGAATATTAAACAATACAGGCCTCTGCCTCCGTGCTGCCTGCCTGATAGCATTGAAGCCTTTCATCGACGAACTCTGCCTCCTTCGTAAGATTCTGCGCTGCGACTGGAGTAGCATCGAGGATGGAATGAAATGGAATTAAGAAAGTGTGACAGCGTGACAGCGTGACAGCGTGACAGCAATAGGGGTGCAAGAGCACCCCTTTTCTATTTTTAAGCCCCCCCTTTTTTTTCTTTAAGCCGCCCGAGGCGGCTCCCCCCCCCCTTTTTTCCCGGCTTCGTCGTCATCCCAACATGCGAGATCGTTTTCTATCTCCGGGAGCTTGTGCCTGTGGAATATCGGGTCTTTTATGCCTCTGCGCTTCTGGCTTCTGTAGTCGTCGAGCAGCCGGAAGACGTATTTGCTCAGCGTGACGACGGCCACGAGGTTGCATGCTGTTACGAGTGCCATGAACAGGTCGCCGATGGTCCACACGGTGTCGAGGGTGGCAAGTGCTCCGAACACTACCATTACTCCGGCTGAGAGTATGCGATATATTGTCAGCACGGTGTGGCTGGACGTCATGAAACGGATGTTTGCCTCGCCGTAGTAGTAGTTGCCGATGATGGACGAGAAGGCGAAGAGGAATATGGCTATGGCGATGAATATTGGTCCGAGAGAACCTATCTCGGAACTGAGTGCCGCCTGGGTAAGCGTGATGCCGTTCAGCCCAGGTATGTCGTATAGTCCGCTGATGAGGATAATAAATGCGGTGCACGAGCATACGAGCAGTGTGTCGGTGAAGACGCCCAGCGCTTGTATGAGTCCTTGTTTCACGGGGTGGGACACGGTGGCTGTGGCTGCTACGTTCGGAGTGCTGCCCTCGCCGGCCTCGTTGCTGAATAGTCCTCGCTTGGTGCCTATCAGGATGGTTGCTCCTATTGATCCTCCCACCGACTGCTCAATGCCGAAGGCGCTGGTCAGAATCAGCCGCAGCACGTGGGGTATCAGCTGTATGTTGGATATTATGACCACCATTGCCAGCACGAAATATCCTATTGCCATCAGGGGGACCAGCACTGCACTGACGCTGGCAATGCGGTGAATGCCTCCAAAGACTATCAGAAGGCCCATGGCTGCTATTACTATCCCTACCATGGTCGGGTCCCAACCGAATGCTTCGTGCATGGCGCCGCAGATGGTGTTGCTCTGTATGGAGTTGTAGGAAAGTCCGAACGTGATGGTTATGAGTACTGCAAAGACCATGGCGAGCCATCGGCAGTGCAGGCCTTTCAGGATGTAATAGGCTGGTCCGCCGACGTACGAGTCTTTTTCCCGTTGCTTGTACAGCTGTCCGAGGGTGGACTCTGTGAATGCCGTTGCCGAGCCCAGCAGTGCGATGATCCACATCCAGAATATCGCTCCCGGTCCGCCTATTGCTATTGCTGTGGCGACTCCTGCCAGGTTGCCTGTCCCTATGCGTGTGGCCACGGAGACGGCAAAGGCCTGAAACGAGGAGATGTGCCTGTGGCTGCCCTCGCTTTCGTCACGATGGTTTCCTGTGCTGGCAGAGTCTGTCAGCAGTCTGAACATCTCGCCGACCATACGAAACTGTACTCCCTTGGTCTTCCACGTGAACCATAGCCCACAGGCCACCAAGGCTCCGATAAGCACATAAGTCCACAGCGCGTCGCTCAGTTGAGTGATAAGATTGTAGATGGTCATTGTCAAAATAATTTAAGGTGAGAGAGTTGGAGTTAGCCGGAGTTAAGGAGTTATGGAGTTAATGGGAGTCATCGGGAGTTAGTGGTCTACGACCACGGGAGTTAACTGACAAATGCATGTCTAGTACTTTCCCCCTCGGGCTTTGCCCTCGGACAGTGACCGTTGGTTGTCCGTTTTTTCGCTTCGCTCAACAGCACGTTCCTCCCGCTAACTCCTACTTGCGGAAGTTGAGCGCCTAGCGAGACTTCAGTCAATTACTCACATACACATTTCATAAATTCTCTCCACGTCTTGCTGTGTGAGTGGTTTGAATCCTGGCAGTGTACCTCCTCCTACCGACTTCCGTGCCATCACGCTGAAGTGCTCGCGGTCGATGCCCACCTCGGGGAAGGTGCTCTTCAGTCCCAGCGTGTTGAACAGGAATTCGCTCAGGCGCTTGATGGCTTCGCGGGCAATAGTCATCGGCTCCAGCGAGGGGTCGATGCCGAAGACGTTGACACCAAACTGCACATACTTTCCCACCGTAGTCTCGTCAAGACAGTACTCCATCCATCGTGGAGTGAGTATGGCGAGTCCAAGGCCGTGGGTGATGTCGTAGATGGCCGACAGTTCGTGCTCCATCGGATGACAGCTCCATGCCTGACGCTTGCCGCCGTCGACGAAACCGTTGATGGCCCATGTCGATGTCCACATCAGATTGGCACGTGCCTCATAGTTATCGGGTTCCTTCATCGCAATCGGCGCATAGCGCACGATGGTCTTCATGAGTCCTTCCATGAAGCAGTCGAGCATGTAGAGGTCTTGGTCTGTGTTGAAGTACACCTCAATGATGTGCGACATCATGTCTGCTGCGCCGCATGCTGTTTGATATGGCGACACGGTGAAGGTGTTTGTTGGGTCGAGGAACGATGCCTTTGGCAGCAATGCCGGAGCCAGGCGGCCGTTCTTGTCTTTTGTCTCGGGGTTGCTTATCACTCCTCCCGTGTCCATCTCCGACCCTGTGACCGCCAGTGTGAGTATGGTGACGATGGGCAGCGCACGCTCTATCGGTGCCTGCTTGCTATAGTCGAGAAAGTCCCACGGGTCGTGGTCGACACATGCTCCGGCAGCCATAAATTTTGTGGCGTCGATTGTCGATCCGCCGCCAACTGCCAGCAAGACATCGATATGGTGGTCCTTACACATCTGCGCCCCACGGCGCACACTGTCTATCCTTGGGTTAGGTTCTATGCCCGAGAGTTCATACAGCTCCATGCCGGCAGCCTCAATCTCACTGACTACACGGTCGTAGAGTCCCATGCGCTTAATGCTTCCGCCACCATAGGTGAGCAGCACGCGGGTGCCATATTTCTTAAGTTCTGTACCAAGGTTCTTAAGTTGGTCGCGTCCGAAATACACACGGACGGGAATGTCGTAAATGAAATCGTAAATCATAATTATAATTGAAGTTTTTATTATCACATAATTCAAGTTTCTGAAGTTAAGAAGGAACGTGCTGTTGAGCGTAGTGAAAAAAGTCATATGACTATTTTCGCTTCTTACCTAAGTTGCCAATCAGAATAGAGCGCTTGTGGATTATGCATCAATGTTTCGCCACCTTTTGGATATGGAAAGATATGGTCAGCATGTAAAACCACTGAAGAACCTAAAAACCATTATACTTTGGAGGATTCTCCGTTTCTGATATTTTTGTTTTGCTCTTCATCTTCAAAAGTTCATAACCATCACGTATATAATTTGTTAATGTTTTATCCGCAAAAACCAGATCTATACTATCATCACCTATACGAATCTTCATCTTTTCAACATCCTCTTTGGTAAAATATTTAAGATTCTTCTTATCTAACACGAAATACCAGTATATAGTAGTCCAACCGGATGGAAGATTTAATATATTACTATTCGCTAATTTAGCCGTTCCTAAGCGCATCTCATGTATCTTACCACTTGAAGTCTTAATTACTAAAGGATAAGATATATATTCCAAATTTGTTTTTTTATATCCTATCGTAAATGAAGCCAAGCAATAATCGGACGAACCCTTTGTAATATTGTATTGTAAACTCACTTTGACCTTTATATCCCCTAACACAGGAATATTTGTCTCTTCCGTTTCTATTATCCTATGATTGTGCCACTGATATTCATCTTTAACAATCTTTTGAGCAGATGATAAAATAGAAATACACAATAGTGCATATATAGAAAAAATTTTCTTCATTATTGCCATAATGGTTTTATCTATGAATACGTGACATCATTTTATATTCCTCTTTCTGCCCAGTCGCCGCGGTCGAGGTTGCGATAGCTGATGGCTTCGGCAAGATGATTGGATTGTACTTTCTCCGAGCCGTCGAGGTCGGCGATGGTGCGTGCGACCTTGAGGATGCGGTTGTAGGCGCGTGCCGACAGGCTGAGGCGCTCCATGGCCATGCGCAGCATCTGCACACCTGCCTCGTCGGGCTCGGCATACTGATGTATCATGCGCTCGGTAATCTGTGCATTGCAGTATACCCCCTTCACGTCCTTGAACCTCTGCTCCTGAATGTCGCGAGCACGGATAACACGTTCACGTATCACCGACGATGGCTCGCCGGGCTGTACCTTAGAGATGTCCTTGAAAGGCACTGGAGTTATTTCTATCTGAATGTCAATGCGGTCGAGCATAGGGCCGGAGATACGGTTCATGTATTTCATCCTCTGCCCTGGAGTGCAGACACAGGTGTGGGTCGGGTCGCCGTAGTATCCGCAGGGACAGGGATTCATCGATGCTACGAACATGAACGAGCACGGATACTCTATCGTGTATTTTGCCCGTGAGATGGTAATCTTACGGTCTTCGAGCGGCTGGCGCAACACTTCGAGCGTTGTCTTGTTGAATTCTGCCAATTCATCTGCAAAGAGCACCCCATTGTGAGCCAGACTGATCTCCCCTGGCTGGGGATTGGTGCCGCCACCGACGAGCGCCACCTCGGAGATGGTGTGGTGGGGTGCGCGGAATGGGCGCTGGGCGATGAGTGATGTGCCCTTTCCAAGTTTTCCTGCTACAGAGTGTATCTGCGTGGTCTCAAGACTTTCGGCAAGGGAGAGAGGGGGAAGGATGCTTGGCAGTCGCTTGGCCATCATCGACTTTCCTGATCCTGGCGGACCGACCATGATCACATTGTGGGATCCAGCGGCTGCCACCTCGAGGGCACGCTTCACATTCTCCTGTCCACGCACGTCGGCAAAGTCGAGGTCGAACTGATATTGGTGTTCATAGAACTCGCGACGGGTATCGATAACCATAGGCTCATACGTCGCTGTCTTGTTAAAGAACTTAATGACATCCATGAGGTTGTCCATTCCGTAGACATCGAGATTGTTCACGACAGCGGCCTCTCTCACATTCTGTCTCGGCACTATAAGCCCCTTGAATTTCTCTGCACGGGCCCTGATGGCTATCGGTAGTGCACCGCGCACTGGCTGCAGATTGCCGTCGAGACCAAGCTCGCCCACTATCATGTATTTGTCGAGCATCTCATACTCCACGTTCCCATTTGCAGCGAGGATGGCGATGGCGAGAGGAAGGTCGAAGCTGCTTCCTTCCTTGCGAAGGTCGGCAGGCGCCATGTTTACAGTGATGTCGGCACGCGGAAACTTGAAGCCAACATACTGCATAGCAGCAGCAATGCGGTCGCGTCCTTCGCGAACGGCAGTATCGCCAAGCCCGGTAAAGTGATACATCACTCCTTTCGAGAGGCTGACTTCGATGGTCACCGTCGTTACCTCAAGTCCATTAACGGCAGCGCAATATGTCTTTACAAGCATAACAGTATTTTTCTATTAAAGGATAGTCATTTTATCGCATGATCGGCACCGACGTCCTTACCCTCCCATGCCTTCTTTGCTGTCCAGTCGCGGTAGGGAGTCGACCAAAAAGCATCGGTGGCAGGTAACCCAAGGGGTAGGAAGGCTGTCGTGCAGAGGTACACGCTGCCGGTGTTGATATATCTCTCCGCCATGCGTATCTGACTGCCGGCGTATCCCACACGCAGCCAACCGTCGGCATTGAAGGTGAGTGGGCTGGACAGTTGCCGCCGCATGACCGCAGTGAGAGCGCAGCGCACCTGAGCGGGACTGACATTGCCGGGCAGGAGATGCAAGAATGCAGCGTCGGCCATGGCATGGAAGGCTCCGAACCGATAGGCGATGCTGCGTCCCGTGACGGGATAGCTGCCTTCGGGCGATATCATGCGCTCCTGTTGAGCAGCATAGCGACCAAGCCGACGCTCCTGCTCGGGGAGGAAGTCGGCACCGGAAAGATTGTGCTTCTTCAACACACGCAGCGTCTCGGTGAGCATGGGATGGATGACGAAACTGTTGTAGTAGTCGAGATGAAAATCTTTACCGTCGCCATACCACCCGTCGCCTTTGTACCATTCGTTTCGGAAGCGGTTGACACCATGCATGAGGCGCTCCATGTCGCACTCGCCAGTAAACTCAAGGAGTGCAGCCTCTACGATACTGGCAAACAGCAGCCAGTTGTTATCTCCAGGCTCTATGCCACGTGAGGTTTTCCACTCGCCGATGAGCCGGTCGCGTGTCTGTTTGTCGAGATTACCCCATATCTGCTTAGGGGCGCGCAGTATACCCTCGGCAAGGAAAGCGGCATCGACGAGCGGCTGCGAGTAGCGGTTGTCGAACACCAGATGGTCTTTAGCCTGCGGGTCGACAGCGTTTTTCAGTCCGCGCACAACAAGGCGGATGTATTTCTCCCTCAGCTGTCCTTCCTCTGTGTCATCTGGTCCCAGCTCGAGCCAGGGTGCAATACCGCAGATGGTTCTTCCCACGGCTTCCAGATGGCAGACCACTCTGTGGCTCTGCTCTTCGGAGAGCGACTCAAACGGCATTTTCTCTTTCAATGTACCAGCTGCGAGGTTTTCAAGCACAGGAGCAGCGATTCTCGTCAGCGATTCCACCCAGTATTTCCTGTCGTCCTGACCGCTGGGTTTGGCGAGCAGCTGTTTCATTCTCATCAGCGCCTCAACGTAGTAGTAGTCGGCATAGGTCAGGGGCACATCAATCTCGGAATTGCCAGGATGATTTCCCACGCCATGCTTGATGATGAATCCGCTCTGTTCGCCTTCGGCAGCAAGATACTCCGGCGACGACAGCGTGCGCAGCTGCTGCTCGGCAATAGCAAGCCATTGTGGGGCAAGGTCGGAGGGATCTATCTGACTCAGTTCGATGAATGCCGATGCCATTATGGCTGCTGCAGAGGCGTCGCGCTTCACTGCGACGTCTGGAGCTTTCTCTCCCTTTGCGGGTATGCCTGGAGCATCATAGTCCCAATACGGAACCTTGTCTTCCGGCAGCCGCGGATGGTTCATGAGAAACTTTCCTATCTCCTGCGCCTGTTTGAGGTATTTCGGGTTGAGAGTCTCTCGGTACATCATCGTATATCCATAGAATCCCCATGCCTGTCCTCGTGCCCATGAGCTCTCGTCGGAATAGCCCTGGGCTGTGTTCTTGGCATGCGGCTGGGCGGTTATGGTGTCGTAGCTTACGACATGGTAGGTGGAATAATCGGGACGGAAATGATTCTTTATGGTTGTATCGGCATGTCGCTCGGCAATGCGCTCGTAGAGCGTGTTACCAGTTTCGCGAGTCATGAAGCAGAGCATTTCCAGGTTCATCATGTTGTCGATGATGACGGGGTACTGCCACTCGGAATTAGAATTCCACGACTTGATGACGCCTATCTTTTCGTTCCATCTGGTGAGCAGGCTCTGTGTGCCTCTACTGATAACGTCAAGATAGTGTTTTTTGCCTGTGAGGCGATAGCCTTGCCCAAAGCTACAGTAGAGCATGAAGCCCAGATCGTGAGTGTTGGTCATCAGCTTGGCTGGTTCCACGCGGTCGGTGTATAGTTCTGCATAGTGGCGCAGTTGCTCGTCTGTGCATCGTGAGTCTTCATACAGCATCCATAGCACACCGGGGAAAAACCCAGATACCCAGTTGTTGTAG
Source organism: Prevotella sp. (assembly GCA_017477435.1). GTDB lineage: Bacteria > Bacteroidota > Bacteroidia > Bacteroidales > Bacteroidaceae > Prevotella. The sequence continues at coordinate 11,943 of JAFUVV010000047.1, forward strand.
CGGATAGTTTTCAACTCTCCTTTCTCGTATGTTCGTGGCAAAGCGTCTTTATTGTCTTTCATTGCATTGGCCAATATGAGCGTCTGACTCTTGGCACGGCTCAGTCCGCGTTCAACGACTTGCGACATCGGCTCGTTCTGCGCTTGCAATGTAAAAATAGCCAAGGCGGCTGTCAAGGCGAGCATTACATTTCTTTTCATTCCGGTTAACTTTGTGTTTTTTAATGTTCTTTGTCCTGCTTTCGCTGCTACGCAACAGGATAGTGGTTTTTCACTGTAACTTCACTCTACTTGCCCGAAAGCAGTTTATTCACTTCCTCTACGAGCTGGTCGGTCGGCATGCTGCGTCCGACGATTTTTCCTTTTTTCATGACAATATTGTCGGGCATTGCTGTCAAGCCAAGGCTGTCGACGAGTGGCGACTCAAACATCCTGCCGTCGAAGATGACTGGCCACGTGATTGTGTCGTGCTTGATAGAATTTTCCACTTCTGCTCTGTCGTTGTCGAGGGCGATGCTGAGCATTGCCAGCCGTCCACGCGAAGAACGGGCAACATTGGCAATCATCCTCTGCTGCTTCATGCTTTGCACGTTCCATGAAGCCCATGTGTTAACTACAGCCACGTCGGCATTCCTCAGCTTTTCGAAATCTACATCGGTACTGTCGATTGCTGTTGCTTTCAGGTTATCGGGAAAGAGTGTGCCGCTACTTGTCTCTGCAATTCTCTTTAGCTGACGGTCGAGCCTGACGAGGAATCCGTCGCGTGGCTGAGCTTCGAGCAGTTTGGCTATCAATCGTGCTGCCAGTGGATAGTCGGGAGTGGGAGACTGCAGGACATGTCGTGCGACAAGGAATGTGCCCACTCGCGATTTGGGATTATCGGCCACTACCTGCTCTGCCATCTGTTTGCGCTCGTCGGGAGTGGCATCGGCAACACGAACGCGCAACTTGTTCATCAGTTCGTTGTCGCGTGTGCCTTTCACCTCCATCTCTTTCAGGTGGGAGGCGTCGCCCTTTATATTCACAGTCTTCCCCGGTTCGCCGAACACCACCTGCTCGGAGTAGTTTGGGAAGATAATGATGAATGTCGTGGGCGTATTGATTCGTTTCTCGTAGGCAATACGTCCGTCTCTGACCCTGATGGTGTCTAAGCGTCCCGTGTTGCCTTCGAGTGAATACACCCAGAATTCTCCTTGGTTGATATGTCGGAAGCGTCCTTCCATCTTGAAGTACTTTCCTTCTTGTGAACACGAAGAAAGGACGACGGCGACAAAGGCGGCAAAGGCGGCAGCGGTGAATAGTTTTCTCATTTGCATGTTCTCTGTAAAACGACAACACATCCCCGCGAGCGACGTGAATAATTATTCTTCATTACGCCCAGCGCAGGGATGTGCTGCTGTTGTTATTTATTTCTTTACTTAATCAGCGACAGTTCGAGGTCGTGGTCGGCATAGTTCTGCATCGACGGGTCGAGCTTCACTGCCTCTTCCAGATACGACTTTGCAGCAAACTTGTTGGCGCGGCGTGCAGCAACGATGGCGTGGAGATAATTTGTCATGGCATTCGGTGTCTTGATATTATCGAGCGTCTGAGCGGCGGCTGCATAGTTCTTGTTGAGCAGCTGTGCCAGCGCAGCCATGTTGTTGTCGGTGTCTGAGAGTGCTTTCTCTGCCTCGGCATAGTTGCCTTTTGCCAGACTAAGTACACCGAGCGCACCCTTCACGTTCTCCTGCCCGGAGGCCTTTGCCATGTAGTTCTCGGCCTCTGCCACGTTACCATTGGCAAGTGCGAGAAGTCCTTGGTTTGCATTTGCCTCTGCGGCCTGTGGGTTGAGGCGCAGTGCCTGTCCGAGATATTGCTTTGCCTTGTCTTGGTTGCCTTTTGCCATCTCGAGCGATGCAAGGTTGTTCAGTGCACGGTAGTCGTTTGGATAGAGGCGGGCAACGGTTGCATAGACATTTTCCTCGGTGTTCTTGTCTTCTGTGATCGAAGCAAGGTAGAGCAGTTCGTCGATGCTGAGCTTCGATGGGTCGGCAGCATACTGAGCGCGTATCTCGTCGTCGGAACGACCGATGACCTCGTAGTTGATGATCAGTCGTGAGCGTCTGAGCTCTGGCAGGATGCCGTCGGCCAGTTCGCGAAAGCCTGCGCTCATGTTCCTTATCTGCTGCTCGCGCTGCTCTGGGTCTTTATACATTGAGAGCACACGCAGGATGACATCCTTGTCCTGGATATTGCTTGCCTGCACGAGTTGCTGGAATCCTTCCCAGTCTTCTGCAGTGTAGTGAGCATCGAGCGGAGCATCCATCTTCGTTGCCTTGAGCTGCTGCTTTACATACTCCTCGGCACTTGCCTGACGCTTACCAGCCAACCGGTCGTTGAACTCGAAGCCTCCCTCTGGCGATGCATAGGCCTGGATCTCTACGTTCTGCATGTTCAGACGCTCACGGTCGGCATTGATCTGCTTCAGCATTGCGATGAATTCCTTAATAGAATTGGTCTGCAGTTCGCTCTTACGGATATTGGCCTGGTTGACGAGGAACTTGATGTTTGCTTCCTGCTTCTGCTGCTTTATACGCTCGAAGGCATCGGGGGCAATCACGCCCTCACCGTCGGCGAGGATTTTCTTGTAGAGTTCAGAGGTTGCAATCACGCCAGTGGCCACCTTCACTGCTGGTATCTGCACTTTTTTCTTTCCCACGAATGCGTTGAAGGTGAGATAGAGATCACTCTGCTGGAACTGCGGAGCATAGGTGAAGTTGGTCTTCATAGTGTAGCGTCCACCCAGACGGTAGTTGATGGTCTGGTCGTTGCCCAGCACCTTCTCGCCCTGGAACGATGCACTCTGCCCTATCAGCGTACTGTTGTCGATGGCCGAACGCAGTTCAGGAATGACTGTCACGACGGCCTTCTTCTTCATATATTTTTCGGGGAAGGTACCGCTGATGGTAGCTTCCACATTGCCTCCTTGTGTCTCAAGAGGATTTGGTGTTACGGAGAAATACTTTGGATCGAGGGCTCCCATCTTTCCCGAACAGGCGGCGAGGAGCAACATAGCGCCAATAGCTAACAATAAACTTTGTGTCTTACGCATGAGATGAATTATGTTTTATATGTGTTTTTAATTGTGCCGCGAGCTTGCTTGAAGCCCGTTGGAGCCCTACTCTTGCTAAAGCAAGCGTTGTGCCGCGAGCTTGCTTGAAGCCCGTTGGGGCCCTACTCTTGCTAAAGCAAGCGTTGTGCCGCGAGCTTGCTTGAAGCCCGTTGGGGCCCTACTCTTGCTAAAGCAAGCGTTGTGCCGCGAGCGGGACTCGAACCCGCACAACCTTTCCAGGTCAAGGGATTTTAAGTCCCTCGTGTCTACCATTCCACCATCGCGGCTGACCGGTTGTTTTTGCCTTTACTTCGAAAAGCAACTGCAAAGATAGTGAAAGCCGAAGACAATGCAAAATAAAATACGAAGATTTTTTATTTTCATTGTTAAGGCGAATCCTAACTTGGACAAAGTCAAAGTTAGTGAAAACCGAGCACAGAACAAAATAAATTTATTTGTTTTTTGCCGAGGTGCATCCTAACTTCTTCTTTTGAAGAAAAAGTTAGTGACGAGTTGTTTATTTTTATAGTAGGGACGGGCTTCATGCCTGTCAGCAAGTTGCAGGACATCTGGTTTAGCGGAATACATTTAACCATTTACATAAGTAGGGACGGGCTTCATGCCCGTCAGCAAACAGCATAGCATATATTAAAAGTAGCAATACAAATAATATAATCCCCTTGCTGACGGGCATGAAGCCCGTCCCTACTGCATAATATGTATGTGATTAGTAAAAACTGTGGTCAGAGATTTCTCACTTTTACTACCACAGATTGCACTATTATTTCTTTCTACCACAGATTTACCTTACGCTCCGCACGGTGACCGTTGGTTCTCTGATTTAGCAGATTATTATTCATCAAGCACCCATCTTAAAAAATTTCACAGATTCACGCTGCTCGAATCTGTGAACCAACGGTCACCGTGCGAAGCGTAAGGTAAATCTATATTTATTTAGTATAGTGCACAAATGAAAAAATCTGTTTAATCAGCTAAATCTGTGGTAGAAGCTCCCTCTTCGCGGTTGCGTTCCCCTCCCTAGGGAGGGGTTAGGGGTGGTGTGCTATATTTACATTTTACGCTCTACACTAGTACATGGGTTTTGTACTCCGAGTACATGGCTCTTGTACTCCGAGTACATGGCTCTTGTACTGGGGGTACATGGGCTTTGTACTGATGCAGAGGCATACGAATAATGTTGCCGGCTGGTTTTATCAGTGGTCGCAGGGGGTTATGTATAAATAAAAAGAGTACATGCCTGCGTGGGGCATGTACTCTTTCTGTGGTTGTTCTGACGTTGGATCAGATATTGTTGCGCTTGTCGCAGTATGGCAACTTGTAAGGACGGCGATACTCATACCAGTAGAGTCGGTGTGCAGCAGCTTCCTTGTCTCCTTCGAAGGAGAGCAGTGCGGGGTTCCACTTCACTGGTCTGTTCAGTTCGCGAGCGATGTTGAAGAGGCAGCAGAGCGTGTTGGTGCTTGCTCCATACTCCACGGGTGCGATTGGGTCGACATGTGCGCGGACAGCGTCGATGAAGTTCTGCATGTGTGGCGAACTGACCTCATATTGTCCTGCCTCGATCTTCTCTTCGTGCTTCTTGAGCAGCTTCGGGTCGGAGCACTCTATGTATCCGCGCTTCACCTTGAGCCAGCCCTTGTCGCCGATGAACTTTATTCCCTTGTCCTCGGGGTCTTTCTCGTTGAACGGCTGTTCGGTCATGACGATGCCGTTGGCATATTTCATTGTGGCATACTTAGCTCCGTTGTATCCCTGCGGGATGAATTCCACGGGTCCGAGTCCGTCCATACCGATGGCGGCCTGTGCGATGTCGTACATGTGTGCGCCCCAGTCGGCAGGGAATCCGTTGCCTGTCTCCTGATACCATCGCCATGCTCCCCATAGCTTCTCGTTCTGCTCGGGCTCGAGCGAGATGGGAGGACAGAGGTCGGGATGGTAGTGTATCTTCGGGTCGTTGAGTGGTCCGAGCCAGAGGTTGAAGTTCAGGTTCGAAGGCACGGGCATCTCCGGGAGGTTGAGTGGCGTTGGTGGGTCGCCCACGCGCACGTAGATCTTATCAATATGTCCTATTGCTCCTGAGCGCACGAGTGTTATTGCTTGCTGGAATTCCTGGCTTGATCGCTGCTGGCTTCCCATCTGCAGGATGCGGTTGTTGGCACGTACGGCGGTCTGCACGGCAAGTCCTTCGGTGATGGTGTAGGCCAGTGGCTTCTGGCAGTAGACGTCCTTGCCTGCCTGACATGCGTGGATAGCCACGAGAGCGTGCCAGTGGTCGGGGGTGGCAATCTCTATGGCGTCGATGTCTTTGCGCTCGAGCAGGTCCTCATAGAACTCATACATGTCGCAGCGCTCGTTCTGCCCTTGGCTCTTCTGCCATGCAGCCACTCTGCGGCGGAAGCGTTCGCGCTTGAGAGAGTCGACGTCGCAGCATGCTGCCACCTGTACGCCTGGGCATGAGGAGAAGCTTTCGAAGTCGCTGCAGCCCTGCTGTCCCAGTCCGACGAAGCCCAGCACGACGCGGTCGCTGGGAGCAATCTTCTTGCCGTCGGGGGTTTTCCAACTTGGGAGGATGGTGAGCTCTGCCAGTCCCAGCGCGGAGAGCTTGAGGAAGCTGCGGCGCGACATGTTGCTCGAACTCGTGAGTTTCTGTTTCTGAAGATTTGTCTTAGAAACGGTTTGTTCTTTTGTTGTTTTTTTCATTTTGAATTAATTTGGTATTTTGACTAAAGTCTATAAAGTCATGGTAACGAGAGGAATCTGAATGTTCCCTCGACAGCACTGAAGTCCTTTCCGTCGAAGTTGAGCTCGACGACTGCCGTGCGCCGTGGTCCCACCTGGTTGCGGTTGTTGTGGGTATGGAACACATACATCCATTTGCCGTCTTTGTCTTTAAAGAGATCGCCGTGTCCTGTGCCGTTTTCGCCCATCTGTCGGCGAGTGATTATCGGCTTGCCATGCTTCTTCCACGGACCAAGCGGCGACGTGGCAGTGGCATAACCGACGGCATAGTCGGGATTGCGGAAGTCGTTAGCCGAGTAGAACAGATAGTAGGTCTTCCCTATTTTGACGACCGTAGGTCCTTCGGCCACTCCCCATTCTGTCTTGGCGGTGTTCTCCCATCCGTCCTCTACGGAGATGGCTTCGCGGGCGGTCTTCTCTTTTATGCTCTTGAGGTCTTTGTTCATCTCGGCCACGTAGATGCGGTTACCCTTTGTCAATCTGACGTGAAAGAGATAGGGTTTGCCGTTGTCGTCGAAGAAGATGAACGGGTCGATGGCTTTCATCGGAGTGGCAATCTCCTCGGCTTTCTCCTGCGTGAATGGCCCGAGGGGGCTGTCGCTCTGGGCGATGGCGATATGCTCGTTGGCGGTGTAGATCATGCGGTAGCTGCCTTTATGCTTGATGATCTGCGGTGCCCAGAAGCCTTTCGTGCCGTAGCAGTCGGGCGAGAGCGCATATCCTCCGAGCACTCCGGCGGGTCCTTGCCAAGAGAGAAGGTCGTCGGAGGTATACACCTCAAAGCGTCCGATGGCAGAGTTGGGCGATGTGCCGTAGAGATAGTATTTTCCGTCCTCGGCATAGATTGTCGGGTCGGCAAGCAGGATGGCACCTACATCGGGGCTTTCGCTGACCTTCGAGGGTCGTCCGCCGGCAATGTATGGCCATCCGTCGACCCAATCCACGCGGTCCATGTAGAGCAGACGGCCGGCACGGGGGTCGGTAGCACTGAAGCCATGATAAAGTATCCAGTCCTGTCCGCGGTCGTCGCTGATGATCTCGGAGTTATGTCCGGGTCCGACGACGTCGTCGCTACGGCGCAGGATAGTCTCGTAGTGGTTGTCCATGAGCGATCGGCCGAGTTTGTCGACGTATGGCCCGAAGAGGTCCTTCGACCGTCCGCAGGTGACGTGGTACGTGCTCCGTTCGCCCTCGCAGCATGAGCCTGCCGAGCCGATGAGGTAGTAGTATCCGCCGTGGCGGTGGATGTATGTACCCTCCATGAACGTACCTGCCACCTGTTTCTTTTCCGCTCCGGGCTTCACGGCGAGGCCGTCGTCGGTAAGCTCGATGCCGAATATCCCGTGGAAGCTGCCCCAGAAGAGGTATTTCTTTCCGTGGTCTTCGATGTAGAATCCGTCGATACTGTTCTGCACGTCGATGTCGCGACTCGTGAACAAGGCGCCGTGATCGGTGAAAGGTCCTTCGGGCTTGTCGGCCGTGGCTACTCCGATGCCGCATGTCCATTCGCCTCCCCACTCCGACTTTGCGTAATACAGCACATACTTGCCGTTGATATAGTTGATGTCGGGAGCCCAGAGGTTGCCCTTCGGGTTCCACTGCGGACGGCTCTCAGGGGTGAATGCCGTGGCGACGAACTCCCAGTCGACGAGATTCTTCGACCGGTAGATGGGCAGGTTGCGGATGTTCTCCGTGGCGTAGAGATAGTAGTAGCCATCGTTGGCACGGATGACAGTCGGGTCGGGCAACGATGTGTTTATAATAGGATTGCGATAGAAATCATCGCCATCAGCACCCCATGACAGCAGTGATACTGCCGAGAGGAGTAAGGTGAAAAACATTTTTTGTTTCATGGATTTCAGGTTTTAAGACGTATGTTATGTTATTGATTGTTTCGTAAAACCGATTGTGTTATTTCTCCAAGAAGTGGTCGGTGCGGGTAGGAGAATACAACTCCCACAGCGATGCCGTCGCCCAAGCCGGAGCAAAGATGTCGTTATAAAAGCCTTTCCCGTTTCGTCCGTAGTCCCAATGGGTGTGCTGCACCACCTCGGGATAGAAACCGCGCTTGGCAATCCCGCAGAGCCGCGACGGCACAGGGAGCAACTGGTTCAGCGAGGAGTAGATAACGTCGTACATCCTCGTAAACCTCTCCTCGCCCAGTCTTTCGCCGAGCCATTTCAGGATGTGCGGGAATTCAAACACGAAGACATCGATATGGTTGTTCTCCACCGACACGTTTCCCCATCCGCGAGTCTTCAGGCCGAGGTCGCCGAGCATCTGTCCCTCGGCAAACGGCACGTCCCACATGTAGTACCACGACAGAGCGAAGTAGATGGCCTGCTGGCACAGGGCCACATATTGCCGCTGCTCCTCACCCTTCGTCACCTTGGCAAGGTAGTAAGTAGCAGTGACTGCGCTGATTGCAGCCTCCTTGTCTTCGCAATTGGCATCGAGGGTGGAAGAGAAATAATCGCTTTTCGAGATGATATTCTTGTCGAGATAGTCTATCGTAGCCTTTGCTGCTTTCAAGTATTTCTTATCCCCAAAGTATCGGTATCCCATCACCAGCGCCGAGGTAGCCGACGGAGTGCTCCCGCCGGAGGAGTCGATATCGGTGCCGTCGTCGTGGAACTTGCGAGCAAAACTGCCGTCGCTCTTCTCGAGCGACACAAGGTTGTCGAGCAGCATGCGGATGCGTCTCTCCCAGTCTTTATGCTGTCGTCCATGCTCCTTCTCATACTTCAGGTAGAGCAGTACGGCATACACGGCCTCCGACTGCTGGCGAATTGAGTGCACCACCTCGTTGTCCTTCGGCAGCCCGCGGGAAATGAAGAAGTCGTCGAGGAAATATCCTGCTTTCGTAAAGCCATGCTCCAGCCAGCTGTCGAAGATGCTGTTCCCTATCCTTATGAGGTCTGCCTCGCCATGAGCCTCACCATACTCCAGGGCGTTGAACCCGTTCAGGAGCACCCTGCCGCAGAACCCTATTTGCACATGATCTACAGGCAGGCAGTCGTCGATGCGCAGACCGTGGCCGGAATGATACTTCAGTACATACTTGTCAACATACGCTTCGCGCAGATAGTTTGTCAGCTCGCGCTTCACCTCCTCTGCGGTATACAGCGGCGTTATCGGCTCCGGGCGCAGCTGGTCGAAACAATAGTTCCACGTCTCGGCAACGAAAGTCCCGTAGTCGTCGGCCTTCACACTGCCTATCTTCCATCTCACGGTCACGCTCTCTCCTGCCTCCAGCTTCGCAAAGGCGCATATCGGGTCGGCGAGCGTCAGCTTGCGAGTATACCTTCTCGGCGACTCCACGTAGGGATATCCGAACGCCAGCCGCGCCTTCTCTCCCTCACCGTCGATACCGAGATAGCCCACCGTGCTCTTCCCGGAGAGTATCACCTCCCCGGAGGCATGTGTTGTCAGCGCATCGGCACAGCTTGTCTCGCTCCTCATCACCGTCCACCCCTCGCCCGAGAGAGAGTTGTAGACACTCGTCAGAGGCGACGACAGGCGGTCCTCACGAAATGTCCACCGCTTCGACGTGTGGAACGATGGTGCCTCACGGGGCGACCGCAGGTTCTTATGATACCAGAATCCGGGCATATAGAATTCGCAGTCGCCGGCCGGGAAATCCGTCTCCAGCTCTGCACCGTAGTTGAACCACACTGCGCGGTTCTTTGCCGTGACCGTCACCTCGTAGACAGCCGCCACCGACGCATCGCCCGACTTCACGAATCCTTCCTTCACCACGACAGGGAGGTCCTTTCTCTCCGCCGCAGCAAGGTCATACCTCACTGCCGCGTTGCCAGGCTGTTTCATGCTTATATAACTCTTTATCCTCGGTAGCGATGCAGCCGACGAAGACAGGCAACACGCAGCAACAGTGAGCAGAAGAACAAATTTTTTCATGCTTACAAAAACTTAAAACTCAAAACTTAAAACTTAAAACTCAAAACTACTCTCTTACATTTGTATAAACGCACGCACGTGACATTTTATTGTCGAAGGCTTGCTATTTCGATCATTCTTCATATCCTCCGCCTTGTCCTGCGCCGCTGTCGTCGAACCCGGAGCCTCCGTTTTCCTCGCCCTCGGGCTTCTTCTTGGCGTTGTGACCGAAGTTCCACGTGAGTGTAAAGATGATGTTGCGGCTGCGGCGCTTATTGAGTTGGTGACGTGTGAAGGTGGGACCGGAGGAATATGTTTCCCATCGGCGGGAGTTGAACAGGTCGCGGCAGTTGACGGAGAGCGTGAATTTCTTGGCGAGGAAATTTTTTCTCAGTCCGATGTCGGCTGAAATGTTTGAGCGCCGGTAGCCTTGTGCGATGGCCTGCCGGGAGCGGTAGCGTCCGGTGGTCTGGATGGAGATGTCGTAGGGCAGTATGAGCGATGCGGTGAGGCGTGCGTCCCATGTGAAGCTGGTGCGCTCTTCGCCGGTGACGGTCTGTGAGTCGATCTCATAGCTGAAGCCGTTGAGCTTGTAGTAATAGGCGTTGAGGTTGGTGGTGAGGTCGAGGGCACGTCCTATCTTGTTCTTCACCACGAGCTCTGCCCCGGAGCGTGTGCTGCGGGCGAGGTTCATGGGTGTCTGATACATCATTCCGTCGGAGCTGCTCTGATAGGTTATGCGTTGTATGACGTCGGTGGTGGGACGGTAGTATGCGCTGAGGAGGAGCGAGTGCTGCGACCATGTGCGGAGATAGTTGAGAGCGAAGGAAGAAGTGTACTCTGGTGTGAGTTCGGGGTTTCCGAAGGTGATCATGGTGGCATCGCGGGTATTGCGGAAGGAGTTCATCTCTCCTCCCCATGGGCGACGCAATCGACGGGTGTAGTTGAGTTGTAGCTGGTCGTTGGCAGTGATCTGATATGAGAGGAAGAGGCTTGGAAAGAGTTGGAGGTTGTTTTTCTTGTATGGCTCGTCGCGTTTCTCGGGCGAGTGTTCCTGTTCCCAAGTATAGCTCTCGGTGTTGACTCGCCAGTATTCTCCGCGCAGTCCTCCCATGACTCCGAACTTGCCGAACTGCCAGGAGAGCGTGGCATAGAGGGCGTGGATGTCGATGTCGTAGATGAAGCGGTTGAAGTACAGTTTGTCTTCCTGCTGACTGCGCCCGTCCCAGTAGGTATTGTCGACGAACGACTGCTGTGGTGTGTTCTCATGAGAGAAGTTGGCTTGGTAGCCGGCCTGCAGTTTTGCACCTTCACGGATGAGGTATTCGTAGTCGAGCTTTATCTCCATGCGGCGGTTGTTGATGTCCATGGGGCGGCTTTGGTAAGTGTAGAGTGTAGGAGTGTAGAGTGTAGAGATGTCGTCATCGTCGACATTTTCGTTCCCGTTGACGTATGTTGTGGAGTCTTGATAGATGTTTTCTCCGTCCATACGCCATTTGTTGGCATTGAGTTCGAAGTTTATGTAGTGGGTGTCGGAGAAGTTGTGCCGGTAGTCGAGTTCGCCGTATAGCATTGTCATGTCGTCGCGGCTGCGTGTCTGTCGGTGCATTATGCGGGTGTCGAGGTCGGTGAGCAGACTGCCGTAGTGGTAGGGAGTATTGCTGTCGTTGTGTCCTCCTCCGCGCATCATCATGCCGCTGAGCCCTATGTCGTCTTTCTCGGTGATGTGCCATGTGATGCCTGCCCGCGAGAAGAGGTTGTTTCCTCTGTTCGACGACTGTGAGGCATAGCGCTGATACTGGTTGGTCTCGAGGTATTCCTGGTAGCTCTCGCTGCGCCCGCTGTTCTTGCGGTGGCGATAGTCTATGTTGGCATAGGCGTCGATGAGGGGTGAGGAGTAGTTGATGTTGAAGCTTGTGTTGCCCCCTCCCCGCGTGCTTCCTCCGGCCTGGAGGGAGCCGTAGTAGCCCGGGGTGCGGTCTTTCTTGAGGATGATATTTATTATTCCTGCCGACCCTTCTGCCGAGAATCGTGCCGAGGGATTGTCGATCACTTCTATTCTCTCTATCGACTCGGCGGGTATCTGCTGGAGAATCTGTGCGCGGTTGTCGGTGGTGAGTCCGCTGGCCTTGCCGTTTATCCACACTTCTACGCTGGAGTTGCCCCGCAGCGAGATGTTACCGTCGTTGTCGACTTCCACCGATGGGATGTTCTCCAGCACGTCGGTGGCTGCCTGTCCGCTGTTGCCTATGAGCTGCGACACGTCGAACGTCTTACGGTCTACCTCCAGTCTCATGGCCGACTTTTGTCCCGTCACGGTCACTTCTCCCAGCGTATGGCTCTCCTCTGTCATGTGGAGGAGGGAGTAGTTCGTCGTGCGCTTGGCGCTGCTGACGCTAAAGTCGCGCACAATTTCTTTGTATCCCACGTAGCTGACAACGAGGCGATACCGCCCGTCGGGCAGTGAGCCGATGTTGAACATTCCGTCAATGTCGGTCGTGGCACCGGCCACATACTCGTCGGTGCCGCTGCGCTTCACGCTCACCGTGGCAAAACTGATGGCCTCCTCGGAGGTCCTGTCAACAACTTTTCCTTTCACAGTCCCCTGCGCCGAGACGGTCAGTGCCATCAGCCAGAGCAGGACAGCCATTACAATTCGATTCATTCTCTTTGCCGTTAAGTCTTGAATATAAATACCTTTCAACATTTTATTCTTTCTTCAGCCCGCCTCGGCTCATCAGCCGAGCAGCCTTAAATATTTTAATATATGATTCCACAATTCTGCCTTTCCGCCAGTACAAAGCCCTTGTACCCTCAGTACAAAGCCCATGTACTCGCAGTACAAAAGCCATGTACTCGCAGTGCAAGGCCCATGTACCCTTGCCGATCACGCCGCTTGGGTGGCGCCAACGTCTGGGGCAACGCTGATATCAGCTCTTCCGAGCGCGAAAGTAATAAAAAACATACGGGCGGCAAAAATAACTCCGATTTTTTATAAAACTTTATGAAAATCGCCCCCCTCTCTCTCCCGCGAAGGGAAAACACGGAAATCGTTGGCGGTTTTTTCGGTTTTATTGGTATCCAACCATTTTTTTCAGTTTTTCTTTGTCGCTGTGGCGTTTTTTTAATAACTTCGCAGAAATTATATTCATAAAACAATAAAAGCAATGAAAAAACAACTCCTTTCTTTCGTTATGCTCTTCGTAGCGCTCTCTGCAAGCGCACAGATAGAGCGTCCGAAGCTGGTGGTGGGCCTGGTGGTCGACCAGATGCGCTGGGACTATCTCTACTACTATTACGACAAATATACCACCGGCGGCCTGCGCCGGCTCGTCGATGAGGGATTCAACTGCGAGAACAACCTCATCAACTACGTCCCCACGGTGACGGGCATCGGGCATGCAAGCATCTACACCGGCTCCACCCCCGCCCTCCACGGCATTGCCGGAAACGACTTCTACATGGACGGACGCTTCACCTACTGCTGCTCCGACCACACGGTGAAGAGCGTAGGAAGCGACACACGAGCCGGCGAAGAGTCGCCACGTAAGATGTATGCCACCACGATAGGCGACATGCTGCACGTGGCAACCGACTTCCGCTCAAAAGTCATCGGAGTGGCAATGAAAGACCGGGCTGCCATACTGCCGGCAGGACAATCGGCCGACGCCGCATACTGGTGGGACAACAAGGTGGGACACTTCATCACATCGACATACTACATGGACGAACTACCCGACTGGGTGAAGACGTTCAACGAGAAGAACACGTGGAACCCGGGCCAGGACATAAAGATGTCGCCCGACGGAGTGACAAAGACATTCCTCATGGCAGAAGCCGCAGTGGAGAACGAGAAACTCGGACAACGCGGCGAAACCGACATGCTATGTATCAGCGTCTCGCCAACAGATGCCATCGGACATTCATTCGGAACACGAGGCACAGAGAACTGGGCCGTATACAAACAACTGGATGAGGACCTGGCAAAATTTCTGAAATACCTCGACCGCAAACTGGGACGCGGACAATACCTGCTCTTCCTCACTGCCGACCACGGAGCAGCTCACAACTCCACAATGCTCAAGGAACACAACATCCCGGCTGGAGGATGGAACATGGGCGAAGCACGGAAAGCTCTCAACGAACACCTGAAAGCAAAATTCGGACTCGACAACATGGCACCGTATCAGTACTCATATAAGATATTCCTCGACCGTCTGGGCATCAAAGCCGCAGGACTGAAACTGCAGGATGTCGTCGATGAGGCAATAGAATTCCTCAAGCAAGAGAAAGACTTGCTCTACGTCATCGACTTGGCTCACGCCGGCGAGGCTACAGTGCCTGCATGGCTGAAGGAGCAGCTCGTCAACGGCTGGCATTCACAGCGTTCAGGCGATATCTACTGCGTGACGCGGTCGAGCTACTACGATTTCAAGCCTGGCAACGACTATCGCGGTACCACCCACGGAGCATGGAACCCCTACGACTCGCATATCCCTTGCGTGTTCTTCGGATGGAAGGTCCGTCACGGCCACTCCACACGCACTACCCACATGATCGACATTGCCCCGACAGTATGTGCAATGCTCCGCATCCAGATGCCAAACTCCTGTATCGGCACCCCCATCCACGAGGTGTCGGACATGGTACAATGAGAAAACTGATCGACGAGGACTCTGCGACAGCGACACACTTCGCAAGTCACGCCAACAATCTATCGCAGCAGCGACAATAACGATTTCGCAGATTACGCCTGAACGTAATCTGCGAAATCGTTTATTATAACAGAGGAACCTTCCTCACACTATTCTGTCCGTGCACTGACAATCTCCACGGGACCGACGAGGCCTGCCGGCTGCAGGGGAGAGTCTTTGCGGAAGTAGTTCCAAATGACGAAAGTCTTGCGGTTTTTCTGCGGTCTGTCGCCCGGCTTCATAAACCATTCGGGCAGCGCCTTCAGCCCTCTGCCTCGCTCAACACCGCGGTCATACCCCCACTCGAAGTCGGGCTCCCACTGCTCGTCGCCTATCATGCGGTTGGCCCAGTTGTTGGTCACCGCAATCGTGATGGTGTTCTCGCCGCGATGGAGGAAATCGGTGATGTCGGCATCGTAAGGCGGATACCAGAGCACCCCGACCTTCTTCCCGTTCACCGACAGCTCGGCAATGTCGTTGAGAGTGCCGAAGCGGATTATCACGCGGCGGCCCTTGCCCAGCTCATTCTTGTCGACGACGACACGCTTCGTGTATGTTGCCGTGCCGGAGAAATACTTCAGCCGCTCGTCGGGCGACAGGCTGAAATCGGTCAGTGTGAATGCCGGGATGGAGAAAGACTCGTCGAGCTTCGGGCTGAGGGTTAGCTCCCATGGGCCTTCCACCTTGCGCGATGTCTCACTCTTGACGATATAGGCTGCCGACTTCTTGTATTTTGCCTTGCCATGGTTTATCACTATGAATGCCGACTTCCCCGGCTGGAGCGTCACTGTCACCGTCCCGTCGGTGCCGACACCAATGCCTGCGTTCTGCTCGGCATAGCTTATCTTTCCGGTGTAAGGATCCCAGAGCTCGACGGAACTGGAGGTGATGGGCGATGAGAGATGGGTGGAGGCCGGTCTTAACTCTGTTGTTGCCGGGCTTTCTTTCTGATTCACCACGAAATAGATGTCGGCATTCGTCGTCCGACGGTGCAGGTAGGTGTCGGTGCGCTCTTCGAGAGTGCCCTGGCGGAGCATCATCTGGCAGCGCGACAGATAGGTGAAGAATGCCTTTCCGGGTTCAAACCACGTCTGGAAACGGCTGAAATGAGTTCCCCACCATCCCATTCCCATGCCGGGCTGATAGCGGTCGGGGAACGGCTGGTGGACCCAGTGGTGGAGGAAGAGCAGGTTGGCACCCGAGACGAATGCTCCGTCGGCCGAATGCTTAAGGAACGCCGGATCCTCTGTGTATTTACTCACTTCGGGTCTTCCCGTGAATGCTTCTGCCCCCACGATGTTCTTCCCTGCCGCCTTGGCGGGGTCTACGATATAGCCGGGTATGCGTCCTGAGCCGCCTGTCCAGTATTCGCTCATGGGCAGGTCGGGTATTGCGACGCACTCAGAGGTGTTGAACGGCCCCCAATATGGTTCCCAGAACATCTGCAGTCCGGCATCGTGAATTTTCTTCAGTGCGGGTTTCCAGCCGTTGTCTATGAAGAGACGGCTGATCGTTTCTTCCATGTCTTTCTTCGTCTTGCCTATCTTCTTTGCGTCGTTCGACACGTCATTCTCGGCAATGGCAATGAGCGGGTCGTAGCCGTGCATCTCCATGAACTTCTCTCGGAAGCCGTCGGTCCAGTCCTGCTGGCCGGCCTCGTAGCTGTCGACGAGCAGGTGGGTGAACGATCGTCCGATGTATGGCTTCAGATGTTCCGTGAGCGGACCGAGCACCTGGTCCCAGTGGTAGTTGGTGACACTGAGGCTCATCTTGTCGGCCTCGAGCGTCTTGCCGATGAGGTCGTCGGGGAGAGGATGTGGTGTCGACATTGTCGGTGCGTGTCCGAAGCGATATATGGCCCACCTGCCCTCCGGCGCATCCCACGTGAAACGTCCGTCGGAGTCCATCAGGGAGGAAACGTCTTTTAGTGTAGAGTTTAGAGTGTAGAGTGTAGAGTTACCGTCAGCGTTAGCGTTTTCGTTATCGTTAGCGTTATCGTTCCCGTTCCCGTTATCGTTAATCTTCACGGCCACTACGGCCACGTCTTTATAAAACGTAGCCTGCCGCTTGCGCCCGCTGTAGTCGGTGAACACGGGATATTCCGGCTGCGGCAGGAGGATGTCTACGCGCCCGCCGCCATCGACGTCGGTGCGCGTCTTCACAATCTTCTGCATGCACATCTCCTCCGTTATCCACGGGCCTCCCGTGGTGCTGTATCCCGGCGAGTTGTGCAGTCCTATCTTCATCCCCAGCCGCTCAGCCTCCTGCGCTGCGAAGACGAGAGCATCCCAGTAAGCCGGGCTGCGATAGGTCTGTTCGGGCCAGGGGTTGCCTTCGATGGGATAATGACTTTCCTGCACTGCCGACGTTATGTTGAATATCGTAGCTCCGGCGATGCCTGCCTCTTTCATTGCCTCGAGGTCTTTCCTGATGCCCTCCTTTGAGAAGTTGCTGCCCATCCAGTGCCACCACACGTAGGGTCGGTACTCCATTGGCGGCTGCAAGAACATCTTTGCCAGGTCGCGAGTCTGAATATTGTCCTTGCCGTCGGCCGCAACCGTGCCTGCCACGAGAGTAAGGGCAAGCGAGAGAAAAAGTCGGATTTTGTTCATAGTATAATGTTTAAGATTCTTCCGTCGATACTGTTTTTCCGTCTGCGAAGATAGCAAAAGATTGTCAGACGTGCAAACATTCCGCCGTTTTTCTATGCTTTGTTTCGCTGGGCATGCTTCCCCAGGCGCAGTACATGGGCTTTGTACTCCAAGTACATGGGCTTTGTACTGCGAGTACATGGCTTTTGTACTCCGAGTACATGGCCCATGTACTGCCGCCTGCCGTTTTCACCGTCACCGACACATGGCGCGAATGGCGTTTTTACATGCGTGAGAGAATAATCGGCTTAAAAAAAGTTATTTTTCCCTCTCCTTTATACATTATATAAAATAAAACATGTAACTTCGCCGAGAAAATTATTATAAGGTAAAAGATAGCAGAATAGAGAAATGGAAGTATTTCTGATCCGGCTGTTGCAGTTCTTGCTTGCAATCAGCCTTCTGGTGCTCCTCCACGAGGGCGGACACTTCTTCTTCGCCAAGCTCTTTGGCGTCAGGGTAGACAAGTTTTACATGTTCTTCGATCCAAGTATAGGGCGATGGGACGGCAGTATATTCAAGTTCAAGCCCAAAGGCTCCGACACTCAGTACGGCATGGGATGGCTTCCGCTGGGAGGCTACTGCAAGATAGCGGGCATGATCGACGAGAGCTTCGACACGGAGCAGATGGCTCAGCCCGTGCAGCAGTGGGAGTTCCGCGCGAAACCGGCATGGCAGCGCCTGCTCATAATGATAGGCGGCGTGACGGTGAACTTCCTCCTGGCGCTGCTCATCTACTCGATGTGCCTCTATCACTGGGGCGACGACTACGTGGCAGCAAAGGACATGACGCTGGGAATGAAGTTCAACGCCGAGGCGAAAGCACTCGGATTTGAAGACGGCGACATACTCCTCTCCACCGACCGTGGCGAGTTTAAGGACTTCAGTGCCGACATGTATCGCGACCTGTCGCGCGCCCGAGAAGTCACACTCCTCCGTGGCGGCAAGGAGACGACACTCCTGCTGCCGGGCGACATCGACTATCTGGAGATGCTGAAGAGCCAGCCGCAATTCGTAAGACCACTGATACCCGCAAAGATCGACAGCGTGCTGCCAGGATCGATAGCCGAGAGCATCGGCCTCCGACAGGGCGACACGATCACGGGAGTGGACGACAAGGCGGTGGACAGCTACAACGAGTTCGTGAGCGAGCTGGGACGCCATCAGGACATGCTCGCCCAGGCAGCTACGGCCGCCGACTCCACCGAGGCACTGAGCGTGCAGGTGGTCTTCGTACACGAGGGCGACACAGCAGCGACGATAGCCACGGCACAGCTCACGGAGAAGATGCAGCTCGGCTTCCTCGTGAAGAGCGTGGCGGGGATGTACAAGAACACCCACGTCAGCTACGGACTGCTGGAGAGCTTCCCGGCAGGAGTGAAATACGGATGCAACGTGCTGAGCGGCTACGTGCGCGACCTGAAGTATGTCTTCACAGCCGAAGGAGCAAAGTCGCTCGGAGGCTTCGGAGCCATCGGAAGCCTGTTCCCGCCAGTGTGGGACTGGCACATGTTCTGGCTCATGACAGCATTCCTGAGCATCATCCTCGCATTCATGAACATCCTGCCAATACCTGCCCTCGACGGCGGACACGTGCTCTTCCTCA
This sequence comes from Prevotella sp., assembly GCA_017477435.1. Lineage (GTDB taxonomy): Bacteria > Bacteroidota > Bacteroidia > Bacteroidales > Bacteroidaceae > Prevotella. Next base: position 30,644 of record JAFUVV010000047.1, read on the forward strand.
TCTATGAGATGATAACAGGACGACAGCCAAGCGAGAAGTTCATGATAGGAGCCGAATACGTGGGCATGGGAATACTCATACTGCTCATGGTGGTAGCCAACCTGAACGACATCCTCCGATGGATAGGAGTGATGTAGAGAATGCATGATTGAAAAGTGAAAGTTGATTTTTTGAAGCAACGAGAGCGTCTCCACTACAGTTCCGTGCCGAAGGACGACAGATCCCTTCGTGGGGATTCGACTCCACAGGACTCACCGACCTCGTCCCGACACAGTGGGCACCACGCGAAGAGTCGTTCGCACCAATCACGCTCATACCAATGGGCGCAGCTCGACTGCGCATAAGCGCCTTCCCACGCGAAACTGATAAATATGGCGGCGCCTACTCTTCTTATATTTATATCATAAAACTCGTATGAGCATAAGTAGAACCTGAGAGTAAGTTAATTTGTTAATCCGCTAATTTGCACAATATGGCAAACCTAAGATTCAAGGTTGTGGCCGAGGCATTCAGAAAACGTCCTCTCGAGGTGGAATGCCCAAAGGAAAGGCCATCGGAGTATTTCGGACGACTGGTGTTCACACGTGAGAAGATGAAGAATTATCTCGACACTGATGTCTTCGAAAAACTTCTCAATGTGATCGACAACGGTGCCAAGCTCGACAGTTCCATCGCCGACGCTGTGGCCAAAGGCATGATGGCGTGGGCTATCGACAACGGTGCCACACACTACACCCACTGGTTCCAGCCTCTAAATGAAGGCACGGCCGAGAAGCACGACGCGTTCATTTCATTCCAGTCGTCGCCCGACGAAGAGATGGGAACACGACAGATGGTAGAACGTCTCTCAGGCAGCCTGCTCATGCAACAGGAGCCGGATGCAAGTTCGTTCCCATCAGGAGGAATCCGTGCTACATTCGAAGCCCGCGGATACTCAGCGTGGGACCCCACATCGCCAGTATTCATCATCGACGACACCCTTTGCATACCCACAATCTTCATATCCTACACTGGCGAGGCTCTCGACTATAAAGCCCCACTGAAGCGTGCCCTCAGGGCTGTGAACGAGGCTGCCGCAGCCGTGGAACGCTATTTCGACGAAAGCGTTGAGAGAGTGGTATCAAACCTTGGATGGGAACAGGAGTACTTCCTTGTCGACGAAGGTCTCTACTCGGCCCGCCCCGATCTGATGCTCACAGGACGAACACTGATGGGACATGAAAGTGCAAAGAACCAACAGATGGACGATCACTACTTCGGTATCATCCCCGATCGTGTCCAGGCTTTCATGAAAGATTTGGAATATCAGGCACTCGAGTTGGCAATCCCATGCAAGACACGCCACAACGAAGCAGCACCAAATCAGTTTGAACTGGCACCTATCTATGAGGAAGCCAACCTTGCAGTAGACCACAACATGCAGTTGATGAGCCTGATGAAGCGTGTTGCAAGGAAGCACGGATTCAGAGTGTTGCTCCACGAGAAGCCGTTTGCAGGCATCAACGGTTCGGGAAAGCACTGCAACTGGAGCCTATCGACCGACAACGGCACACTGCTTCATGCACCTGGCAAGACAGCTGAGCAGAATCTGAGATTCGTCGTTTTTGTCGTTGAGACTCTCATGGGAGTGTATCGCCACAACGGACTTCTGAAGGCGAGCATCATGAGTGCGACCAACGCTCACCGGCTGGGATCGAACGAAGCGCCGCCGGCAATCATCTCGAGTTTCCTCGGAAAGCAGGTAAACGAACTGCTGGAACATATAGAGAAGGCCGACCGCGACGACTTGTTCAGCATGAAAGGCAAGCAAGGCATGAGCCTCGACATTCCAGAGATTCCCGAACTATTAATCGACAACACCGACCGCAACCGCACGTCGCCGTTTGCTTTCACGGGAAACAGGTTTGAGTTCCGTGCCGTGGGATCGGAGGCCAACTGTGCCTCGGCAATGATTGCGCTGTCGGCAGCCGTGGCAGAGGCTCTCGCCAGCTTCCGCGAGAGAGTAGATCGTCTCATCGCTGCCGGACAAGAAAAGACGAGTGCCATCATCGATGTCCTGCGCGACGACATAAAGACCTCAAAGCCGATACGCTTCGATGGCAACGGCTACAGTCAGGAGTGGGTGGAAGAAGCCACACGACGAGGACTCGACGTGGAGCGTTCGTGCCCGATAATCTTCGACCGCTATCTCGACGAAGAAAGCATCCAGATGTTTGAAAGCCTTGGTGTCATGACACGTAAGGAGCTGGCCGCACGCAACGAGGTGAAATGGGACACATACACTAAGAAGATTCAAATTGAAGCCCGGGTACTGGGCGACCTGTCGCTGAATCATATCATCCCTGTGGCAACGGAATACCAGACCCGTCTTGCCACGGGAGTAAGGAGCATGATGGAGGTGATGGGCGAAGAGGAGGGGCGCGGAATGTCGAGCCGAAACATCAAGCTCATCCGCGAGATTGCCGAACGCACACAGATCATAGAGACAAAGGTGGAGGAACTCGTCGAGGCGCGCAAGCAGGCCAACCGCATCGAGAGCGAAAGGGAAAAAGCCATTGCCTACCACGACAATGTAGAACCGAAAATGGGCGACATCCGCTATCAGATTGACAAGCTCGAGCTCATCGTTGCCGACGAGTTGTGGACACTGCCAAAGTATCGCGAACTGCTGTTCATCAGATAATTCACATGTAACATCTTTCAAATTTCAACCTATGAAGCGCATATTGTTTTACAGCATTTTTGCACTGATCGTGGCAGGAGGACTGTCGTCGTGCAGCACAAAGCAAGGCTGTATCCGCCAGCTCGAGAATCTTTCTGAAGAACTCGACCAGAACGGACAGTACTATACCGTCGGCGACTGGGAGGATGCTGCCGACAAGTTTGTAAAGATCAGAAAGAACATCAACAAACACCGCTACACACAGACCGAGCGTCGGAAGATAGGTCGACTCGAAGGCAACTGCGTGACGGCAGTAGCAAAAGGACTCAAAGGACAGGCGAAGAACTTGGGCAGCGAGCTGAGAGGGATTCTTGAGAGCCTGATGGACCTCGTGAAGAACTGGAAAGACGACGACCCATCCGACGACTGAGGGAACAGGAAGCAATGAAGATAATGTACATCCACGGCTTCGGCTCGTCGGCCGAATCGGGCACGGTGAAACGGTTGCGTGAACTGTTGCCCGACGCTGTCGTTGTTGCCGACGACGTTCCGCTGCAGCCACAGGATGCCATCGCCATGCTGCACGAAATGGCCGACAGGGAAAATCCCGACATCATCATCGGCACAAGCATGGGAGGAATGTATGCCGAACAACTGCATGGCTACGACCGCATACTCGTGAACCCAGCTTTCCAGATTGCCGACACCATGAAGGAGCACGGCATGATGGGCAACCAGACTTACTTCAATCGTCGCCGCGACGGTGTGCAGCAGTTTGTGGTGACGAATGCTCTCGTGAAAGACTTCCGCACCATCAGCGAGCAATGCTTCCAGCATCCCGACCCCGAACATGTGTGGGGACTATTCGGCGACCACGACCCTGTAGTGCACACGCGCAGCCTGTTCCTCGAACATTATCCCCGCGCCATCAATTTCCACGGCGAGCACCGGCTCAACGAGCATACGCTCATCAACTACATCGTGCCTCTCATCCGCCGTATCGACAAAGCACAGCGGGGGATATCAGACCCTATCATCCTCATCGACTTCAACTGTCTCAGCGACAGTCATGGCAACCCTGCCTCGTCGATGCTGAAGACCTACTACCAGCTCATCGCCGACTACGACGTCCGCATCCTCGCCCCGTCGACATCGGCACACCCCGAACAGACAACAAGCGTAATGAACTGGGTGGAGGAGCACATCAGCGCACCGGCCCACGACACCGTCATCTTCTGCAACGACACCGCCATCCTCATGGCCGACTATCTTATTACACGCAATGCAACGGCCGAGTTCATGGGCTCTGTCGTAGAGTTCGGAAGCGAAGGTATGAAGACGTGGGAGGACGTGGCAACCTATTTCTCACGCCTCGGAGGACAATGAAAAAAGCCTACAAGAAATACGTGGAGGCATGATACGACAATCATGCCAACAACTGGTATCATGATTCCGACGACAAGACAGGATTCCTCAACTAATTCACCGACGGCATGTGCTGGACCTGCCTCACTCTCATCCACATCGGCGAGGCTCTCAACCTTCCACACCCCCAAGGGAATCTAAATCATTGGCGGGGAAAAGATTGTGAAAAAATAAGGAAAAACGAAAAAAATGAGAAAACACATTATCACCATTCTCTTCTGCATGCTGGCAATGGTTGCCGCTGCACAGGAAGACCCTACCGACAACCAATCGGACGGATGGACTGTGCCGCCGATAAAGATAAAGATAGAGAATACTAAGCAGGGGAAAGACAGTGCGAAGGGAAAGAGGAAGAAGAAAAAAGACATACCCTCCTTCTCGAGAGACCGCGACGCTCCTCTCCCTGAATGGCGACGGCCAACTGCAGAGGAATGCGATACTGAGAAAGGCAAGAAGAAGAAAGGCTCCATCATCTACTACACAAGCATGGAGAACTTCAAGACTGGCAAGTCGGAAATACTCACCGATGTGGAGATGAAAGACCATTCCGACCACCACGGTGCACTATATGGAGGCAACGATTTCAAATTCAAATCCGGCAACGACGATGCCGACGATATACTGAAGAAAAAGGCTCTCATCGTCATCATGGACGATTCGCTCTATGTCAATTGCCGAAAGGTGCGCACGTCGGAAGCTAAGTTCCCCCGAGGCTATGCCCACGGCTATCGCTACGACAGCGACAAGATATGTTTCATCAACGAAAAAATCGACGACAAAAAGAACGTCAATTCCTCCGCCTTTTTTCTCACCTATATGTTTGGTGTGCCTGGAGCAGTTGCCACAAGTTTCATCTATAAAGACTATCTCAGCAACACGGTGTGCTATATTCTCGACGACGACAGCGGATTTGTCCGCACTGCGGAGAAAGGCGACTTTATCGACAAGCTGTCGAAATCGGGCCGCAGCGACCTAATCGCATGGTTCAAATCGCTCACCAGCGAACAGCAAGAGACCGCTTACAGCGTGCTGCTCGTAATGGAAGAGCTCAGCCTCCTACGTCCTAACTGAACTACTATCAGCTTTACTCCCTTGCGGTCAGTGAGTCTCGACGATGACTCGGCAAATCTCCGGGGGGCAACACCTCCAGGAAAAAGTAAAGCAGAAAAAATGAAGACCGAAAGCTGTTTGGTTTTCGGTCTTCATCCATCACCTTTCAGAAACTCAAATCGGTCTTTAGGCTTTATGATAGACTTGTGCTTGTTTTAGACAGCTTATCGTTTTTATCTTTGAAAACTTAGCGGGCTACGGTAATAAGATAAAGATGGCATGATGACACAAAAAACATAGCTATATTATAAAGAGAGAAATAACATACTATCATTTCCTTTACCTCGATCCGACGACCGGCTGTGGTTAAACCATCTAAAATCTCTCCTTTGCTTTCGGTCCGCCGACGAAGTATGGCCACCCGTCCTTGTCTATGCGCAGCTCTTCGAGTATGGGCTGGCGTCCCTGACGGAACTTCCCCTTCAGATAGGAGTGGCAGAGATAGAACATGCGTCCCTTGCGTGTGCGCACCATCGTGCCGTGGCCGCAGCTCTGTATCTTCCCGTCGTTGCCGGTGAGGATAGGATTGGCTGAATATTTCTCATATGGCCCGAAGAAGCTCTTGCTGCGTGCCACGGAGACGGCATAGTCGCTCTGCGGCGTACAGCAGTCGCGAATGGAATAGAGCAGATAGTAGTAGTCGCCCTCGCGGAAGATACACTGTCCTTCCATTCCTTGCCGCTCATCGTCGCGGAGCAGCGTGAAGGGCTCGCCCACGAGCCGCAGTCCGTCGGCCGACAGACGCTGGGCAAGCAGTTCGATGGGGCGACGGCTGGGGTCGAGGCCGTAAGCCTTCCACGTGATATAGAGTTCGCCATCCACCTCAATCACAAAGGCATCGATGGCCTCGTTGGTAGTCTTCACGATCGGCCCTTTGTCAATGAACGGCGAGTTGATATCCTCTGCCACAGCCACACCGATGCACGACGTGCTGTCAGACTTCTGCCGCGCCGTGTAGTAGACCAGCACTTTACTGCCGAGGCAAAATAGTTCGGGAGCCCAGAAGTCGCCCGCCGTCCACTCGGGCCAACTATTGAAAATGGTATATCGCGGAGTCCACGTCACGAGGTCCTTCGACTCATAGATGGGATATACGCGCCTGGCATCGCCCGACGTGCCGGCGGCATAGTACGTGTCGCCGATGCGCACCACCGAGGGGTCGGGCAAATCGGCCTTGATAACAGGATTTTCAAACCTGCGCTGGGCTGGCAGCAGCAACGGTAAGACGAGCAAAAGAGCAACAAACAAAAACTTCTTCATCGGTTCCATTTTCTTCTATTTTCTACAATTCCATTAGCGGAGACCCTCTCCGTCCCCACAAAGGTAGTGCAAGTCGAGCGGAGAGCAAAGCAAAAAACCATTTTTTTGCTTTCTATCCCGAGGTGAAGCCTACCTTCAGCGTCAGCTAAAGGTAGTGCAAACCGAGAGCAGAACAAAAGAATTTATTCTTTTTTTTGCCGAGGCGCAGCCTATCTTCTTCATCCGCAAGGATGGAAAAGGTAGTGCACGAGTTGTTGAGCGCAGCGAAAAAACCGAGCGGAGAACAAAGCAAAAAATCATTTTTTTTGCTTTCTATCCCGAGGTGAAGCCTACGAAATTCCTTCTTTCCCATACTGCAGGCTGAGCCTGTCACCATCGCCTATTACGCATCCTGCACTTTCCACTTCACTCTCCTGGCAGCAGTACATGGCCTTTGTACTCCAAGTACATGGCCTTTGTACTCCAAGTACATGGCCTTTGTACTCCAAGTAAATGGGCTTTGTACTGAGAGTACAAGGCCCATGTACTGCTGCCGGACGAAACGGAAGAACAGAAAAAAAAGAACAAATTCTTTTGCCATGCGACCTGCTTTCACTAACTTTGCAAGAAATATAAACACTTGACACCCGGCGGATAGCGCCCGACTCATATCCTACCCATGAACGTAAAAGAACTTTATTACGAGAAAATAACCCCCTGGTTCCAGAAGCGCAGCAGCATGTTCATCATGTTCACCGCAGTACTCTTGCTCGGCATCTCGCTCGCCGTGCTCTACTATCATTCCCATGAAAGCCTGCGCAGGGAAGCAAAGGAACGCGCCGAAAACCACCTCACGGAGACAGGACTGAAGATAAGAAATGTGATGTCGGCAATAGAGATCGTGGCACGAAACATGACGTGGCCCATGCAGAAATACATGGACAAGCCCGAGACACTCTACCACCTCCTCGGGCGCATCGTATCGGAGAACAAGAACATCGTAGGAGCCGGCGTGGGATTCAAAGCCAACTACTTCCCAAATAAAGGACGATGGTTTGAGCCATATATCACACAGAACAGCGACGGCACACTGAAAAACAGGCAGATCGGCGGAGCTCACCACAACTATCTCGAAGCTGAATGGTTTAAAAACACAATGGAGTGCGACAGCTGTTTATGGAGCGAGCCATACTACGACGAAAGCGGAGCAAAGACCCTCGTGGCCACATTCTCCTCGCCAATACACGACACAGACGGCAACATCGTAGGAGTACTCGCCACCGACATATCGCTCGACTGGCTGAGCAAAGTCATCAATGACGACGACGACGAGTACCCATCGGAGAACATCATGGTCTCCAGAAAAGGACTCATAATGGCATGTCCCGTCGAAAGCCTGATCATGAACCTCAGCTCACTCGAAGCCGCAGCACAGCTAAACGACACCATGGCAATGGAAGTAGACCGCAGAATGCTCGCCGGTGAAAGCGGAGAAACAACAGTGTGGAACAACAAAGGCGAAAAAACATACGTCTTCTACGCACCCGTCGGCGAAAGCGCAGGATGGTCGATGGCTGTCATATGCAAAGACAAAGACATCTACGGCAACCTGCAGAAAATAAGCATGCGACTCATAGCATTCATGATGCTCGGCCTATTCATGCTCGGATTCATCCTATGGCTGTCGGCAAGACAAGCAGCACGACTGCAGAAAAGCAACGCCGAAAAACAACGCATAGGAAGCGAACTCAGAATAGCACGCTCAATACAAGAGCAAATGGTGCCGAAAGACTATCCGCCCTACCCCGAACGAGACGACATCGACATCATCGGAACAATAAAACCTGCAAAAGAAGTAGGAGGCGACCTGTTCGACTTCTACATACGCGATGAAAAACTATTCTTCTGCATCGGCGACGTCAGCGGAAAAGGAATACCGGCAAGCCTCGTAATGGCAGTCACAAGATTCCTGTTCAGAACAATCTCCTCACACGAGCCCAACGCAACACGAATAATGGAAGTGATGAACGAATCACTGTCGAGCACCAACAAATCATCGATGTTCATAACATTCTTCATCGGCATCCTCGACCTCCCGACAGGACGGCTGCGCTACTGCAACGCAGGCCACAACGCACCGCTGATAATCAGCTCCGCCAACGACAACAACGGCAGCCACAAAGCTCAGACGCTCGACGTGATACCAAATATACCCCTGGGCATCATGGGAGACTTCAAATTCGAAGGACAAGAAACCGTCATGAACCCGCAGACAAGCATCTTCCTCTACACCGACGGACTCACCGAAGCCGAAGACACAGAGCACAAACTCTTCGGAGAAGAACGCATGATAAACGTCGCAAACGAATCACCCAACACCTGCGACATGCACTCCGAAAACCTCCTCGGAAACATGCAGAAAGCAATAGGCAGCTTTGTCGGCGAAGCAGAACAAAGCGACGACCTCACCATGCTACTCATCAAATACACCAAAGAGCACCGAGAGGTCAAGCTGAAACGAACCATCACCCTCACCAACGACGTCGGCAACGTGCCGCAACTCAACGCCTTTGTCGACACAGTGGCCGAAGAACTCGCCCTCGAACAAGCCGACACGATGGAACTCAACCTCGCCCTGGAAGAGGCTGTCGTGAATGTCATGAACTATGCCTACCCCCATAACACCCAAGGCGACATCAACATAACCGCCGAGGCCAACGACATCAGGCTCAAATTCACAATCACCGACCACGGCATGCCCTTCGACCCGACAATGAAAGAAGACGCCGACACCACCCTCTCAGCAGAGGAACGACCCATCGGAGGACTTGGGATATACCTCGTCAGACAACTCATGGACTCCATCAACTACGAACGCACCGACGGCTGCAACGTGCTCACGCTAAGGAAGAAACTGGTCAGATAGAACCGCCAGACAACCTCTCGGCAGAAGATAGAAACCGGCTTTCAACTCTCAACTTCAACATTTAAAATTTTAACATTCAACATAAATGATGTTTCTCGGATTAAGTTTCTACGCATGGATCACGGTTGCAACGATAGCATCAGTGATCATCGTCATGATCCGCACACGCATCCCCGTCGAGATAACCTTCCTCGGAGCGCTGACAGTGCTGCTCGTCACCGGCGTCGTGAGCGAAGAGGAAGGCATGGAAGGCTTTGCCTCGGAGCCGGTGATGGTGCATGCCGCGTTCTTCGTAGTAATTGCCGGACTCATCCACACAGGGGCAATCTACTGGCTCACACAGCACGTCTTCGGCAACCCGAAGAACTATCGTCACGCCATCTACCGCGTGATGGTGCCGGTAAGCATCCTTTCGGCACTGCTCAACGGCATCAACGTCGTGGCAATGACGATTGATGCAGTGAAGATATGGGCACGCCGACTAAGCATCTCCCCGTCGAAACTGCTCGTGCCGCTCAGCTGTGCTGCAACGATGGGTGGCATCTGCACACTGATGGGAAGCACGTCGAACCTCGTCATCGCAGGCCTCTATGCCGAGAAGACGGGGCGCCTGCTCGGCGTCTTCGAGCCGCTGCTGCCGGGAGTGGTGCTCACTGCGATAGCCACATTCCTCGTGGTGGCACTGCGAAGACTGATTCCCAACCGCGAATCGCCCGAAATATCGTTTGAGACAACATCCGACTACACCGTAGAACTCCTTGTGCCTACCGACAATCCGGCAGTGGGAATGACGGTGGCGGAAGCGGGACTGAAGAATGTCAAAGGCGGTTCGCTCATCGAGATCGTGCGCTTCGACAAGGAGATAATCATGCCCGTCGGCGACGACGAGTTCATCCTTGGCGGCGACCGACTCGTCTTTGCAGGACAGATAAGCGACATACTCGAGCTGAAGCGCACCAACGGACTCGTGGCGGCCGACCACCATGTGTACAGCATCGACGAGATTGACAACAACCGCAAGCTGAGGACTGCCTACGTGACATTCGGCAGCGATCTCATCGGCACCTCGATGAGTACCAACCACTTCGAGCGCGACACCGAAATGGTTCTCGTGGCAGTGGCCCGCGGCGGAAAGCGCGTCGACGGCCAGCCACGCGAAATACGGCTGCAGGCAGGCGACAGCCTTCTGCTCGAATGCCCGCCGAAGTCAGACGACCAACTCGAAAAGGCAGGCCGGCGCAACCTCGCTTTCTTCGACTCACACTTCGTGCCGCAGACAGGACCGCGCACCATAACGGCAGGCGCAATACTCGTGCTCATGTTTGTACTCTCGTCGTTCAACATCCGTCCGCTGTGGGTATCGACGATGCTCGCCGCAGCACTCATGATGGCCACTAAATGCTGCCGCATGAGGTCGCTGACGAAATATATAGAATGGGACCTGCTCCTCATCCTCGGCGCCACCGTCGTCTTCTCCACGGCAGTGACAAAGACGGGCGTGGCAGCAACGCTGGCCACTCACATGCTGAGAATATGCGGACAGAACCCACACGTCGTACTGGCTGCCATGTGCCTGCTCGCTCTCATCACTAGCGAGCTGGTAGGAAGAGTGGGAACAAGCGCCATATTCTTCCCCATAGCATGGCACGAGGCCGCCACATTGGGATGCAACCCCATGACTTTCATAATGGGACTGATGCTCACCGTCAACCTCAGCCTCGTCACACCGATGGGATCAACCACCAACATGCTCATCTTCGGACCGGGAGGATTCCGCTTCGGCGACTTCGCACGACTCGGAATATGTCTGCAGGTGGTACTGTTCATAACGACATTCGTCATCGTGAACATACTCTACCCGATGTAGACGACAAATAAGTTAAAAGGTTAAAAAGCCAAAAGGCTAAAAAGCGAGGCAGGAATATAATAGCATAAAAAACAAATATAAAAGACAATGGTAACAACATTCAAAGAAGAAAACGGATACTACGCGATGTACTTCGACGGTCGTCTCGACACCGCAGCATCGCTCGAAACGGAAAAAGCCATGCAGCCGCTTATCGACTGCGAGGGACACGACATCATCCTCGACTGCACAAACCTGGAATACATCTCCTCCAGCGGACTGCGCATATTCCTCAACATACTGAAGAATACAAAGGCAAAGGGAAGCCACGTCTACATCAGAGGCATAAACGAGGGGATACAGAAAATATTCAAGATGACAGGATTCTACAACCTCTTCGAAATAAAAGAGTAGCACCAGAAGGGGATGCACGCCGTGAAGACCAGCCCTCACGGCCCCTCTGCCACACCCAACCCAGCCAATAAAGCCAGGCGAAGAATATCGTCGGACTTAGTACATGGGCTTTGTATTCCGAGTACATGACCCTTGTACTCCAAGTACATGGCTCTTGTACTGCGAGTACACGGGCCATGTACTCTTCTATATCCCGACCACCTCCGGCGCCGGAAACATTTTCCGCCTCCGAATGTAATAAAACACACCCGCGGCTGTCATATATATAGAATTCGGGAAAAGATGAACGACAAAGAAATCGTAGACCGCATACTCCGCCATCACGACGTGAACTGCTACAGCCTCATCGTAGGCCGGTACACGCCAATGGTGCTCAGCAAGGCACTCGCCATCGTCAAAGACCGCGAGCTGGCCGGCGAGATAGTGCAGCAGACATTCGTGCGTGCCTACGACCGCCTGGACACCTTCCGCGGAGAAACACTCGGGCCGTGGATCACAGCAATAGCATGCCGACAGGCAATAAACCATCTCGACGAAGCACGACGCAGGCAGACAAGACAAAAGGAAAGCGCCAGGCAGCAGCCCGAAGAATACGACGAAGAACACGAACAACTGCTGCAACGCCTCGAACATGCCATCGACGAACTGCCAGAGAAAGACCGGCAGATAATACAGCTCCACTACTACGAAAAGATGAAAACCGAGACCATCGCCGCCAAGACAGGACTCTCGCAGCAGAACATACTCGTGAAGCTACACCGGATAAGACTACGACTGAAAGAAAAAATAAAGACATATGGAAACTGACGACAAGATATTCGACCAGCTCATCGCCGAAGCCCTTGGGCGCAAACAGATGGAAGACCAGCTCGTCCGGCAGGTCATGCAAACCCTCCGCCGCAACCAGCGACGGGCAGCACTGCGAAGATGGAGCCACATCGTGGCATTCGCATTCGGAGTGCCGGCAGTGATGCTGTCCTTCATCGTCGGGACAGCCTATATCTACACCCACACCAGCACGCAACCATACATCTGGATTGCAACAGCACTCGCAGCAGCAACAATTCTCGCATTCCTCGCCAAAGAAGTGAAAGAATTCCCAATCAACGAACTGTAATAATCGGAAAACAAAACCGTCATATAAATGAAACCCGATCGGAAAAACTGAAACAATAACCATAAAAAAAGAAAAAAAAATGACAGTAGACGAAACAATCGCAGGCATCGTGGCGATAATATGCACAGTCGGCATCCCAGTAGTTGCCATCATCTGCGGAACCATCCTGAGCATCCGCCGCAAAAATCACGAGACAGAGCTGCGCAAGGCACTCATCGAACACAACACCGATCCCGAAAGCATTAAGCTCCTCGTCAGTGAACCGACAAAGAAAAACAACACATTCACCATGCTCCGCTGGGGCTGCACACTCCTGGGAGCAGGACTCGGAGCACTGATCTCCGCCCTGAACAACTTCCTCACCACCAGCCTCTACTTCTACATCCCCGTCATAGCAGGCATGGGATGCGGAATGCTCATCGCATTCGTCATCGAATACAAACTGACGAAGAAAAACCAAGCGCAGGAAGACACCGAAGAAGAGCCGTGAGGCTCCACCGACTGTCTACACACAAGAGACAGCTTTTAGTTAACTTTTTTCAAGTTTCGCAAGTGCTCAACTTCAGGAGTTAAGGGGGAGTTAACGGGAGTTAGCACGCTGCGCTCGCCGGAGTAAACGGACAATAGAATTGCATATGTCTGTTAACTCCCGTGGTCGAAGACCACTAACTCCCCTTAACTCCTACTTGCTAAAGTTGAATTAGGTGCCGCCACAACAAGCCGCACCTATGCACACGCAGGGAAATTGCAAAGTCGGATTGGCAATCCGACTTCTTTTTTCCCCAGCCAGAGAATTATCTATTAAAAAAAATTAAAACCACGGAAAAACGACTCCACATTCCTTTCTCTACTCCTCTTTTAGTAGTACCTTTGCACTCGGAAAACTATAAAACATGTAACATATACCAAATTATGAAGATTCAGAAGATTCATGCAAGAGAAATCCTCGACTCAAGAGGCAATCCCACAGTAGAGGTAGACGTAGTACTTGAAAATGGAGTCCTCGGCCGCGCAGCCGTTCCATCAGGTGCATCCACAGGCGAGAACGAAGCCCTCGAGCTTCGCGACGGCGACAAGAACCGCTATCTGGGCAAAGGCACGCTGAAGGCAGTAGAGAATGTGAACACCATCATCGCTCCCGCCCTCGTCGGCGACTGCGTCCTCGACCAGCGCGCACTCGACTATAAGATGCTCGCCCTCGACGGCACACCAACCAAGTCGAAGCTCGGAGCAAACGCCATTCTCGGCGTGAGCCTCGCTGCTGCCAAGGCTGCTGCAAACGCCCTCGGAATGCCTCTCTACCGCTATATCGGAGGTTGCAACTCATATACAATGCCCGTTCCAATGATGAACATCATCAACGGCGGTGCACACTCCGACGCTCCCATCGCGTTCCAGGAGTTCATGATACGTCCCGTCAGCGCTCCATCCATCCGCGAGAACATCCGTATGGGCGCAGAAGTGTTCCACAACCTCGCCAAGCTGCTCAAGGCCCGCGGCCTCTCTACAGCAGTGGGCGACGAGGGCGGCTTCGCTCCAGCACTCAACGGCATCGAAGACGCACTCCAGATAATCTGCGATGCCATCAAGGCTGCCGGTTACGAACCAGGCAAGGACGTGAAGATAGCAATGGACTGTGCAGCATCAGAGTTCGCAGTACAGGAGAACGGCGAGTGGTTCTACGACTACCGTCAGCTGAAGAATGGCAAGAAGAAAGATCCTAACGGCAAGCGCCTCTCAGCCGCCGAGCAGATCGACTTCCTTGAGAAACTCATCACCGACTTCCCCATTGACTCCATCGAGGACGGTCTCGACGAGAACGACTGGGACAACTGGGTGAAGCTGACCGAGCGCATCGGCGACCGCTGCCAGCTCGTCGGCGACGACCTCTTCGTCACAAATACGAAGTTCCTGCAGAAAGGCATCCAGATGGGAGCAGCCAACTCAATCCTCATCAAGGTGAACCAGATCGGCTCGCTCACCGAGACCCTCGAAGCCATCGAAATGGCTCACCGCCACGGATACACCACCGTGACCAGCCATCGCTCGGGAGAAACCGAAGACGCTACAATCGCCGACATCGCCGTGGCTACCAACTCAGGACAGATAAAGACCGGTTCCATGAGCCGCACAGACCGTATGGCAAAGTACAACCAGCTCATCCGAATCGAAGAAGAGCTCGGCACCACCGCAAAGTACGGATACACTAAACTGAAATAACGATAACGTTAACGATAACGATAACGTTAATTCTTGCAAGAGCCTTTCTGAAGTTTTAACCGACGTAGCCCCGCGGGGAGGTTATAAAACTTCAAAGGCTTTAAGAGAATCAGCGATAGCTAACGATAACGTTAATTCTTGCAAGAGCCTTTCAAAGGCTTTAAGAGACTGCTTGCTGATGAGGGTAGAGAATAATCAGCGACAGCTAACGCTAACGGGAACGTTAACTCTACACTCTACACTCTAAACTCTACACTAATAGAAGACTGCACACAAAGGATAAGAGTAATAGTAATTTCTTTTTCAGCCGCATGACACGTGAGTGCCGTGCGGTCTTTTTTTTATCCCAGGAAGCGGAAGCTCATCGACTCAGCATCGAAGGCGATGCCGTTGTGAGCCACGAGAGAGCCTATCAGTCCGCTGTCAGCGAGATCGCGGGGCGACCCCTCGGAGAGAGACCCGTCGTCGCCGAGCAGCCACACCCTGTCCGACAGCCAGAGACTTGGCTGCAGGTCGTGGGAAGAGAAGAGCACCGTCGTCCCCTCCTCGCGCGACAGCCGTCGGAGAAGAGACAACACCTCCACGCGGCTGTTGAAATCGAGAAACGCCGTCGGCTCGTCGAGCAGCATGAGCGGCGACTGCTGCGCCAGCGCCTTGGCAATCATCACCTTCTGTCGCTCGCCGTCGCTCAGAGAGCACATCCTCCTACCCGCGAGGCCGTCTATGCCTACGCACTCCATCGCCCGCCACACCATCTCGCGGTCGCGTGCCGTCATCCTGCCCCAGCAGTCAGTAAACGGCGACCGTCCCAGCGCCACCACCTCCTCCGCCGTAAGCGTCAGGTCGCGGTCGACTGTCGTCAGTACGATGCTCACCATCGCCGCCCTCTCGCGGCGGCTGAGTGCCGCCATGTCCCTCCCGCCGACGACGACACGCCCCGCCAGCGGACGCTGCAGGAAGCAGATGGAGCGCAGCAGCGTCGACTTGCCCACGCCGTTGCTGCCCACCAGACACGCCATCTCGCCGCGACGCAAGCCCACGCCGATGCCACCAGCCACGACACGCCCGCCGGCCTTCCCACCAGAATAGCCGACGGCGACATCCTCAAGAAGAAGCATTTCCTTTTCCATATCCGGAGACAAAGATAATAATAAAATCCCACAATCGGCAGAGATTTCCTGTCCTATTTATTTCCTCGGCACCAGTACATGGGCTTTGCACTCCGAGTACAAGGCCTTTGCACTGCGAGTACTTGGGGCTTTGTACTGAGAGTACTTGGGGCTTTGTACTTGCGGCAGGGATGTTTCCTGGCGGCAGAGGCGGGGTGCTCTGCCGGTGCGGGATGGATGTATGGTCAAAGCAGCGGGGGGCAACCGACAGCGTCGGTCGCCCCCCGTATGGATGGATGTGTCCCCGCTTTGCAGGGAATGATATAGTTATTTCGTTTCCTCTGGGAGCATGACGACCTTGATGCGGTTGCCGGGCTTGAGGAATTCCTTCATGAACTGCTTGATGGTCTCAGGTGTCTGGGCCTCGACAACCTTCTGATAGTCGGTGTGGAGGTCTACGCCGTACTTGCGGCTTGTGAGCATGACGTTGCGCCAGTAGCTGTTGGTCTTCTGAGCGTCTTCATACTGCTTCACCATGAGTTTCTGCACCTTGTCGAGCATCGAGGGGTCTATCTCGTTCTGCATGTTTTCGACTTCGTCTTGCATGATTTGCAGTGCGATGTCCTTCTTCTCGGGTTTCATCGGGCAATAGCCGAGGAGCAGGATGTTGTGGAAGTCGTCTTCTATCTGCATGCTTCCCTGTGCTCCGCAGGAATATGCAGCGGAGGCATCCTCGCGTATCTTCTTCAGGTAGACCATCGAGAGTACTTGTCCGGCGATGTCGGCCTTGACTTCGTTCTCGAGAGTGTAAGGCATTTCTTCGTTGGTCCAAATCATATAGGCGATGGACTTTGGTGTCTCCATCTTGCGCAGGAAGGTGTTGTCGATGTCGCCCTTCTGTATTTCTGTCAGGCGTGGCACTTTCTTCACTGCTTTCTTCGATGGGAGGGAGCCAATGTACTGGCAGATGAGCGGCCGAATGGTGGCTTCGTCGTAGTTGCCCACGATGTAGAATGTCCAGTCTTTCACGCTTGCCGTGCGTTCCTTTGCAATCTGCAGTATGCGGTCGTAGCTGACGTCGGCGAGTCTTTCCACGGTCATCGGCGCCACTCGTGGGTTGTGCCCGTACATCGTAGCGGTGAGACTGTCGCTGAGGGCAACCTCTGGTGTGAGCGATCGGTTTTTGAGTTGCACCTCGAGTCCGGTCATCATCTGGTCGTAGGCAGCCTGGTCTTTGTTGATTGCGGTGAAGTAGAGGTACGCCATCTGCAGCATTGTCTCTACGTCTTTCGGGGTGGACTGTCCGCTGATGCTTGTGTATCGGGAGCTCATGGTGAGGTCGGCGTTGGCTATCTTACCAGCGAGTGCTTTCTCCAGCTCGGTAGATGAGAAGTTTCCGAGACCGCTGTGACCGATGACGTCGTCGAACATCTGCAGGTTGGCGAAGTCTTTCTCTCCGTAGAGGTTACCGCCTCCGAGTCCGCTACCGGTGAGTATCACCTGGTCTTTCTTGTAGTCGGTCTGCTTCATGACGACGGTGACGCCGTTGGAGAGTGTGAGCTCTGTGTATCCGAACTTGTCGTTCTTCACTTCCTTCTTTATCGTTCCGGCCTTTGGCATCGTGGTGATAAGCGGCTCATTCTTTACGTTGTCTACGAAGGCAGTGATTTCCTGGCTGCGGGCATCCTTGATGGCTGCGAGCAACTGGTCTTTCGTTGGATAGACGTTGCCGTCGGCTTCGTTGTTGAAGTTGATAACGACCATGTTGGAGTCGTTGGCGGGGATGTATTCCTTCATGAGCATGTTGATAGCGTCGACAGGAATCATGGGCACCACCTGCTTCATTGTCTGATAGGTGAAGTCGATGCTTGGCATGGGCTCATTGTCGAGGAAATGTCCGAGTATCTGCGCATAGAGCTGCGAGTTTGTGCGCTTGTCCTTGTTGCTGTACTGCTTTTCGAGCGAGCTCAGGTAGTCGGCCTTATAGCGCTCATACTCTGTTGCTGTGAATCCGAACTCTGCTGCTTTTCGTGCTTCGACGAATGCTTCCTTGATGGCATCGGCGGTCTTGGTGATGTCTTTCGGTGTTGCTGAGATGTCGAAGGCGTCCATTGTCTTGGCGAAGATGTAGTTGCCGTCGGCGCAGTAGGCGTTGGTATATGAGCACTCTGGCTTCTGTGCTGCCTCTGTGTATCGCTGGTTGAGCATTCCGACGGCGGCGTTCTTCATGTATTCCACCATCATGTAGCTCATGTCGCCCTTCATGGAGTCGGGGTATGCTTCGTGCTTGAACACGAGCTCGACGTCGCTTGTGCGATACTCCTTGTCCTTGTCGATGATGACGATGGGCTCTGGTGTGTCGGGTACCTGCTCGTCGACCACGGGCTGTGCGTTCTCTGGGTTCTTGATGGGCCCGAAGAGCTTCTTTATCATTGCTTCGGTATGGTCGACGTCGACGTCACCCACGACGATGATGCCTTGGTTTGTCGGGTGATACCACTTTTCGTAGTAGTCGCGCAGCTCCTGCGGCTTGAAGTTGTCTACCACCTCCATGAGTCCTATTGGGTAGCGCACTCCATACTTCGACCCTGGGTAGAGGGCTGGCAGGTTGCGTTCGAACATTCGGCTGGAGGCGCTTGTGCGCAGTCGCCATTCTTCGTGTATGACGCCGCGTTCCTTGTCGATTTCTTCGGGATCGAGAGTGAGTCCGTCGGCCCAGTCGCGCAGGATGAGCAGGCATGAGTCGAGCGACTCCTGTCGCGTGGTGGGCACGTTGTCGATGTTATACACCGTGCGGTCGATGCTGGTGAATGCATTGAGGTCGCCTCCGAACTGCACTCCGATGCTTTCGCAATAGCGTATGAGGTCGTTGCCTTTGAAGTTGTCTGAGCCATTGAATGCCATGTGCTCGAGGAAGTGTGCCAGTCCGCGCTGACTTTCTTCTTCCTGTATCGAGCCCACCTTCTGTGCGATGTAGAAGTTGGCGCGGTGCTCGGGCCAGTTGTTGTAGCGGATGAAATAGGTCAGTCCGTTGTCGAGCACGCCTGTGCGTACTGCTTCGTCAGCGGGGATTGGGGGCATCATCTGTGCCAGGGTTGCCATGGTGCCGACGATGGTCAGCATCACAATGGCGGAAATTTTTCTTAGTGTCATCGTTATTATTATTAAATTAATGTATTTTGGCGCAAAGTTACACAAAGTCGAGAGTAGAACAAAGGAAAAAACTTGTTTTTTTCATTTTGCTATACCGAGACGCCTTAACTTCGACGAAGCCCAAGTTACGACAAACTGGGGGTAGTACAAAAAATTTAGATGTCTTTTTATTAATTAGACGGCGAACTGCTGTAAAAACTACAAATATTAAAAGATATTTTCATTTGCGGCAAATTATGCGCCGTCGGCGGCAATTTGCGTTTCAGATGATTCGGCCGGTGATGGGTTTATTTCCTCTCGTCTTTCTTGTTTCGTGGATGGTGGTTGAGGATTTCGTCGCGCAGTTGTGTGGTGTCGATGTGGGTGTATATCTCTGTGGTTGCAATCGACTCGTGGCCGAGCATCGACTGTATGGCTCTGAGGTCGGCGCCGCCCTTGAGCAGTTCGGTGGCGAAGGAGTGGCGGAGGGTGTGGGGCGAGATGGTCTTTTTGATGCCGGCTTCCTGGGCCTGGCGCTTTATCATGATGAGAATCATCGTACGGGTGAGGTGGCTGCCGCGGCGGTTGAGGAACACATAGTCGTCTTCGCCGGGCTTGATGTTCATACGTCTGCGGTCGTCGAACCATAGCCTGAGCTCTTTTACTGCCCGCGGCGAGATGGGCACAAGGCGCTCTTTCGAACCTTTTCCCATGACGCGTATGAAGCCGTCGTCGAGGTAAAGGTTTGACATTTTCAGACTTACCAGTTCCGACACTCGCAGTCCGCAGGAGAAGAGCACTTCGATGATGGCGCGGTTGCGGTGGCCCTCAGCCTTTTCGAGGTCGATGGAGGCTTCGAGGAGGTCGATTTCCTCGGTGGTGAGTACTTCGGGCAGATGCTCTGGCAGCCGTGGCCACTCGAGGAGCTCGGTGGGGTCGGTGTCGATGTATCCGTCGATAAGCAGATAGCGATAGAACGCCCTCACGCCGCTCAGTATGCGCCCCTGGCTGCGGGCTCCGACGCCGCGCTCGTGGACGGAAAGGGCGAAGGATTCGAGGAAGCCGAAGTCGGCATCGGTGGGGGCAACGCCCTTCTCGCGGCAGTAGTCGAGCAGATAGTCGAGGTCGTGGCGATAGGCGTCGATGGTATTGGGCGAGAGACTGCGCTCCAACTTCAGGTAGCGGAGGTAGTGGCTCACCGTCTTGTCGGCGACGGGGCTCTCTGTGGCGGGTCTTGTGGTCATGAGATATGAATGCGGATACGTTTATTTTCCACTGCATGCAAAATTAACATATAAACGCAAAAACGTGAAATATTATCGCCGAAAAAATCCTCCGATGCCAGTACATGGGCCTTGTACTCGCAGTACATGAGCTTTGTACTCCGAGTACATGACTCTTGTACTCGCAGTACATGGGCTTTGTACTGCAGCCCGGAAAACCGTATGGCGATGGCGGGGAAATGGTAAAAAGAAGCCGATTGTCTTGCCTATGTATTCAAAATATTGTAACTTTGGCTTGTGATTCCGAATATCATGTCTACCGACGAGAAGTACATGCGCCGCTGTCTGGAGCTTGCTGCTAACGGACTTCCCACCACGAGGCCCAATCCCATGGTGGGTGCGGTGATTGTGGCGCGCGACAGAATCATCGGTGAAGGCTACCACATACGCTGCGGAGAGGCGCATGCCGAGGTTAATGCCTTTGCATCGGTGAGCGATGCCGACAACCATCTGCTCGGCGAGGCAACCATCTACGTGAGTCTTGAGCCTTGCTCGCACTACGGAAAGACTCCTCCCTGTGCCGACCTTATTATAGAAAAAGGTGTTCGACGCGTGGTGGTGGGATGCGTAGATACGTTCAGCGAGGTGAGCGGCCGTGGCATCAGCCGACTGCGCGACGCAGGGATTGAAGTAGAGGTGGGTGTGCTGGAGAAAGAATGCCGATGGATGAACCGACGTTTCTTCACCTTCAACGAGCGCAAGAGGCCCTACATCATACTAAAGTGGGCGCAGAGCAGCAACGGATTTATCGACAACAACTTCCACCCTACCGCCATCTCTACGCCATTCACCCAGATGCTTGCGCACAAGCTTCGCAGCGAGGAGGATGCCATACTCGTAGGGCGTGTGACTGCCGAGCGCGACAAGCCCCGTCTCGACGTGAGGATGTGGAGCGGACAGTCGCCGCGAAGAGTGGTGCTAAGCCATGCCACCAGCATCGACGCCACCCTGCACATGCTCGCCGAGGAAGGCGTGCAGAGCCTGATAGTGGAAGGAGGCGCACAGACCCACCAGAGCTTCCTCGACCGCCGGCTGTGGGACGAGCTGAGAGTGGAGACGGCACCCATGGAGTTCGACTCAGGCACAAGAGCCGTCAAAGTGCCCGACGACGCAGTGCTCATAAGCCGGGAGAAGTTCGGAGCAAACACGATAGAGCGATACAAGTCGCCCGACTCGGTCGCGTAAAAACGAAATCGAAAGAAAAACAACCCAGAAAAAATATTTTTCTGATATTTAATGCTTTATCCGACACGAAAATTTGTTTTTTTCGCCGATAATCCTTAATTTTGCGAATAAGAAGAAAAAACTAAAAAACCAATAATATATGTACGACAAAGAACGCGGGCTCTACATAGCCCATTGCTCTAAGGGAGCACTATCGATAGTAGGTAAGATGGCCAATCGTCACGGACTTATCGCCGGCGCCACCGGTACCGGTAAGACCGTCACGCTGCAAGTGATGGCCGAGAGTTTTTGTCAGGTCGGCGTGCCATGCTTTATGGCCGACATGAAGGGAGACTTGTCGGGAATAAGCCAAGTGGGCAAGATGTCGGGATTCATTGAGAAGCGCCTGCCGGAGTTCGGCATAGAGAATCCAGAGTTCCAAGCATGCCCCGTGCGCTTCTACGACGTCTACGGCGAGCAGGGACACCCCATGCGGGCAACGATAAGCCAAATGGGACCACAGCTGTTGTCGCGACTGCTGCAGCTCAACGAGACACAGGATGGAGTGCTGAACATCGTATTCCGCATCGCCGACGAGCGCGGACTGCTCATCCTCGACCTGAAAGACCTGCGCTCAATGCTCGACTATGTGGCAAAGAACGCAGCACAGTATACCACTAAATACGGAAACATCTCAACGGCATCCGTAGGAGCCATACAGCGCGCACTGCTACAGCTCGAGGCACAAGGTGCCGACAAATTCTTCGGAGAGCCGTCGTTCGACATCTACGACCTCATGCAGACCGAAGGCGGAAAGGGTGTGATGAACGTGCTGGCTGCCGACAAACTCATGATGCAGCCAAAGCTCTACTCCACATTCCTGCTATGGCTACTCTCGGAGCTATACTCCACACTGCCCGAAGTGGGCGACATGGAACTGCCGAAGCTCGTGTTCTTCTTCGACGAGGCACACATGCTCTTCGACGGCACATCGAAGGCACTGCTCGACAAGATTGAACAGGTAATCAGGCTCATACGTTCGAAGGGCGTAGGCATATACTTCATCACCCAGAGCCCGACAGACATACCCGAGAACATCCTCGGCCAGCTCGGAAACCGCGTACAGCATGCCCTCCGCGCATATACACCGAAAGACCAAAAAGCAGTGAAGACAGCAGCCGACACCTTCCGCGCCAATCCAGAGTTCAAGACCGACGAGGCCATTATGAACCTCGAGACAGGTGAGGCCCTCGTAAGCTTCCTCGACGAGAAAGGAGCACCGAGTATTGTCGAACGTGCAAAGATACTCTTCCCGCTCAGCCAGATAGGCGCAGTGACCGAAGGACAACGCCTCGACATCATCAAAGGATCGCGCATCTACGGCAAATACGACACACCAATCGACCGCGAGAGTGCCTACGAGCAACTCGTCAGAGAGGCCGAGCAAGCCAAGGCAGAAGCAGACGCAATGGCAGAAGCAGCAGCCGAAGAGAAAGCCGCAAGCAAGGGAGGAAAGGCAAAGAACACAGTGATGGGAAAAGTGATAAAAGCCATCATCACAGCCGTGACCACCACACTCGCCACAGTGCTCGGAACAGCAGTGAGCAACAAAGTGACAGGCACGAAAGCAAAAAAATCGAGCACGTCGACAACAGGCAAAGTAGTGAAGAACGCTACATCGGCCGCCACACGCACAATAACAAAGGAACTCACCCGAGACATTCTCGGAAACCTCGTGAAATAAAACCACAGAAGGTAAGATTTATTGTTGAAAGGTGCGAGATATGGATTTTTTTTCATACCTTCGCACCTCGAAACATTTAACACACTATCATAGATGAAAATAGAAGACAAAATATCGCTTGCCGTTATAAATGCCATCAAAGAACTCTACGGTCAGGAAATACCGGAGTCAATGGCACAGTTGCAAAAGACAAAAAGCACCTTCGAGGGCAATCTGACACTCGTGGTGTTCCCGTTCCTGAAGATATCGCACAAGAAACCTGAGGACACTGCCCAGGAAATAGGCGACTATCTGCAGCAGAACTGCGACGCCGTGAGCAGCTTCAACGTGGTGAAGGGTTTCCTCAACCTGAACATCTCGGAGAACGCCTGGGCTGCACTGCTCGAAGATATCAATAGCGACGAGCATTTCGGAATGAAGGCCGTGACCGACGAGAGCCCGCTGGTGATGGTGGAGTATTCTTCGCCCAACACCAACAAACCGCTCCACCTCGGACACGTGAGGAATAACCTGCTCGGCTGGTCGCTGGCTAAAATCATGGAAGCCAACGGCAACAAGGTGGTGAAGACAAACATCGTGAACGACCGCGGAATACACATCTGCAAGTCGATGCTGGCATGGCAGAAGTGGGGCAACGGCGAGACACCAGAGTCGAGCGGAAAGAAAGGCGACCACCTCATAGGCGACTACTACGTGCTCTTCGACAAACATTACCGCGCAGAGGTGGCTACACTCAAAGCCGAACTGATGGCTCAGGGCATCGACGAGGAAAAGGCAGAGGAGAAAGCCAAGGCCGAAGCACCGCTCATCCGCGAAGCCCACGAGATGCTCGTAAAGTGGGAACAGGGAGATAAAGACGTGCGCAGCCTCTGGGAAACAATGAACTCATGGGTATACGCAGGCTTCGATGAGACATACAAGGCACTCGGAGTAGGATTCGACAAAATATACTACGAGTCGCAGACATATCTCGAAGGAAAGAAGAAAGTAGAGGAAGGCCTCGAAAAGGGTATTTTCTTCCGCAAAGACGATGGCAGCGTGTGGGCCGATCTGACCAACGACGGCCTCGACCAGAAACTGCTCCTGCGCTCCGACGGCACATCGGTGTATATGACGCAAGACATCGGAACGGCACAAATGAGATTCAGCGACTATCCCATAGACAAAATGATATACGTCGTGGGAAACGAGCAAAACTATCATTTCCAAGTGCTTTCGATTCTTCTCGACCGCCTCGGATTCAAGTGGGGAAAGGAACTTGTCCACTTCTCCTACGGCATGGTGGAACTCCCCAACGGCAAGATGAAAAGCCGCGAAGGTACAGTTGTCGATGCCGACGACCTCATCGAGACGATGATAGCCGATGCCCGACGCACAAGCGACGAGCTGGGCAAGTTTGCCGACATGAGCGAGGAAGAGAAACAGGAGATTGCACGAATCGTGGGACTCGGCGCACTGAAGTATTTCATCCTAAAGGTCGACGCCCGCAAGAACATGCTCTTCAATCCAGAGGAGAGCATCGACTTCAACGGCAACACAGGTCCGTTCATTCAGTACACCTATGCCCGCATACGCTCTATCCTGCGCAAGGCAGCTGCCGAAGGCATTGAAATCTCAACCCTCAAGTCTCAACTCTCAACTCTTAACGACAAGGAGATTGAACTCATACAGAAGATGAGCGAGTTCTCGGCAGCCGTGGAGCAGGCGGGAAAAGACTATTCGCCCAGCGGCATAGCAAACTACTGCTACGAACTGACGAAGCAGTTCAACCAGTTCTACCACGACTACAGCATCCTCAACGCCGACACCGACGAGCAGAAACGTCAGCGCCTGATGCTGGCAAAGAACGTAGCGAAGGTTATACGCAACGCCATGTCGCTCCTCGGAATAGAAGTGCCGGAGCGCATGTAAGGCTCTCTACCCATAAACATTTTGAAGTATTGTCCTGTGAATAAACTGCCTGATAATCCTCCATCCTACCGCAACGACACCGTTCTACCCCTTCCTCCAGAGGTGGAAGCAAAAGCTTGGGCTGTGGATGCGGCATGCTCGGGCAATCCCGGGCCGATGGAGTATCAGGCCGTCGACCTGCAGACAGGAGCGCCGGTGTTTCACTTCGGCCCCGTATATGGCACCAACAACATCGGCGAGTTTCTTGCTATAGTCCATGCACTTGCGCTGATGGAGAAGCACGGAATAACCGACAGGGTGATATATAGCGACTCCTACAACGCCATCCTGTGGGTGAACAACAAACGTTGCAAGACTAAGCTGCCCCGCTCGGCAGAGACAGAAGAGCTGTTCAGCATAATCACTCGCGCCGAGATCTGGCTGCGGACACACGTGATAAAGACGCCAATACGCAAATGGGAAACGGCAAAATGGGGCGAGGTGCCAGCAGACTTCGGGCGGAAGAAATAGGACAAAATCTGATTTATACGACCTCAGACACAAAAGGGGAAGCGACAAACAAGCCGCTTCCCCTTTTATTTTTTCTCTTTCATTTATTTTTTGCTTTTGAACCTCTGCAGTCCTTCGTCGAGGAAGCGCAGATACTCCGAGATGTCTTCATTGTAGCTTCGCGATGGTGTGAGTGCATGTCCATCGGGATCGACTGCAACATAGAACGGCTGCGTGTTGGCTCCGAATTTATATCTCTGCAGCCAGCTCCATTTGTCTTTTTCTGTCTTCAGTGTCTGTGTCTGTCCTTTCTCGTCGACGATGGTCTCTTCATTATCCAAGGCTTTGCGGTCGTCGACGTAAAGGGAAACAAGGATATAGTCGTTCTGCAGACGCTCTGCTACGCGAGGATCAGTCCACACTGCGGCTTCCATCTTACGGCAGTTGACGCAGCCGAATCCGGTGAAGTCGAGCAAAAGCGGTTTATTCTCGCGCCGTGCAGCAGCGATGGCATCCTCGTAGTTGGTATATTGCGCCTCGACAGCCACCTTGCTCTTGCTCCATCGGAGCGTATTCATCGGCGGAGCAAAGGCGCTGACGGCCTTCACGGGAGCGCCCCACAGCCCCGGCACCATATAGGCGGCGAAGAGCAGCGATGCTACACCAGCCAACTTACAGAGCCACGGCATGCGACGCGACGTGCCTTCCACCTCGTCGCTCGGAAAACGATAGACGCCAAGAAGATAGAGTCCCATGGCGGCGAAGATGATGATCCACAGGATGAGGAACACCTCGCGGCTCATGAGGTTCCAACCGTATGCCAGGTCGGCAACAGACAGGAATTTCAGTGAGAAAGCGAACTCGATGAATCCGAGCACCACGTTTATCGTGTTCATCCACGACCCCGACCGCGGCATCTGCTTCAGCCATGTGGGGAAGAGTGCAAACAGTGTGAACGGCAGTGCAAGCGCCAGTGCGAAGCCGAACATTCCCACTGCAGGGCTTACCCACGAGCCCGACGTGACCGACTCCACGAGCAGTAATCCCACTATGGGCGCCGTGCACGAGAAGCTGACGAGGGCTAGCGTGAATGCCATGAGGAAGATGCTTATGAATCCGCTTGTGCGGGCGGCCTTACTGTCGATGCTGTCGGCCCATCGGGAAGGCAGTCGAATCTCGAACAGGCCGAAGAATGACAGTGCAAAGACCACGAGCAGCAGGAAGAGGAACACGTTGAACACGGCATTAGTGGACATCGCATTGAGGGCGTCGGAGCCGAACAGTGCGGTCACTAACAGTCCGAGCGCCAAATAGATGACTATAATGGCCGCTCCATAGAGCACAGCCTCTCCCACCCCGCGGCGCTTGTCGCCCTTGTTGCGCTTCAGGAAGAAGCTCACCGTCATAGGTATTATCGGCCACACACAGGGTGTGAGGAGCGCGAGCAGTCCACCGAGGAAGCCCATTATGAAAATGTACCATAGCGAGTGGTCGCTCAGTCGGCCAGTGTCGCCAAGGGCTGCCATCTCGTCAATGACAGGTGCATAAATTTCAGAGGAGTATTGAGGTGAGAGGGAGGAGGGATTGGCTGCAGCAACTGTATCCAAGGCAAGACTGTCGCTCGCAATGGCCGATGCCAGACTATCGGCATCGGCAGCCGACTCCATCTTTTCGTTGCCTTCCTCTTGTGGCTTGTTCTCGCCGCTATTGTCGGATTTCGCCATCGGCGACTTGCCGCTCTCCACAAGTTTGCATTCCATTGGCGGGAGGCAGCTCTGATCGTTGCAAGCACCATACTCCAGATAGGCATCGACACTATAGTCGGGCTTCGTGAATTTTATCTTCTGAACAAACTGCACCGCCGACTCGAAGTATCGCAGCTGCATGCCAAACACTTCGTCGTAGGCGTCTATCTCCTTACCGCGCGCCTGCAGCTTTCCCACGGGCTCGCAACCTTCCATCTTGTTCACCTTCAGCGCCGCTTCTATCGGTCCGCTGTCGCCCAGGCCAGTGGAATAGACATGCCAGCCGGGGTCTATCGTGCCGCTGAACACCAGCTCTGCCTCGCCGTCGCCAGTGGGCTTGAGTTGCGAGGTGAATCTCACGGGATCGACAATCTGAGCGACAGCGAATGCCGTGATAATCAGAAACAAAAACGATAATATCAGTCTTTTCATACAATTTGCAAAGATAAAGCATTTGCGGCGAACGGCAAAGGTCGTCGCTGCGTTTTAGGTATTTTTATAAATTGCTCCTACCATCTAAAACGGGCAGGGAGCATAGAACGTCATCTGTTGGCCCGTTGTGGGATGGTCGATGACAAGCCACTCGGCATGCAGATAGAGTCTGTCGGCAGGGTGACCGTAGAGGGCGTCGCCTTTTATCGGGCATCCCAGCCCCTCGCGATGGGCACAATGCACACGCAGCTGGTGGGTACGACCGGTAAGAGGCGAGAGCAGCACACGTCCGTCGGAGAGTATCTCATAGTCGGTCTGCGACCTACGGCCACTCTCATGGTCGACCACCTGATATGGCCGGTTTTCCACATCGGCACGCAGGGGCAGGCTGATGCGTCCACTGCCGGCAGGCAGACGCTTCTCGAGCAGGGCAACATAGCGCTTCTCAACCTTACGACGTGCAAACTGCGACTGCAACAATCGCTGTGTGTCAGCATCTTTCGCCACTATGAGGAGCCCGCTGGTTGCCATGTCGAGACGATGCACCACAAGTGGTTCGGCTGCCCCACCCCACTCTCTGCGCAGGATAGAAACCACCGACTCGACGTCTCCACGTCCTGGCACGCTGAGCATGCCGGCAGGCTTATTGACAACGCAGAAATGCTCGTCGTCGTATATCACGTCGAGCCGTCCCCGCTGCTCGCCACCAGCTATCGGCCCTTTGCGCAGCGTCAGGCCTGAGAGCATCCACGCGAGGATGGGCTTGCACTTCCCGCTGCAGGCGGGATAGTAGTGGCCGTCGTGGCGCACAACATCCTTCGGCGACTCACCCCACCAGAACATGGCCATGCTGCGCGGCGTCAGTCCGTGGGCAAAGGCATATTGCAGCAGCCGGGGCTCGCAGCACTCGCCGCTGCCGGAAGGGGGCACCTGCTGCGGCGTGGGGGCAAAGATTTCCAAAAGGTTACGGCTCTCGCCACGGGAGTTGAGCATCTGAAACTGAGCAAACAACCACTGCTGCAGCTGGTCGGACATCTCGTGGCGGCGACGTTTCAGCGCCGTTATAGCATCTTCGAGGGGTTGCAGTTCCGACTTCACTGCTGCCACTCGCTCCTCCTGCATCTTCTTCGCCCGGCGCAGTTCGGCTTTCTGAAACTGGCTCTCGCGAATCATCTCAGCCGTTTCTGTTGCCGACAGATAGCCCTCCTTGCGCCGCTGGTCGCGCTGCTGCTTCGCCATGCGCATGGCCGATGCCTGCTCTGAAAGCGACTGCTGACCCTCGCTCTCGAGGCGCAACAGACGGTCGCGAAGGGAGAGATAATCCTTGTCGTTGCAAAGCTGCGAAATCTGCTCGTTGAGGGCAGATATCTCGGCCTCCGTAGTCTTGAAATGTCCGTCGGGAGAGAGATAGTCGAACACGGCAGGAACAAATCCCTGCCAGTCGCACCGCCCGCCGATCTGCCCGGAGTAAGCCGCCAGATAGCCCGGCCGCCCCTCGGCGTCAACGACCACGAGCACTCCGAACATCTTCCCACGCCCAATCTCCTCGGCCCACTCAGAGCGGCCCGCAATGTCGCCTCGCAGGTCGTCCCACGCAGCCAACGCCGACGCGTCGGGCTCGTAGTCGAAAGGGTCGTTCAACGCGTCGGGAACACTCACGCCCGACGGAAGACGACGGAACAGCAAATCTCTCTCTTCCATAACGACCACAAATATAATGAAAATTCCGATAAATCACCCACAGAAACCAATAAAAATGCTCCTTCCCCGCCCACCAGAACGTATCCTCAACCCCACCAACCCAATATCCATCCAACGGCTAAACAATCCATAGACTACAGTACATGGGCCTTGTACTGCGAGTACATGGGCTTTGTACTCAGAGTACATGGCTTTTGTACTGCAAGTACACGGGCCTTGTACTGCAGGCTATAGAATCCCGCAACGCCGCTGATACACATTATATATATTAAAAGAAACAAAAACTTGCGTTTTCTTTTTAGTTACCTCCCTGCGGTCAGTGGGTCTCACTCTCGTTCGACAGGTCTCTGCCCTCGACATGCACTACCTTTAGATGACGCTGAAGGTAACGTGCACCTCGGGATAGAAAGCAAAAATATGCATTTTTGCTTTGCTCTCCGCTCGGTTTGCACTACCTTTGCAGCAAATTTCAAACGAAAGCTGCACAACAATGAGAAACTTTAGATTGAAAGCACCCGGCCGACGGTCGATAATGAAGGAGATACGCGACTACGCGTTCATCACCGTGGGCATGTTCTTCTACTGCATCGGATGGACCGTCATGCTCCTGCCAAACAGCATCACCACAGGGGGCGTGTCGGGTATCGCAAACATCATCTACTGGGGCACAGGCATCCCCGTCGACCTGAGCTACTTCACTATCAACGCCGTGCTGATGATCTTCGCACTGCGGCTGCTGGGACTAAAATTCTGCATAAAGACCATCTATGCCGTCACGATGCTCACCGTCATGGTCAACATATCGCAGCGCATCGTCGGCGACACGCAGTTCCTCCACGACCAGCTCTTCATGGTCACAGTCATCGGATCAATATTCTGCGGCATGGGCGTGGGCATGGGACTCTCGGCAGGGGGAAGCACAGGAGGAACCGACATCATCGCTGCAATCATAAACAAATACCGCGACATATCGCTCGGACGAGTCATAATGCTATGCGACGTCGTGATAATATCCTGCAGCTACCTCGTACTGAAAAGCTGGGAACGGGTAGTCTACGGCTACGTAGAACTGTTCATCGTGTCCTACTGTGTAGACCAGGTGGTCAACTCCATGCGCCGGTCAGTGCAGTTCTTCATCATCTCCGACAAATACGAAGAAATCGGTCGCAACATCAACCAGAACGCCCGGCGCGGCTGCACTGTAATCGACGGACACGGATTCTACAGCGGCAAAGAAGTGAAAATGCTCTTCGTGCTCACACGTAAGAGCGAGAGCGACCACATCTTCCAGCTCATCAGCCACATCGACCCCAACGCCTTCGTCAGCCAGAGTGCTGTCATCGGCGTCTACGGACAAGGCTTCGACCGCTTCCGCATAAAAAACACAAAGGAGACGGAAGCACTGAAGAAATAAAGCATCTATCTGCCTCATTACCCGAGGAATAGCTTCGTGATGCAGACAGAAACACGTCACAACGAAGACATACACATACTCTGCCCAAGCCTACAAGGCCAGACAGCAAAACAAAACGGGTTGGTTTGTTCAACAAATCAACCCGTTTTGTTCATCAAAATAACCCATTTTGTTCTCATGGGAAGTATCTTTAAATGAAAAAGAAAAAACAATGGGCTGTGATGGTGAAAACAGCTGAGACTGTCTCCACCTATTTATAGGTGGGTTCTATAAATTATGTCGAGTCGATTTTTGATATTTATTTGTATGTCAGTATGTAAGTTGAAGAGGGAACATAGCGGGCTATGTGACCGATGAAACTTGACATAATGACAACAAATAAAGCAAAAAGCGACCGAAAAAGAAAGAACACCATTCAAATAAAAAAACAGAAACAGAATTTATAGAATCCACCTATATATAGTAGGGATGGGCTTTATGCCCATCAGCAAATAGTAGTTCAAAAAGATGTCGCTACCTGCTGATGGGCATAAAGCCCATCCCTACTAAAACTCAATACCCCCTGCCATATGCTTTTAATCGATATTGCAGTGCCTCCCTCTGGGGAGGAT
This sequence comes from Prevotella sp., assembly GCA_017477435.1. GTDB lineage: Bacteria > Bacteroidota > Bacteroidia > Bacteroidales > Bacteroidaceae > Prevotella. Next base: position 62,338 of record JAFUVV010000047.1, read on the forward strand.
AGGTGGGGCTTCTGCTTTCCTTACAGCGGGCGGATCCAGATGTTGCGGAAGCTTATCGGCTCGCTGGGGTCGCCATGGCTCTGCAGGATGATCGGGCCATCACCGTGAGGCTGCACGCGCGGGAAGCCGATGTACTCGGTCGTACCCAGTATCTCAACGTTGTTCTGAAGCACTACGCCGTTCTGTATCACAGTGACCGTCGGACGCACCTTGTATGTGCCGTTGGCATTGAACACAGGGGCATTGTAGATGATGTCGTAGACATTCCACTCGCCGGGCTTGCGCATGGCGTTCACCAGTGGGGGGTACTGCTTGTAGATGGAGCCGGTCATACCGTTGACGTAGGTCTCGTTCTTGTAGCAGTCGAGTATCTGCACCTCGTACTTACCCTGCATGTACACGCCGCTGTTGCCGCGCGACTGACTCTCGCCGGTGATGGTCTTCGGAACCATCCACTCCAGGTGGAGCTGATAACTGCCGAACTCCTGCTTCGTGCGGATGTCGCCCTTCGACTTGTCGACGGTCATCACACCGTTCTTCACCTTCCAGCCAGCCGGCTCGCCGTTGGTCTGCTCCCATGCCGAAAGGTCCTTGCCGTCGAAAAGGATGATGGCATCGCTCGGAGCACCAGAGGTCTTCTGGTCGCCAGGAGTGACAATCTTGGGCTGGGGAGTCCAATACTCAGACATCTGTGGCTTCATAGGCATCTGCTCAGGGTATTTCTTCTCCTGAGCATTGGCAACGATGGCTACTGCCATCATAAACGCTGCCGATAAAAATATTCTTTTCTTCATTTTCGATTGATTTTGATTAACTACTTACAAAAGTACAAAAAACATGACGAACACAACTATTTTCATGCACGTTTTTTTCGTTTCTTCAAGATAAAGACTGCATTTCCCCACAAAAAAAACCGCACTCTCCATCGCGGAGAATGCGGCTGAAAATACAATGTGTGTGAAAAAATTATGCTTTTACTGCAGTTTCTTCTTTAATCTTACGGCCACGCACGAGGAATGCCACGGGCGAAGCGATGAAGATGGAAGATAGTGTTCCGAAGACAACACCGAGTATCATTGCAAACGCGAAGCTGCGGATACTTGCTCCACCAAGGAAGAAGATACAGAGCAGCACGATGAGCGTAGATACAGAGGTGTTGATCGTACGAGCAAGCGTCTGGTTGACACTGTCGTCGAATACCTTCTGCGGATCCTGCTTCGGATGAAGCTTCAGATTCTCACGTATACGGTCAAACACCACCACCTTGTCGTTGATAGAGTAACCTATCACGGTCAGGATAGCTCCGATGAACGTCTGGTCTATCTCGAGCGAGAATGGCACGAAGCCCCACAGCAGCGAGTAGAGACCGAGCACGACAAGCGTGTCGACAGCCAGTGCAACGACTGAACCGACAGAGAATGCCACGTTGCGGAAGCGGAGAAGGATGTAGAGGAAGATACCGATAAGAGCAATCAGTACGCTGTAGATAGCTCCATAGGTGATATCCTTTGCTACAGACGGTCCCACCTTAGTAGAACTGATGATCGATCCACCCTGACGAACGTCGGGGTTCTTGAACTGCTCTACATCGGCCTGAGAAACGAGGTTGGCCTTCTTCAGGGCATTGTAGAGCATGGTCTCTGTCTCGTCGTCGGTAGTAGGAGAGTTGCTCTCAATCTTGTAGTTGGTAGAGATGCGGATGGTTCTTCCGTCGGTACCAATGGCAATTGCAGAGTTGTTAGCCTCTGGGAATGCCTCGGCAAGAATCTCGCGAACTTGCTCCGGTTCAACCTTATTCTCGAACTGCACAACATAGTTGCGACCACCGGTGAAGTCGATGCTGCGGCTCAGTCCACGAAGGAAGAAGCTGGCAATGAACGCAACGGCTGCGATGACAACGACGATGGCTGTCTTCTTATAGTAAGACATGAATGGGAAGTGCAGACCCTGCATCAGGTTCTTCGAGATTGGAGTGTAGAACTTCAGGCCAAGCCACTTGTCCTTACTCATACGGTTCTCGTAGACGAGGCGTGTGAGGAACACTGCTGTGAAGAACGAGCAGATGATACCGATGATCCATGTCGTAGCGAATCCCTTCACAGGACCTGTACCGAAGTAGAGCAGGATGACACCTGTGATGATACTTGTCAGGTTGGAGTCGAAGATTGCCGAGAATGCATTGTCGTATCCGGCTTTCACTGCCTGCTTGATACCCTTGCCGCTACGCATCTCTTCCTTTATGCGCTCATAGATAAGCACGTTGGCGTCGACGGCAGTACCCAGCGAGAGCACCATACCTGCAAGTCCCGACATCGTAAGCGCGGCTTGGAACGAGGTAAGGATACCGAGGGTGAAGAACAGGTTGACAATGAGCGCGAGGTTAGCCATCATTCCCGGGATGAATCCGTACATCATGACCATGTAGATCATCAGGAGCACGAATGCGATGATGAACGACCATATACCCTGCTTGATAGACTGTGCACCGAGGCTTGGTCCTACGACTTCTGCCTGCACAATGCGTGCCGGGGCTGGCATACGACCGGAAACGAGGGTGTTGGCAAGGTCTTTGGTATCTTCGATTGTGAAGTTACCAGTGATCTGCGACTGTCCACCGTCAATCTCGTTCTGAACGCGAGGTGCCGAGTAAACAACGCCGTCGAGGACGATGGCAATGGCCTTCTGGACGTTGGCTTTTGTGAGCTGTGCCCAGCGGCGAGCACCCTCTGTGTTCATCGACATCGATACTTCAGGAGCACCAGAGAGCTGGTTGAACTGATCCTTAGCCGATGTGATCACGTCGCCTTCCAGCGGAGCACGGCCGTTAGGATTTGTCACCTTCAGGGCATAGAGTCCGAAGATGTTCTTCACGTTCAGTCCGTCTTCCGGCTTAGCACTCCAGAGGAGCTTCAGGTCGGAAGGCAGCACTTGCTTGGCAAGTTCGGAATAGATGATCTTATTAACGGCCGCTGTGTCGCGTACGTTAGTATAACCGACGAGTGCAAGCGAACCGCGTCCTGTGGGCTGGAATACCGAGTAGAGCGGGTTGGCCTTCTTCTGTGCCTCAGTCATCTCGCCACTCTTCTCGGCCACGCCAGCATCTTCGCCTTCTTCCTTAATCTTGAAGGTTGGCTCGGCCTTTGTCTCCTCGGCTGCCTTCACGGTTGTAGTGTCGGCCTCGGCTGCTTTCTCGGCCTCGGCGGGAGCTTCTTTGCCAGCAAGCTCTGTGGCTGCACGCTGGTTGAGCTGAGTCAGATAAGGAATGATTTCTTCTGCGTTATATGTCTCCCAGAATTCGAGGTTTGCGCTGCTCTGCAAAAGGTTACGCATGCGTTCCGGCTCACGGATACCTGGCATTTCAACCATGATGCGTCCCTGCTGGCCTTCCAGTTTCTGGATGTTTGGCTGTACGACGCCGAACTTGTCGATACGTGTGCGAACCACGCGGAACGAGTTGTCGATAGCAGCCTGCACTTCTTCGCGCAGTACTTTCTCCACTTCGCTGTCGGTGCTCTGTGGCGAAACCTTGCCCTGAAGCTGCTGTGTGGCAAATATCTCGGCGAGGTTATGGCCGGGAGCGTTCTTGTGGTAGGCTTTGATGAAGAGCGAGATGAAGTCGCTCTGACTGGTCTCTTCTTCGACCTTTGCCTCTTGCATAGCTTTCACGTATGCAGGGTCGGTCTTATGATCGGCCAAAATGTCCAACACGTCTGGAACTGAGATTTCCAGAATAACATTCATACCACCCTTAAGGTCGAGTCCGAGGCCGATCTGAGTCTCGAGACACTTCTGGTAAGAGTAGATTCCCAAATACTTAACTGAGTCTTTGTAGTCCTGCTGTTTGATTGGGTCCTCAATCTTTGCAGCCTGCTTGTCGAAGTAGCTTGTTGCTGCCGAGAACGACAGGTAGAAGATGCTTGCAAGTGTCAGTAAGACTGCAGTTACAATTACAATTCCTTTGTTTTGCATTTTTTATTTTTACTTTTGATTTATGTTTTCTAAAACCAATTAGCGTGCAAAGATAGTTATTTTTTATTATTAGGGAAAATTTATGGGCGTTATTTATTCATTTTTTAAGGTTTTCCCTTGATTTTTATGTAGCATTTGATGGGATAATGGTCGCTGATGTCTATTTTTCTGTCTACTTTGCAGTCGTAGGGGGTGATATTGTCGGAGCAGAGTATGTTGTCTATCCTGACATACATTCCGCCTCGGTTGTAGGAGAATCCGAATCCGTTGCCGCTTTCTACGAAGCAGTCTTTCAGTCCTTGTGCCACTTGCCGGTGTGCGAAGGAGAGGGGTGTATCGTTGAAATCGCCGCACACGACAATCGATTCTCCCTTGCGGTTTCTTATGAATTCGGCGAGTGCCTTTGCCTGCGGGGCTCGCTTCTTGGCAGCCTGAGCAAGTTTACTGAGCACAAGCTTCGACCCGGCGCTCGCTTCCTCACGCTTCACTTCGCCTTCTACAATGTTCTTCAGGAGTTTACGGTCGTCGATGCTCAGTCCGCTAATCTGGAAGTGGGAGTTTACGACGGTCAGTGTGTCGTCGCCGATGCGGAGCCTATAGCCCACGGCCGAACGGACCGACGTCCCGAGGCGTATGTGTTCCTTATCTATAATAGGGTATTTGCTATACAATGCCAGCACGTCGTACTTGCCCACTGCGTGAATGGTGTCGCGATAGTCGTAGACGGCGTTGAGCCTCTTGTCGACGCCTTCCTGTATTCTCTGACGGGCGTCAGCCTCTTGGAGGAGTACAATGTCGGCATTCTCCGATGCAATATAGTCGGCGATCTTCAGCGACGTCTCCGTCTCGCTGTCCATCGAGAAGCACCACACGTTGTAGCTCATCACCTTTATCGCATCCTCAGGAGGCGTACTGGTGAAATTGATCGGCATGTATGTCCTCACGGGTCCGTAGCAAATGGCAAACCCGAGGATGGGCAGGAGCACGTAGCGCAACCTGACGAATGCCCACAAGACAAGGAAGAGGAGATTGATGACGAGGAAGACGGGGAAGAGCATCGACAGGTTCGACAGCATGGGATAGCTCACGGGGCTCACCCGTCCGGCATATCCCACCACGAGCATTAGCACGATAGTAGCAACATTGGCACCCACGAGGATGCCAAGGACTGCTTTCTTTATCTTCTTGAAAACCACTGCTTTCCCTATAGTTTAGTTCTGATTCTTCCTGTCGAAGAGCTTTTGCTTTTCTTCTCGCGTCAGACTGTCGTATCCGCTCTTGCGTATCTTGTCGAGGATAACGTCGATTTCCTCCTGCTCGCGCTTCATGCGGGCGTTGTATTCCCAGTCGGTCTCGCGCTGAGTCTCATTCCTCTGACGCGCACTTGGTGTCCCATTCTTGTTCTCCCAACGCTGGCGCATCTTCTCGAAGAACGCATCGGTTCCGGCAGTGTTATAGTAGCTGTCGGGATGGCGTCGCCAGTAGCGTATGAGCAGATATCCGAACAGCATTCCTCCGAGGTGGGCGAAGTGGGCCACGTTGTCGCCCGGCGTCGCCATGGCCGAGAAGAGTTCGATGGCAGCATAGATGCACACGAACCACTTGGCCTTTATCGGAATGGGCAGCGGGAATATGAAGATGCGCTCCTCGGGAAACGTCATTCCGAAGGCGAGCAAGATGCCATACACCGCACCCGACGCTCCTACCGTAGTATAAGGGTTGAACACTGCCGCAGGTATCGCCGAAAGGTTTCCCAACTGCGACGAGAGCCACACATACTGCACAAGCTCCTGCATCAGACCAGCCCCCACGCCGCAGACAAGATAGTAGAAGAGAAATTTCTTCTCGCCCCACGCTCTCTCTACCACGCACCCGAACATCCACAAGGCGAACATATTAAAGAATATATGCTCAATGTTGGCATACATGAACATGTAGGTGAGCAGCTGCCAGATGTGGAAATCGGAGGCCAGGAAGAAGTGCAGCCCGAAGATATCGTTCAGGTCTGTACCCCCACGAGTAGCACCCATCACCATCATCGCCACGAAAGCCAAGACGTTCAGAATAAGCAGATTTTTTGTAATTCTCGGTATATTAAACATAGCTTCTAAATTATCGTTACTAACTTATTGACGCCCGCAAAATTACGAAAAATATCCATTAAAACGCATCAAAAAGCCCTTTTTGAGGTTTTTTTTTAGAAAAACGTGCAATTTTTTGCCAAAAATGTTTGATTTATAAAATGTTTGCTTTATATTTGCCACGAAAAAGCAGTTAAAACAATTATTAATTCTTTAAATAACAAAATTATGAACAAGACACAATTAGTTGAGAAGATTGCAGCTCAGGCAGGAATCAGCAAGGCTGCTGCCAAGAAGGCATTGGACGCTACAACAGGCGCTATCAAGGACGCACTCGTAGCAGGTGAGAAAGTACAGTTGGTAGGCTTCGGCACATTTGCTGTTGCAAAGCGCCCAGCTCGCACATGTATCAACCCCGCAACAAAGGCTAAGATTAAGATCGCTGCCAAGAAGGTTGCTAAGTTCAAGGCTGGTGCAGAACTCGCAGAGGCTGTGAAGTAATCCTGAACTACAATCCTCAAAAACAACAAAGGCGACCCCGAAAGGGTCGCCCTTTTTGTTGTCCAAGGCGGATTCGAACCACCACAAACAGAACCAAAACCTGTTGTGCTACCATTACACCATTGGACAAACTTTCATTTGCGCCTGCAAAAGTAATGGTTTTTCAATCCACCACCAAATTTTTGCATCATTTTTTGCATTTACTGCCACTACAAAGAAGACAAAGAAGAATAAACACGTTGTTTATCCAAGCTCTTCCTGCGGAGAGGGACAGTCAGACTATTTCTTTCCCACACCTCAGAGAAATTCAGAGTTGCAGGCTCCTTATCTCGCTATCTTCTTTCCGTCCTTGATGTAGATTCCATGAGCTGGCTCAGCGCTCAGCCGACGGCCCTGCAGGTCGTAGAGGCCTTCTTTAATAACTCTTTCCCTTTCTGCTTTTATTTCCTCAACAGCGCTTGCACCTTCAATCTCCTCAATAGCAGCCAGCAAGTCATCGTATGTCGCCACCAACTCATCACCGACATAACAGGCTTTGAATAACATAGAACGACTTCCAAATGATCCAAATGATACTGGAGATATGCCATGTATAGTTCCTATTCCTTCAAAATGATATTGCTTTTCGTTACTTGATTGAACCCGAGACTGCGAAGTATAATTAAAAGGTTTTACTAAAATATGGACTCTTGTTTTGCGGCCTCTTATTGTAACCTCCTTGCAATCTTCCTGTTTCCACACAAGAGGAGCCCGCCATCCAGCGCCAAAGGGACTTATTGTGAGAACATATCCTTCTTCATTTTTCAATCCAAAATCATATAAATTGCTATCATACACATAATCTTCTTTTTTCTCTCTTATGTAAACCCATCTAATTGGATTGTTACTTATGGTCTCAGTAAGCGTTGCTTCACAATATGTTGTATCAACAAATGTAACATTTACAGAACATTCTTTTGTTAAAACACCAAGCTCCTCTATATCAGAAAGGAAGTAAGTTATTTCTCCTATCCACTCTTTTGGGTAATAATCCACATAATCATACACCCACCGTTTCCCCTCTTCAAGGAATGGCCAGTAATCATCTTCCTGTGCAAATGACATCTGCGGAAGTATGCTTACAAAGAGCAATGTTAATAAAAACTTTTTCATAATTTCTGCATTTTATTGTTCAACACTGATTTCAAACTCTGCACCTGGCTTTACCTCAAAATCTCTGGTAATAGTTGTTCCGCCAGGACTTTTTACTTTCGTACTATTCTTTATAACAACAACTTCACCTTCTGGCTTTTGATTGGTAACGTCTCGTCCTATAAACACGTTATTGCCATGAACATTGGTTTTATTATGAAACGTTTCATTTTGTATATATATTGTGCCGCCAATGATATATGTTTTCGGAAGATATCCCGGTTTTGTAATGCAGACACTGACGGTTTGTTGTATATCAGGTAATGTTATTGAACCATTAACAGTTTGGACATTGTAATACGTTTCTCCGAAGTCGTCATAGCTCATCACACACACTCGGCAGTCATTATCTCCGGTATTAATTGTTAAATTGCCATTATTTAAACTCACCTGTGTTTGTGTTAGTTCAAGAGGAGTTGAAATATAGATAGGCATTTCAGGATCACCAATTGGATTTAAACCCATAATCAAAACTCGAGAAATATTATCTATCTCTAAGCCATAAAACAAAGATTTTGAAATAGCAACAGATTTAGGTAAAGAATATAAATTATACAATAAATCGAAATACAAATTATATGTAAAATCAATAGACCTCCCTGTAGGACAAAATCCATCTCCACGATATCCATAAACTGAACTTCCAATATAACCTAAAACACCACTATTAGGATTCCTCATAAAAGCCTCACTAAGACAATCTGTATAAATTGTATCATTAAAATGATTTGTATAACATGCTTCCGTAATTATTATTGTAGAACCATTATTATTTAATTCCCAAGCATTTTCGGAAGTGTAATCATAACAACTTTCATCCATTTTCCATGAGTTGACTTCGCCATGAGAGGTTACATTCACAAGGGTATATCCTTTTTGAAGTTCTGTTTGCAAATTCTCGGGACTATATATATAGTTGTTTCCAAGATCAGTATATGAATCATAAAATTTTATTATTTCGCCATTCCAATATGTACCCAAATAGCCACCAGCAATATAATCCCCAGAACATTCAGCATCACCGTCATATGTCATTTTTGAACCACACATAAGAACTTTATTACTACAAGATCCAAATTTGGGAGATTGCTCATATTCAATAATTCTATTTACAAAGATCTCAGTTTCATTAACATCTTGTGCTGGTACTCTCGAAACAATAAAACTGAAACTTAGTATTTCCTCATTTATATCTGCTATTTCTCCATATACTCCATTGTGGTTAGAGTCCCATTCATAACGAGAACTATAATACCAATCAGTTGGAATATCAAAGTGTGAACTTCCGAAATAAGCCCTGCATATCAAAGCTGGTATAATATTAACGTCCCCTCCTAATAGAACATATTTGAGCCCATGGTCATAATAATAATCTTGGAGTGCATCTTTGATTCTTTCTAAACGTGTCGTCCCGTTAAAATAACTGCATGTGTCAATATATTCAACTGTTATAACCTTTGCTCTAATTCCTTTCATTGTTTTCCAGTTTGCTAATCGCTGGAAGACGGGCTTCAATGAATCACAAGTTACAATAAGATAATCATATTGCGGTTCGTTATTCGTTCGTAACATGGAATTCTCGTTTCCGTAGAATTCTTCCATCTCATCACCGTTTATAACCATCCGGCGAATATCGTCTGTCATTAATCCGCAATGATAGTTACGTATCTCCTTTGAATTGTCATTTGCATATACAATGTCGATATCTATGGTCTCCCTCAGAAATAATTCTTTTCTCTCATTGTCGTATCGGAATGGACAAACAATAAAAGATATTATACAATAACCATCTATTGATCTTTCACAGGAATATCTGACAGGGTCTGCATTAAAATCATACAAAGAAGATTGCCCTCTTTGCTCAACATTAATAATATTTACACCTTCGCATATTATCTTATCTTGACTTGAGACTGAAACGCTCTCAAATTTCTCATCAGCCCTGATTAAGAAATCAATACCTACAACAGGTAGATTTATAGACAATGAGTCAGGAAGGTATATCAAACGATGCTTTCGCGACCTAATGCTAACAATGTTTGAATCATCCTTGGAAATAGAGAACTCACTCCTGTCAAAGGAAATCGTATAGTGCCTCTTATCCTTTGCAGAACAATTAAGCGACGCAAGAAGCAATATCAAAAAAAGCATCTTTTTCATAGGCATACGTTTTTTTGAGTTAATGTAATGATTAATTAAAAAACGCTCACCTTATTTCGAGAGTATCATCCTCTTGGTGTCTATTTCACGGCCGTCGACGATGAGGGTGTAGAGGTACATACCTGCGCCGAGCTGTGTGCCGTCGATTGTCAGGCTGTCGGCATTGGTGGATACGTCATGATGCTGCAGCTGCTTGCCCTGCATGTCGAAAATGCAGATGTATGCCGTGTGCGCTCCTTCGGCGATGCGGAAGCGTATTGTCGTGTTGCCGTTAAAGGGATTCGGGGTGTTCTGATATAGTGCGGATATTGTCGTTTCCACAGCGGCGATGTCGCTCGTCATATTGGCTTTCATCACCTCAACGCCTTTCATCTCGTTGATTTCCTGCTTCAGTTCCTGTATTGACTGGATTAGAACAGGAACAAGTTCTACATAGTTTATTGCGAGGTTGCCGTCCTGACCTTCTATGACAAGGTTAGGGTATATGGTCTGCAGTTCCTGGGCGATGAGACCGAAATGCAGCTGCTTTGCATCCTGCTCCGCTCTCTCCCTCTCAAGTTTAAGTGCCGCTAATTCATCCTCACTCATGGAGCTCAAAATGTTTTCGTCGACTTCGATTTCGCGCTTCTTGTAGTTGTACTTCACCACGTTCATGTCCATAACCTTCTCAATAGCAGGCTCGTCTCCGTCGGATGTGAGCGGAGCTATGTTTTCTTTTAGATTACGGTCGGAAGGTGACAGATAGGTGGATGTGGTCAGTGTCCCAAGGACATAGGTGTTGCCGTTGAAGAAACCAGCATAGCGGCCGTAGGTATTCGGCAGACTATAGTAGAGGTCAGTGTTTGTCGTTCCATATACTCCTGCACCGTTGGTAGTGCTGCCCAATATACCCATCACGCCGAAATTCTTGTCGTTACCGCTGTTGCCAGCCTTGCCGTAAACACCGACGGTCACGGCTTCGGAATTGGAATTGGAGGGGCACACGTCACCTCCAACGCCGATGTTAAGCTGAGATTGAAGAGTGTTTATCTGAGAGTAGAGATTCACGTTACGAAGAAGATATTGGTCGACGTTTGTCACCGTACCGACATTGAGCCTTGCGGTACCCACAGTGGTCGATGAAACCGCCACGTCACCAGTAGTACTGACCTTCAATTGTGCATTTACATTCGTGGCAATCGTAAATAAAACAAAAATAAATAGTTTTCTCATAACAAAATGTTTTAAAGATTACTAATAAAATTCTTATCTCACAATTTTCTTTCCGTCCTTGATGTATATACCCTTCGGCAAACGGTTGAGGTCCTTGCCTATGTTACGGCCCTGTAGGTCGTAGATTATTCTGCTATTCTTCCTTTTAGAAATATCTACCGCTTTAATAGCTGTCGGCTCCATTTCCACAATGTGGACAAAGTTCTTCCAACCATTAGTATTTTCATAGATTTCCTTAGTTCCATAAGGCACTTTCAGCGTGGCATTATCATAATTATTTTGATCGAAAGCGCCATTCCTAATGGCTTTAGGCGTGCGGCTACGGACAATTATTTCAAAGTTTGTTCCATTCTTAGTGAAGACAGAATCTCCCACCAACTGAACATCCTCTGGCAATGTGACGGTCTTTAAACTTTCGCAGCCAACGAAAGCGTTGGAATATATCTTCTTCAGAGAGTTAGGCAGTACAACCGACTCCAGATCAGCACAATAGATAAACGTGCTGTTTTCAATTGTCTCAATGCCCTCCGGAACATCAATACTCTTAAGGCCAGAGAATGAGAATGCGCTCCGTCCTATTTCCTCCAAACCAATAGGTAAATCAATTTCTTCCAACGACCGACAACAAGAAAAAGCCGACTCACCGACAATCTTCATCGTAGAAGGTAATCGCAATGTTTTCATAGCGCAACTGCCAAAAGCACCCATACCGATCTGCTCAACCCCCTCGTCTATTATTACATCGTCAAGTGACGTACACAGTCCAAAGGCGTAATTCGGAATCCCCGGCACAATCTTATAGTCGAAATATATTTCGTGTGCTATATCACCAGGTTCTCTCTCACAATTAAGACCTTTTACATTTCCTTTAATGTGAACAGATTTCAATTCCTGACAACTGTTGAAAGCCCATTCTTGCAAAATCACTCCATCCTTCAATTCTGCTTTGGAAAGCTTTGAGTTAAAAAAGGCTCTTGAGCATATCTCTTGCAACTGGTCCATGTCAGTAACCTCTGTTATGTTTGTTTCCAGAAAACTATCTGCTGCTAACTTCTTTCCATATTTTGCAAGCGACACCACTCCGTCGGCAGGTAGTTCTCCCTTATATCCTAACACCCAATCGCCCATAACGACCGGGCCTTCTGGTTGCCGTTCCAGCCATCCAGTGCCATCAAAAGCATTGCCGTAAAGACAGAGCAGAGAATCAGGCAAGACGAAGTCATTTATCTTCTTACAGTTAAGGAATGCTTGATACAAAATACCTTTCACCGTTTTTGGTATATGAATGGCTGTTAATTCCCTGCACCCCATGAATGCATTTTCATAAATACCATTTACTATACAATCTCTTTTTGATGTTTTTTCATCGTAAACAGTTTCTGGGATAGTTATCTCACCTTTCGTGTCTTCCCAAACGGCTCCTATTACAAATGCATACTTGTTGTTAACTTGTAACTTCTGAGGATAGTATCTTACGGGAACACCCTCCTCAGAATCAACATAGAAATAATACTCCTGAGCATTAATGCTCTGTATTGACAAAAGAATAATTGCCAATAGCACTAAACGTTTGTGTATCTGTTTCATAACTCTTGTTAATTTGGGTTTATCAAATAAAAAAAGGAAAATATCTTGATGTCTTCCGTCGTTGGAGAATTGTTATCGGATGCTATTTTTTTACTCGCTTCTTCCCGTCCTTGATGTACAGTCCCCGTTCGGGCTCTGCTTTCAGCCGCCGCCCTTGCAGGTCGTAGATATTTCCATCATATGTTTTAGAAATGACAGCGCTACTGATACCTGAGGCCATAACGTGGTTATATATGTCGGTCAGTTGCTCGCGTGTGGCAAGAAGCTCGTCATTCAGGTAGCACGACACGAAATGTTCCCTCATGTAGATTAAACTGGGATGGCCTGGCCCTGGTCCTATTGCTTCAATCTTTTCCCGTGGCCATAAGCCAATACTACAGCCTATGCCTTCTATCCATATTTCAATTTCAGTCTCGTTATTAGTTTCCCATACAAAAGAATAGATATTCCTCTCAAATTCATTAACACTCATCAATTCTTTGCTATTCAAGGGTGGTAATGAAATATATCCGTATTCATATGGCCCATAATTGTTATAATAGTCCATGTTGTCTCCTGGATTAATATCAAACATATACATCAAGAGTATCGTATCCATATCATAATATGGCCTATAATAAACTCGCATATTCTCTTCTCTTACAGCGCCCCAGAAGCCTTTCCAGTTGTATTCGGTGGTATGACTGTCATGGATATCCATGTATCCTGTTTTGTCTACGTGGATTTCTTCAAACTTATACATTTTTTTCCAAGTTACACCGTCAATCAATGTATCTCCTTCAATGAAAAACTTATTATGGCTTACAGAATCCACGACATCTACAGACGTTTCTGTGTCAAAATGCTCAAAACTCATATCGTAGTACCATTCCTTCCCTTCCTCTATCAAAGGAAGATAATCATCCTGAGCCATTATAGTAAGGCTTATTACAAGCAAAAATGCTACTAAAGTAATCTTATTCATAATATACAAATTCTTTGTTAATATGGATTAATCTCAAAACTTGCTCCAAGCTTTACTTCAAAACCTTTTGTTATTATTGTTTCACGTCTACCTGTGATAATAGTTTTTTCTTTTTCAACAACTACATTACCTTGCTCTTTGTTGGCATTAACGTCACTTCCTATATACACAGCATTAGCTTTATAATGATTATATCCCTTCAACTTTTCATTTTGAATGAAAATTGTGTCTCCAACATAATAAGTTTTTGGAATGAAACCGCTTTTAGTGATACAAACACTTACATTCATTGGAATGTTTGCGAATGTATATCTTTGTACAGAATCTACGATACAATAGTATCCTACAGAATCAGTGCTCATTACACAAATTCTACAATTAGGAATCCCTGTATTCACAGTTATTGAACTATCAGTAAAATCAATTGTAACAGAATCAAATATTGAAGGATTTTCTATGTAGACAGGCATTTCTGCATCACCAAATCCAGTTAGCCCTAACATCACCCATTTAAACATATTGCTTTGGCTTTCTATCGCTTTACCTAATAGATTAATCTTTGCACCTTTAAGAGATTCTCCAAATCGAGGATGTTGGGAGGTAAATAGTTCTTTGTAATAATTCCCATTATATTGTATAGATGATAATAAAACAGTATCCCCATGACACCCCCATCCTATAGATGTACATCCTATATACCCTAGTATGCCACTATTCTTATTTTTGATAAGACTTTCCATCAAACAGACATAGTTTGTAGACATGTAGTTGGCTGTCAAACATGATTCTGTCGTGATAATAGTATAACCAGGATTAAACAATTCTGCAGCATTGACACTTGTATAATGGTGTCCGTTCCCTTCCATATTCCAGCTATCATCATAGCCATGACAATAGACATCAACAAAAGAATACCCCTTTCCTAATTCAGTTTGCATATGTTCCGCACTATACTCGTAACCTGCCCCTTCTGGATAGTCTGTATATGAATTAAAAAATCTGAATCTTGAACCATGCCAATAGGGCTCAATATAATCTCTATACATTATTGCACTTTGTCTTTCTGCATCATCACATTCAAAATTATTACCGGAAATTTTTAATCTATTTCCAGCCATAAGGATGTTATTATGCATTTTATCAATATCTGGGTATCTCTCATATTCTATTATCCTATTCACAAAATTATTAGCTTGTTCCTTTGTTTTTACATAAGCTCTCGTAACTACAACATTAGGAAAAAAATTAATATCTGCTCCTTGCACCTGACAACTATCAGAACTACCAGAGCCCCAATCTAAGTTTTCAAGACAGGCATAATAATAATCGCTCGGTATATAATAAGATACGGAACCAATTCGCATAAAATACATTAAAGGATGAATAACATCCTTATCTCCCCCTAACAATACATATTTTAGTCTTCCGTCAGTATCTTCCCAACAATCTTTTATTGCTTTTTTGATATTTTTAATCATACTCCCTTCGGAGTAGTTCTGCGAAATTTCTTCTGTTGTGATTATCTTTGTCAGGATTCCCTTCTGTGTCTTCCACCTTGCCAGTCGCTGAAAGGCACTTTTAAGCGAATCAGTCGTTACTATCAGATATTTTGTGGAATCAAGGCTAGTAGGGATTTTAACACTATATAATGAATCAATGACACTGGGGTTTATCACCATCTTCTTGATTTTTGATTTAGATAGAATATCACTTATTACACCTTGTTGGCTTGTATTATTACTTAAAGCGATAATTATTCGTAAAGAATCATTAAGTTTTAAAACTCTTGTATCTGCATTATAAATAAAAGGGCAGATTTTTAAGAAGAATACCTTACATCCATCCATATTACATGAACCTACATATCTTACGTTTTCCTGTGGATATATTCCTGATGGATTATAAGATGTACTATCATTTAAAATCGACTTTGTAGAGATTGTTATTATTTCTGGATTTGGTGCGAGTATAACATTTGTCGCGATAACTTCTTCGTTACCTATTATAGATAAATTGTCAAACACATCTGTTTCTCCGACAACAACCTTTACGCTGAGCATAGGAAGCATCGGAGAATTAGTATCTTCGTCATAGAAACACTCAAGAGAATCTGATGTAATAACCATCCTACCAAGACTATCTGTAGAATAGTTAAAGTCGGACTCCTCAAATGTCAAGGTTATCTCTCTAGTATTCTGTGCAACGCCAAAAGATGAGATAAGCAAAGATAGCATAAATAAATATTTTATCCTGTCCATGGTAGTCACTATTTTTATTTCGAGAGTATCATTCTCTTGGTGTCTATTTCACGGCCGTCGACGATGAGGGAGTAGAGGTACATGCCCGCTCCGAGCTGTGTGCCGTCGATGGTCATGCTGTCGTCAGAGGTGGAGAGGTCGTGACGTTGCAGCTGCTTGCCTTGCATGTCGAAGATGCAAACGTAGGCCGAGTGTGCTCCGTCAGCAATCTGGAAGCGGATGGTGGTCTGGCCGTTGAAGGGGTTAGGGGTGTTCTGATAGAGTGCCGAGGTCTTCCCTTCTGTCGTGGCGCTTGTGATGGCTGTTGCGGTCGGGGCCTTGGCAATCTGGCCCTCGCCCTTCATCTCGTTGATTTCCTGCTTCAGCTCTTTGATGGACTGTATGAGTACGGGCACGAGCTCGACGTAGTTTATCGCGAGCATTCCGTCCTGCCCTTCCGTGACGAGGTTGGGATAGATTGACTGCAATTCCTGTGCTATGAGACCGAAGTGGAGTTTCTGCGCATCCTTCTCGGCATTCTCCCTTTCAAGCTCAAGCGCAGCCTTGTCGTCTTCACTCATCGTCTGCAAGGCGTTCTCGTCAACTTCTATCTCGCGCTTCTTGTAGTTGTATTTCACCACGTTCATGTCCATCACCTTGTCTATTGCCGTCTCCTCTTCATCGTCATTGCACAGCGGGGCGATGTTCTCCTTGAGGTTGCGGTCGGAGAGCGTAATATAGCTTGTAGCTGACATGCTGCCATAGACATAAACATTACCTTGGAAGTAACCAGCATAGCGCCCATAGGTGTTAGGCATGGGATAGAGGCTGGTGCTTGTAGTGCCATAGACTCCAGCTCCGTTGGTCGTACTGCCGAGCATGCCTATCACGCCGAAGTTCTTATAAAAACTGCTGTTGCCGGCCTTGCCGAAGACACCTACCGTGACAGCTTCTGAGTTGGTATACGATGGGCATACCTCGCCGAGGACACCGACGTTGAGATTGGAATCAAGAATGTTTATCTGAGAGTAAAGATTCACGTTACGTAAGAGGTATCCATCATATCCTGTCACGCTGCCGACGTTCAACTTGGCAGGGCCAGCCGTGGTAGAGGCGATGGTGACATTTCCGCTTGTGCTGACTTTCAACTGCGCGCTTGCACTAATAGAGAACAATGCGCAGAATAATAATGCCTTTTTCATAATAGATTTATTTAAGTTAATAATTTGTTTGTTTATTATATTTGATTTCTGCGAGCAAATATAACAAACTTTTTCACTATTCACATGGACTATTGTCCAAAAAACATGTACTTATGTCCAATCTGGAGTTAAAAAATATTAAACAATTGTAATAATATGGCTTTTGACGCTATTACTACGGCATAAATACTCTTATGATATAATAATGTGTGATGAGCTGGCTTTTATTATAGAGTTCACCACACATTATGTTTTGTAACGTTTATTTCTTCACAATCTTCTTGCCGTCCTTTATATACAGTCCCTTGGGGAGAGTGGAAAGTTGAGAGTTGGAAGATGAAAGTTTTCTACCCTGAAGGTCGTAGATGTCTGACGATTCATTTTCATCGTTCAATCTTCCATCTTCAATATCTTCGATACCTGTCGGTGTGGCGTCGAGGGTGAAGTATACAGGTGGCGTGCCTCCAGCGATGGCAACGGTGAGGTAGTTGCCTGACGGTTGATACCAGTCGTTAACCTTATAGAACCCTTCGCCATATTCGTAGTTGCCATACATGTAGAGTATCTCGCTTTCAGGATAAAATCCGAAAATCTCACAGAGCAGTGCATTGTATGTTTTTACACCGTCGGAATTGGTGATAGTGAGCCGCTTGGGCTCTGGTATTCTGTCGAAAGTGTAGGTTTGTCCTGGTTCGCCTTTCAGCACTTTTTTTGGCAATTTTCCTTGCTTGCAGTATCAAGGCCAGATAGTGATGCTATCAAAGCCAGATAGTGGTGCTATCAAAGCCAGATAGCGACGGTATCAAAGCCGGATAGTGATGCTATCTGATACGGATAGTGGCGGCGGGTGGAGATATATGGGCCTGATGATGGTTGTATGAAAACAAACGAGGAGGCATCCTGTAGCGGATGCCTCCTCGAATCTTCCGTACAGCGGAGAGTTTTCCCCAAAGGGGGATTGGCGATGGACTCCTTATTTCTTCATCTCGTTGATGATTACCTGTATGTCGGCAGTCGATATCTTCCCGTCGCCGTTGAGGTCGTAGTCCATATTCTGAGAAGCCTGAGGCTTCTTCATCTCGTTGATGATTACCTGTATGTCGGCGGTCGACACCTTGCCGTCGCCATTAAGGTCATACCTGACGGCAACGTCGATTGTAACGGCCGACGACGGAGCGTAACCTCGTTTGGAGACCATAAAGAACGAAGTGAAGGGCTGCACCTGGGCAGACGACTTGAGAGATAAAGTAGACCCGTCGTCGTTGAGCACATAAGCATTCATGACGGTTGTCGCTCCCATGACTCCCTGAGCCTTGAAGTTGTTGATAGTAGCGATGGCATTGTCTTGCTTGGGGAAAAGCACATTGGTGGCAGTAAGCGTCTGCGCTTCATCTGTAGTGCTCTTGACGAAGTATGTCTGATAGGCAGCCACACGATTAGTGGTATAAGCCTGTATATGGTTGGCATTTTCGTCGGTGATTTCAGCAAATGTCAGATGGGAGTTGTTGGAGATGCTGAAAGGCAGACATAACGTGCTCCATTTATTCTTAACGAATTGCTTTGTAAAGCTGACTGCTTTAGCCGTGAACTGTCTTGGCACAGCCACGCCATAGGCTCCATCTAAGGTTATCTTCTCTGCTTGGTCGCCAATGATGACGTTGCGGCCTTCAAGACCTTCCGGCACAGCGTCGCCGACATTGAGATAGTAGATGGTGTTGGGGTTGCTGTTGGGAACAACTTTCTTTACTTTTTCTGCCACCATTGAGAGGTCAACAGCCCCTGCCCATTCGGGAATAGTGAGAGTAGCAGTTGCCTTGAATGGTGTTTTCACACCTCCAGGCGTATATCCCAACGCTGCAGGCTCCATGTGGTATTTCTCGGAAGTGTAGACGGCTTCGCCGGACATTAGCAGACAGACACTGACATCGTAGCTTGTATCTACATCGGGAATCAGGAACTGGAAATGACGTGTCTTATTTGGAGCTATATCATAGGAGTAAGATATACCACCATTTGCAGATATAATATCATAGCAGAAATCTCCTAAATAAAATAAAGCTTGCATATTTATACGCCCACGGAAATAGTCGGTCGAGCTGGCATTGGTAACGTCGAAGTCGACCACAACGTCGTTGCCCAGGATGGAGCCATCCTGTAGATTGGATATCCTGATATTGGATATGTTAACAGGCGTGTCGCTGCTCACATTTAAATTCATCTCATCATCAACCGACACCGTTGCCTGCCCAACAACGTTTTCCCCTTCATAATCGGTGGTTATCCATACGGTATATTCGCCAGCCTTGTCGGGTGTGAAATAGAATTCCACAGGAGCAGCCCCACCAGCATTAACAGTGGCATGCGACCATAGGCGATAATGGCCGGAAGCTATACCTTTGTTGGCGGGATTATCGTTCCAAAAGAAATAGAGCTTATCGAAATAGTCTTCCTCACCTTTATTCTGAATGTTACAGAACACGTAAAGTTCCTCACCTGCATAAGGCAGGCCGCTGAAGGTAATTGTCTCAGCGGAAAGGTCGGCAAGACGGTTGTGCTCGGTAAATGTTACCACGCCACTGTCAGATGTAGCTATTTGATAGTCGAGCTCATTGGCAACAAACTGCCAGTCCGACCGGCCTCCGCTCAGACGTGCAATGGGCAGCAAACGATATGTACCATTGGGCAAAGACGTCGATGAAGCTGCATACTGTTGTGATTTGGCTGAACCTGCCAACAATTCCACACCCTCAGTGGCTTGGACTACCTGAATATTGCCGTCGGCGTCGCGATAGCCTATACCTAAGTCGAAGGTGTAGGGCTCGTCTTCATTGTTGTAGTAGGTGCAGTTTATGGTCTCTCCTGTACAACCGACATCACACGTCAACGACACATGATATACTCCATCGTTTAGGCCAGCCTTTTGTACGTTCATGACAGCTGACTGGTGATAAACATAGCCATCTGGGCTATCGTATGCGTCTGGATTGTCAACGGCAGAATTGTGTCCCACGCTGCTTAGTATGGCATAGACAGACGAGTTGACACCATCCCATCCAAGGTTAAAATGGAACATTTCGTTACCGTCATAGCCATCGATGATAAACGAATGTCCGCCATAGTTGCTCTGTCCGTTGTAAAGAATGGGACGGCCGACGCTGAGCTCCTTGTACAACAAATTGCACCAATCGTAATAAGAATAATTAGCGCGGTCGGCAATATAGATCGTAGGGTCGTAGTCGAAATAATGCTTCAAGGCGTACATGGCAGTGAGGTTGTGAGACGATGATACTGTCTCGCTATAGTACATCCTTACGGCTGCGCCGCAATAGTACATCAGATTGGAAACAGCTTCTACGGCCTCAGGATCACTGTCGGGCCATATACATTCCGCGTTCATTTTATCCCAATCAATAACTGTTCCGGCCCGCACCCCGTCGATCTTAACCTCTACGGCATCGTCACCGATAACCTGCCCGTGGTTGTAGCCTGGGATATCTTGTTTGATGGTCTTCGGCCATTGATGATAGTTCATGATTTGCGCCATGGCTGTGGCTACGCAGCCTGTCGGAACATGATAAGTAGTCCCACCTCTGGTGAAAGAAGTCAGTTTTTCATTATAAGGTGCCCACTGATGCCACAGCGTCTTAATCAACGGCTCTATGGGGCGCTTACTGATACTGGATGAAACGCCTGCAGCCTTCATCTCTTTCTGGCGGGCTTCAGCTATTTCGGCATCGTACTGCTCAAACAGCCATCCCAGCGCTTCGCTAACATTATCATCCCATTGTCCCTCGGGGCTGTAACAGAGAACAGGATGTGTAAGGCTACTGGCTGATGTCACTACGAAACCTTCACTTCTGCCTACATTGAAAATATACATGTTGGGACGAACGGCACACAAATTGAGATCTGCTCGGCTCAACGGCGCCTTGTGCATGGTCTTATGTCCCGTGGCAATGCGGGCATTGATGAACTTCAGAGCATTTTCATTAGCTGTATTCAAACTGATGTGATCCGCATAATTTGCAGACAGCTTTGCAGCAGAAAGCATATCAAGATCGTTGTTCCCGGAGATAATGCCGTAACCGAATTGGCCTGTCTCAAAGCTTTGCGCATTCACGACAAGCGTGAAGATAAAAGCAAATAAAGAGAAAACCAGTTTCTTCATAGTTGTATATTATTTAATTGTTAGCATACATAAAAATATGCGGCAAGGACATGAATGCCCTCACCGCACAACATAGTCTTTCTTATATATAATTAATGTGTGTGTGTTTATACAAATAATCTGATTTATCAAATTATTTGTGGTAAAAAAAACATATCTACACATCTTGTTCATAATGCCTGCAATCATTATTCATTTGCAAATTTAAGAAGAAACACGCAATAACGCAAAAAAATAGAGAAAAATATTTGCTTCCTTACCATCTCATCCACAATCGGTTATTTGCTGCCCGCTTCTTTCTACAAAAAAAGGAGATGCCCGGCATGGGACATCTCCTTCGATTGCTTATTTCGGAAGTGTGTGCTTATTTCACTGTGATGAGGAAGTAGTTCTTCTTTCCCCGCTGCACGAGCAGGTATTTTCCGTCGATGAGGTCGTCGGCAGTGATGAGGCGGTCGAATGTCTCAAGGCGCTCTTTGTTGAGCGAGACTCCTCCTCCCTGCACCATCTTGCGCATCTCTCCTCGCGAGGGGAACACGCTGACGTCGTCTCTTGTAAAGAGTTCTACTGCCGGCCGGCCGAGGTCTTCCTTGGCGAGGGTGTAGTGGGGCACTCCTGCGAAGACGTCGAGCAGTGTCTGCTCGTCGAGCTTCAGGAGACTTTCCTTGGTGGCTTTGCCGAAGAGGATGTTGGATGCTTCCTGTGCCATTTCGAGGTCTTCCTTTGAATGGACGAGTACGGTCACTTCTTCTGCGAGCCGTTTCTGCAGCACGCGGCGTCCCGGGTCTTGGCGGTGCTCCTCGACGAGTGCTTCGATGACGTCGCGCTCGAGCGAGGTGAATATCTTTATGTATCGCTCTGCATCGTCGTCGCTCACGTTGAGCCAGAACTGATAGAAGGCGTATGGTGTTGTGCGGGCTGGGTCGAGCCACACGTTGCCGCTCTCTGTCTTTCCGAACTTCTTGCCGTCGGCTTTTGTTATGAGCGGGCATGTGAGTGCATAGGCCTCAGCCTCTGTGCCGAGTGTGCGGCGGATGAGCTCGGTACCGGTGGTCATGTTGCCCCACTGGTCGTTGCCTCCGAGCTGGAGCTTCACGCCGTGGGTGCGGTAGAGGTGGAGGAAGTCGTAGCCCTGGAGGAGCTGATAGGTGAACTCTGTGAACGACAGTCCGTCGCGGGCAGTGCCGTTGAGTCGCTGCTGCACGCTGTCCTTGGCCATCATGTAGTTGACAGTGATATGCTTGCCGACCACGCGGGCAAAGTCGAGAAAGG
This sequence comes from Prevotella sp., assembly GCA_017477435.1. GTDB lineage: Bacteria > Bacteroidota > Bacteroidia > Bacteroidales > Bacteroidaceae > Prevotella. Next base: position 84,882 of record JAFUVV010000047.1, read on the forward strand.
TGAAGTCTTTCATCCAGTCGTAGTTGTTCACCATCTCTGCGCGTGTGTCGCCTTCGGCTTCAAAGTCTAGGAATTTGGCCACCTGCTTCTTTATTGCCTCCTGGTTGTGGTAGAGAGTCTCGGTGTCGAGCAGGTTCCGCTCTTGGCTTTTTCCCGATGGGTCGCCTATCATGCCCGTGGCACCACCAACGAGTATGTAGGGCTTATGGCCGCAGCGCTGCAAGTGGCGCAGCATCATTATTCCGCAGAGGTGACCGATGTGGAGTGAATCGGCTGTGGGGTCAGTGCCCAGGTAAGCCGAGACGGTTTCTTTCTGCAACAGTTCTTCCGTGCCTGGCATTATCTGTGCCAGCATTCCGCGCCAACGGAGTTCTTCTACAAAATTTTTCTTCATTGTATGTAATTGTGAATTATGACTTGAAAGAATTTACGAATTGCCGGACTTGTGAAGGATGATTATTTACATCCATACACGTCCTGCCGTTAATATGTTAATCTGTCAATTTGTTAATCTGTCCTATGGTACTGGGTCGTATCCCGACCCTCCCCAGGGGTTGCATCGCAATATGCGCCAGATGGCCAGCCCGAGTCCTTTCACGGGGCCGTGCTTCTTTATTGCCTCCTTGGCATACTCTGAGCAGGTGGGGGTGAACCGGCACGACGGCGGGGTGTAGGGGGAGATGAATCGCTGATAGAAGATGATGGGCAGCAACAGTACCCACGCTATGGCCTTCGATAGTAGATGCAAGAGGTCTTTAAGCAGTTTCATAGGCTCTCTTTTATTCTGTTCATCAGTCGCGATACGCTGTTTTCCACTGCAGCCGACGATCTCACCGCTTCCTCCAACCACACGAATGCGACGAGCAGCTGTTTGTCTTCGTAGCTCTCCATCTCGTCTGCCAACAGCGCTTTCTGTTTTCTGTAGGCCTCCCTCAGCTGTCGCTTCACTCTGTTGCGGTCGACAGCGTGATGTAGTTTGCGCTTCGGCACGCTCATGAGCACTGTGACGGCCGGCGTGCCTGCCTCGCGTTCCACGATCTTGTAGATGGCCCTCACGGGAAACACCGTTGTCGCACGGTTGCCAGGCTCATTGAAGAGTCGGCCTATGAGCGTCATGCTGTTCAGCCGCTCCGACTTGCAAAGTGTTTGGGACGTGCCGTCGGACATGGGCGTGAGAGTTTTACTTCTTGTTCGGTTTCAGATAGTTCTTCAGCGCGCTGGTCATAGATGGGAACTCTGGGGTGGGTGCCTGCAGGTCTAGCCGCAGTCCTTCCTCCTCTACGGTCTTTGCCGTGGCGGGTCCGAAGGCGCCGATGCGTATGTCTCCCTGAACGAAGTCGGGGAAGTTCTTCTGCAGGGCTTTCACACCTGTAGGACTGAAGAAAATGAGCATGTCGTAGTCGAAGGTCTTGATCTCCTCCTCGGTGAAGTCGTTACTCACGGTGCGATACATCACGCACTCGGTGTGCTTCAGGTTCTTGGCATTTAGCATATTGGCCACGTCGTCGTTGTGCACGCTGCTCATCGGCACAAGATATTTCTCCGTCTTGTGCTTCACCATCAGCGGGACAAGGTCGTCGATCTTTCCCGTTGAGCCATAGAAAACCTTACGCTTGCGGTATTGTACGTATTTCTGGATATACAGAGCCACCGACTCTATAATGCAGAAGTACTTCATGTCCTCAGGAATTGTGATCCTGAGTTCCTTTGCCAGATTGAAGAAGTGGTCGATGGCATGTCGCGAGGTGAACACGATGGCTGTATAGTCGAGGATGTTAACCTTCTGCTGACGGAATTCCTTTGCCGATACGCCTTCTACCTTAAAAAAAGGACGAAATACGCACTTCACTCCATATTCTTTTTCCAAATCATAATACGGCGACTTGTCGCTCGAGGGCTTGGGCTGCGATACCAATATTTTCTTCAACATTTCTACTAATAGTTAATCGTCAAGAATTCACTTATCCTATCCATTAATGTCCATAACGTTAGTAATGGTGTTAATTCAAGGGTGCAAAAGTACAAAATTATTTGCAATAAACCGTATTTTTGACCTAAAAATATTACAAAACAACGATATAAGGACAATATTTTTATAATAATGATGACTGTAACCACATAGATTACAGTTGCATGGACCGACATTTGGAAATAAGCTTGCAGCATGACGGCTGGAAAGAGGAGTATTCCTTCTGTGGAAATGAGGAAGAGGTAGGACTTCATCCAGAGCTCGTTTTTCCGGCTGTCGAAGAACACCCAGTCGACGAAATGGTAGAGCACGGCTTTCACTATGAAGTAGGCGGCGATGGCGAGTCCGTAGATGCCTATGAGCTCGTATTGCTCCACGAGGAACACCTTCGTGGTGTCGTCGTTCTGGCGGTAGAAGAAATAAACTATTGCGAAGAGCAGACATGTCTGCAGGACGAGGAATAGCTGGAATCGCAGTTCCGACGTTGTCTCGCTGATGTTGGTTGCGCGGTCGGAGGCTGTTCGGAAGAAGTTTTTCGCCTGTCTGACGATGAACTGTCGCGAATGTGTGAAGGCGAGCATTGCCAGGATGAAGCATCCAATGAGCAGGCTCGTTATCAGGTTGTCGCCGGCGACGGTGTACGGCACAGGGTCGCCGGCAACGCCATATCGCGTCAGTTTCACCTCGGGGTTATAGATGCTGTCGCGGGCAAAGAACGACTCGCGCAGGAACTGCCGCGCTGTGGTGATCGATGTTTCGTTGTAGCCATTGTCGAGCGGCAGTCGCAGCGTGTCGGGGCACTCGCTCCAGTGGATCACCCCTGGTTTGAAATGGGCTTGTATGGCCGAGTCCTGCTGGGCCGGTGTGGCGTCGGCGGGAAGCCATGAGAGCACCTTAGCCGGCGTGAGCTTTTCGTGCTTCACCGTCTCGGGCACAAGCTCGAGATCTTCTCCAAAGTCGATCTCGGGTATTGTATCGTTGTATATGGCTTCCTTCACCAGCATCTGCAAAGTCTTTTCCGTTGCCGCTCGTAGCTGTCCTATTCAGCCGGGACAAAGAGGTTGCCTTCGGGTATAGCGCCGTAGTTTCCGTCGGGGTCGGTCACTTTCACGCCGAGTTCCTGCCCGTCGTAGTCTTCAAAGTATCGGAGGGTGACTCGGTGCAGTCCTTCTGCGAGGTTGACGAAAGCCGAGGCGACCTCAGTGCCATGCGTTCCGTCGCGGCTTATGATTTCTTTCCCGTCGATCAGGAGCACTGCCCCGTCGTCGGTGGTGAGTTCAATCTGGTGTATTCCCTCTGTATCTACCTTCGCCCAGGTGTCGAACACGTAGCCGAAGTGGTCCTTCTCTTTCTCCTCTTCGATAGTGAAGTATGGCTTTATGCCTTTTTCTGTTATCTTTCCGCTGGAGACCATCTCCTTGGTTGAGAGGAAGTTGCCTTCGTATTTCACGAATGCCACGCCGTTGCCTTTCGTCTTTGCCTCGGTGGCCGGCATGAGCGGACTGTTCTCCATGTTGTGCCTCAACTTGGCGAAATAATTCATGTAATACTCAGCCGTTATTTCGTTTCTGAACTCTGTCAGCTTGCTTATGCCTTCGCGTTCAACGATTTTCTTGAACAGCATGTCGGCATTGTTTTTCATTCCGTCTATCGGGTAGCGTTCCATCTGGAGTATGCATAGCCCGAGCTCTTCTTTTTCTACGCGTGCCATCAGCTCAGGGTTGTCGGCGACGGCTGCCTTGGCCTCTTCGAGCACGCGGAATCCCTCTCGCAGGAACTCTGGCGAGTACATCGAGTGGCTTGTATATGCGAAGCACCCTGTGTGCATGCCTTCGCGGCAGAGATATTTATCTTCCACGTCGAGGTATTCGCGTATCTTCTTGCCTGCTGCTCCGTAGTAGCCGTCGCTGAAGTCGACGATGAGCGAGTCGACATTGGCTTCTGGGTTCCACATGAGTTTCGACAGCAGGTACGACCTCATCTCGCGGAACTCGCAAGTGGTGGTCTGATAGTCGCCCTCTTCGAGTATTCCGATGGCATGCGAATCGCGGAAGTCGCGGATATGGCTCTGCAGTGTCTTCCAGTTGGGAACGGGCAGGCTGTAGAGACAGAAGTCGGTCACGTAGTCCCAGATGTACAGATGCGGTGCTATGGCAGCCCAGTCTTTCATGTCCTGCATGAAGGGGGTGTTGCTTTCGCAGTCGTTATAGTCGTGCATCAGGCAGCACTCTATGCTGCACAGTCGTATGACGACGTTCTCGCGGGGCTTGATGTCCTTCGGAGCGTGGCGGGTGTACTGATATGCGAAGGTGCCGACGAACTTGTCGGGGAACTCGTCTTTCACGGCATCGGCCACTTGATTGACGAACCACACCATGATGCCCGACTGCCCGCCGTACTTGTCGACGAGGGCCTGGCATTTGTCGCAGGTGCAATACTTGAAATTGTCGTTCTGCTCCATCGAATAGATCAGGTAGTCCGGCTGGCTTCTCATCACGCCTTTGAGCTTCTCGATGCATATCTTGAGCACGTCGGGGTTCGACAGGCATAGCTGTGCATAGTCGCTCTGCCGCTTTCCGTCGATAAGGCTGAAATACTCGGGATGGGTGGCATAGTAGTCTTTCGGCGAGATGAAATATCCCATTGCATGCACTCCCCAGTAGCCTTCTGCGCTGCCTTCGACGGTCTTTCCCTCTTCGCGGCTCGGCACCCGGATGAAGTTGTTACGCATGCGTGCCGAGAACACGGGGTTCACACGGACGTCGAGAACACAGTTGTCGCGTATGATAATCCCCGGTTCTTCGTGGTTGTAGAGCTTCTTGAAGTTCCATTCGCTGCGCTTTTGCGCCACGCTCACCTTGCTCGAGAACCAGCGGCATCCGAGTTCTTTCTCGAGGAATGAGTAGACGCTGTATAGCGTTCCTCGCTTGCTTCCTCCCCAGAACACGACGTCGCCACCCACGTTCTTCCACGTGAACGAGTCGTCGCGGTCGGCAGGCTTCGTGGCACCGGGTACGAGCTTCGTCGTCAGCGGGTTGTAGCCCACGATGAGCCGCTTGCCTTTCGTGCCGGAGTTGACGTCGACCACAGGCAGTTTCGCGCCGGACACTTGCTCTATCCAGTTCTGCAGCTCGGCAGCGGCATATTGCTCCGACTCGGGAGCACCCTTGGCCACGACGATAGAATAGTCGGACCGGCCGTCGCTGAACAGTTTATACTGTGCACAGCCGACAAAGACGAGTTGCACCGCGCATAATGCTAAATAGTAGATCGTTCTTTTAATCATAACAAGATTTTTTAGGTTAACTTTTTTTCGTTTCTCTTCTCATGTAGTGTTGCCGTCTCTATGCGAGTGCGAAGGCGGCACGTATCTCGTCCACCCGGTCGAGCTTTTCCCAGGTGAACAGTTCGACGTCGATTTCGCGGGTTTCATGATAGAAACTCGTGAACTTCTTCTTCACTACTTCGTTCCGTCTTCCCATGTGGCCATAGGCTGCTGTCTCCACATACATCGGCTGCCGCAGTTTCAGCGTGCGCTCGATGGCTTTGGGTCTGAGGTCGAACATCGAGTCTATCTTCTTTGCAATGTCGCCGTCGGTCATTCCTACGTGGCTCTTGCCGTAGGTATTCACGTAGATGCTCACCGGCCGTGCCACTCCTATGGCATAGCTCAGCTGCACGAGGATCTCGTCGCTCACTCCTGCTGCCACCATGTTCTTCGCGATGTAGCGTGCCATATATGCTGCCGAGCGGTCGACTTTCGACGAGTCTTTCCCCGAGAAGGCGCCTCCTCCGTGGGCACCCTTGCCCCCGTAGGTATCGACGATGATCTTGCGACCCGTCAGTCCGGTGTCGCCGTGAGGACCGCCGATGACAAACTTGCCAGTGGGGTTGACGTGATATGTTATGTCGTCGCCAAAGAGATTGAGCACCTTCTGCGAATGGATCTTTGCCTTCACCCGCGGCATGAGTATGTTTATCACGTCGGCGCGTATCTGTTCGAGCATTGGCCCGTCGGCGGCAAACTCGTCGTGCTGTGTGCTCACGACGATGGTGTCGATGCGCTGTGGCACGCCGTCGTCGCTGTATTCCACCGTCACCTGGCTCTTCGCGTCGGGCCGCAGGTAGGTCATCACGCGGCCCTCTCTCCTAATCTCGGCAAGGGTCTGCATGATGAGGTGGGCAAGGTCGAGCGACACGGGCATGTAGTTCTCCGTCTCGTTGGTGGCATATCCGAACATCATTCCTTGGTCGCCGGCACCCTGCTCCTCCTCCACTTCGCGGTTGACACCGCGACCGATGTCGCCACTCTGTTCGTGGATGGCCGACAGGATTCCGCAGGAGTTACCGTCGAACTGATACTCCGATTTCGTATAACCTATTCTGTTTATCGTGCGACGGGCAATGGTCTGCAGGTCGATATACGCCTCCGACGTCACCTCGCCCATGATCACCACCTGCCCCGTGGTCACAAATGTCTCGATAGCACAACGTGCTCCCTCGTCGTAGGCAAGGAACTGGTCGAGCAAAGCGTCGCTAATCTGGTCGGCTACCTTATCGGGATGACCCTCCGATACCGATTCTGAAGAAAAAAGATATGACATAATTCTTTATTTGTTTTACACCTTATTTATTATTATATATCGTTTCCGCCTGCAAAGTTACTGCAAAAAAAGTACATTGCAAAGGAAAACATTTCATTTTGATGCTTTCCGTCTGCATTATCATACGACGTCCTCTCAGTTAATGACTCTTGCCGCCGACGGCAGTACATGGGCTTTGTACTCCGAGTACATGGTTTTTGTACTGCAAGTACATGGGCTTTGTACTGCGAGTACATGGGCCATGTACTGAAGCAGGGCGGAGGACATAGCAGCGGAAGATGGAATAAAAATCGCTCTTTTTCTTTTGTTTTGCGCACAGCTTTCACTACCTTTAGCTGATGCTGAAGGTACGCTGCACCTCGGAATAGAAAGCAAAAAATCGCTTTTTTGCTTTGCTCTCCGCTCGGTTTGCTGTACCTTTTCCAACCTTACGGATGAAGAAGGAAGGATGCGCCTCGGCAAAAAAAAGAATAAATCCTTTTGTTTTGCTCTCGGCTTTCACTACCTTTGCAAAAAGCAATGACCCACACATCGCCCATACTTGAACTGCAACGGCAGCGCATGTTGCTCGAGATTGAGTACTATGCAGAAAAGGAAGCCTTCCGCCGACAGACCGAGATGACCGGCCTGGAGCGGAAGATGAAGCGCGGCGATGCATGGTTCCCGCTGAGAGTGGGAAAGAGTTTCTACAACTCGCTGAACCAGCTGACCATCGAAGTCTTTCGCACCGCCGACGCCGACATAGAGCACAACTTCGAGTTCGGACGGCCGGTGATCTTCTTCAAGGCACAGCCCGACTCGGCACAACCCTCTGAAAGCAAGCACCGGCAACTGCACTATTTTCAGTTCACCGGCCAGGTGAGCTACGTCGACGGCGACCGCATGGTGGTCGTCGTGCCCGACTCAGCACCGCTGCTCGAACTGCAGACCACCGACCAAAGCGTCGGTGTGCAGCTGTTCTTCGACGAAACGTCCTACAAGACCATGTTCGACGCCCTCGACAGAGTAATCGCCGCAAAGAACAACCGCATGGCATATCTGCGCGACCTGTTCTACTCCAGTGCCAAGGCAGCTACCTTCAGGTTCGACCCGATGAGGTTCCCGTGGCTGAATCCCACGCAGGAAAAGGCTGTCAACGAGGTGCTGAGGTCGAAGGACGTGGCCGTCGTTCACGGACCGCCAGGGACAGGAAAGACCACTACCCTCGTGGAGGCAATCCACGAGACACTGCGACGTGAGAGCCAAGTGCTGGTGTGTGCACAGAGCAACATGGCCGTAGACTGGATATCGGAGAAGCTTGTCGACCGCGGCATCAACGTGCTGCGCATCGGCAACCCCACGCGAGTGAACGACAAGATGCTCTCCTTCACCTACGAACGGCGGTTTGAAGACCATCCCGACTACGCCCAGCTGTGGGCGATAAGGAAGACCATCCGCGAGATGAGAAGCCGCAAGAAAAGCCGCGACGAACGCTTCCATCAGAAGATGGAGAGCCTGAAGAGCCGCGCCACCGAACTCGAGATACGCATCAACGCCGACCTCTTCGGACAGGCACGCGTGATTGCCAGCACACTCGTAGGAGCCGCCAACCGGCTGCTCGACGGACAGAAATTCGGCACTCTCTTCATCGACGAGGCGGCACAGGCGCTCGAGGCAGCATGCTGGATACCCATCCGACGGGCGTCACGAGTAATCCTCGCCGGCGACCACTGCCAGCTCCCACCGACCATAAAAAGTCTGCCGGCGCTGAAGGCAGGACTCGGAAAGACGCTCATGGAGCGCATCGTGGAGAACAAACCCGAAGTGGTGACGCTGCTGCAGGTGCAGTATCGCATGAACGAGGCAATCATGCAATTCTCGTCGGAGTGGTTCTACGACGGGAAAGTAGTGTCGGCCCCGCAGGTAAGACATCGAGGCATACTCGACTACGACACACCGATGGAATGGATTGCCACGCCGGAAGGAATCGGCGAGGAATTCATCGGCGAGACCTTCGGACGCATAAACCGCAAGGAGGCCGAACTCACCATCGACACCCTGAAGAACTATTTCGCGAAGATAGGCAAGCAGAGGATACTCGACGAACAGATAGACGTAGGCATCATCTCACCATATCGCGCCCAGGTGCAACTGCTCCGGAGGCTGATAAAGAAAGACTCCACGCTGAAACCCTACCGCAACCTCGTCAGCGTGAACACCGTTGATGGCTTCCAAGGACAGGAGCGCGACATCATCGTAATATCGATGGTGCGCTCCAACGACGACGGAGAGATAGGATTCCTAAGCGATCTCAGGCGCATGAACGTGGCCATCACCCGCGCGAGAATGAAACTCATGATACTGGGCGACGAGCGAACTCTCGCCTCCCACAAGTTCTACCGGAAACTCTACGAGTATGTGTCGCAGCTGAAAGAAAACAAATTCTAAACCCTATATCAACATGAAAGGAAAGATTCTCAACCTCATGATGCTCTGCCTACTGCTGCCGCTGAAGGCGATGGCCGTGGCCGAAGGAGTGACCATCAAGAACTATGTCTACGCCGAGAAAGACGGCCAGAGACTCACGCTCGACGTCTACAACGACCCCTCTATCACCACCTACGCCAAGAAGCCCGTCTTCATCTTCTCGTTTGGCGGCGGATGGGAAGGCGGCAACCGCCACGCCGGCCACGCATTGCTCACCGACATGGCCGAGGAGGGATACATCGCCATCGGTATCGACTATCGCCTCTATATCCAGCAGGTGAAGAAGTCGGCCGAAGGACTCACGCGCAGAAACTTCGCCGAGTCGTATGCCACAGCCATACAGATGGGTGTGGAGGACCTGTTCGACGCCACGGCATTCGTCATCGCCAAGGCCGAAGAGTGGAAGGCCGACACGAGCATTGTCGTCATCAGCGGATGCAGTGCCGGCGCCATAAACAGTGCCACGGCGGAGTATCTCATCTGCAACGACCATCCCATGGCAACATCACGCCTGCCACAAGGGTTCAACTACAGAGCCGTGGTGCCGTTTGCAGGAGGCATCTGGCTGACCGACTGCAAGGAGCTCACGTGGAAGCGACGCCCGTGTCCATACGTTGCCTTCCACGGCACATCCGACGAACTCGTGCCCTACGACTTTGCCACGATAGGCGAAGGGAAATTCTCCACCTTCGGCCCGGCACACTACATGCAGCAGCTGGAAGAGATGCAGGTGCCGTATATGTTCCACACCTACGTGGGCGACACACACGGCATCGCAGGGTTCTACGACAAGCGGTGGGCACGGCAGGAAATGAAAAACGCACTCGCGAGAATGATTTGGTGGAACGAGAAAATACGCCTGCGCATAAACGATGCCCGCTACGACAGGACCCACGTGGACAGGACACTGGAAGACGGACTGCGGAAGATGGGGATGAAAGATTAGGAAAAACACGGTTTCATCGAAGATATCCTCCAGAAAATGCCGATTTCATCGGGAGAAACACCATTCTCCGGCAGCGATGAAACCGGCATTTTCCATGCCCTCACCACTGCCCCATCCGCCGCGCCGCACCTTTATAAATGCGGTCACTCAAGCTGCCGTCACCATTACTCCATCACCCTGTCAGCAGTACAAAGCCCATGTACTCGCAGTACAAAGTACATGTACTCGCAGTACAAAGCCCATGTACTCGGAGTACAAAAGCCATGTACTGTCGGCTGTACGCTCCCCAGGGCAAGGAGAAAACGTCGGGAGAGCGAAAAAAGGGGCCTTTTCTGCCGTATTATGGAAGAAATGTCGTATCTTTGCCAATGACAATAGAAAACAACAATATAAAGTATATGAAAAAGACAACCATCGCATTGGCACTGCTGACATTCATGTCGCTCACCGCCAGTGCACAGTGCAAGAAGAAAACCAGTGGCAACCCGATTTTCGAAGGCTGGTATGCCGACCCTGAAGCTATCGTCTATGGCGACACCTACTGGGTCTTCCCGACCTATTCCGACGACTTCGACAAGCAGCTCCACTTCGACGCCTTCTCGTCGAAAGACCTTGTCACGTGGACGAAGCATCCCTATGTACTCCAGGCTGCAGACATACGCTGGGCACGCCGCGCAATGTGGGCACCGTCGGTGATCCACGCCAACGGAAAGTACTACCTGTTCTTCGGAGCCAACGACATGCACGAGGGAGAAGTGGGCGGAATAGGTGTCGCCGTGAGCGATAAGCCCGAGGGACCATATAAAGACGCCATCGGACGACCGCTGATAAACCACGTGATAAACGGCGCACAGCCGATAGACCAGTATGTGTTCCGCGATGACGACGGACAGTATTACATGTACTACGGCGGATGGGGACACTGCAACGTCGTGCGGCTGAGCAACGACCTGACACGAGTCGTGCCGTTCGACGACGGCGTGACCTACAAGGAAGTGACACCGGAGAACTACGTGGAAGGCCCGTTCATGCTCAAACGCGGCGGGAAATACTATTTCATGTGGTCGGAAGGCGGCTGGGGAGGACCCGATTACTGCGTTGCCTACGCCATAAGCGACTCTCCCTTCGGACCGTTCAAGCGCATCGGGAAAATCCTGCAGCAAGACCCCGAAGTGGCCACAGGAGCAGGACACCACTCCGTGATAAAAGGGAAGGGCAACGACGAATACTACATCGTCTACCACCGCAGGCCGCTCAGCGAGACACACCACAACCACCGAGCAACATGCATCGACCGACTCACATTCGACAAAGACGGGATGATAGTGCCCGTGAAGATTACATTCGAAGGAGTGAAAGCAAGCCGGCTGAAGTGATAAAGAATAAACTGAGAGCGGAAAAACTCAAAAAAAACGACGTTCCTTTCGTTTTTCACACGTTTATTCGTAATTTTGCACACGAAAACAGCAGCTCAGCCAAGTACGGATAGCTGCTGTCACAAGGTTGCCCCTATAGTTAAATGGATAGAACGGAGGTTTCCTAAACCTTTGATCCGAGTTCGATTCTCGGTGGGGGTACAAATCATTTAACCTTTTAACATAACATGCTAGGAGCTATTATTGGCGACATTGTAGGCTCACGATTTGAGTTCGGACCAGCACCAAAAGAAGGATTCGAACTGATTACCGACGAATGCTCTTTCACCGACGACACTGTCTGTACGATAGCTATCGCCGATGCTATCCTCAGCGGCAAGCCGTATCGCAACTCGCTGGTGGAATGGTGCCGCCGCTACCCCGACCCGATGGGCGGCTACGGGACAATGTTCCGCAAGTGGTTCATGCAAGACAATGTGCTGCCACACGCCTCCTTCGGCAACGGCGCAGCAATGAGAGTGAGCCCCGTGGGATGGCTCTTTCATGAGTACGACGACGTGAAAGACCAGGCCAAGCAGAGCGCAGAGGTGAGCCACTGCCACAGCGAAGGAATAAAAGGAGCACAATGCGTGGCGTCATTGATATACTGGCTGCGCACCTGCCGCATAACGAAGGATGAGGTGGAAAACTCCGTCAGACGCGGCTTCGGCTACGAATTGCCGCCCCTGAAGGACATCATGCGCATCGGATCCTTAGGACATTTCGACAGCACATGCCAGGAGACAGTACCCTGGGCTATACGCTGTTTCCTCGAGAGCACAAACTATGAGAACGCCATACGCACCGCCGTCATGGCCGACGGCGATACAGATACGAAGGCTGCAATATGCGGCTCCATCGCCGAGGCATACTACGACATCCCCGAGGAACTCATCGAAAAGGCCCTCCGGCTACTGCCCGACGAGATGATCGACGTCATCGACCGGTTCTACGACAACCTGAAGATCGAAATAGAATATTGACACTTTTCGACTTAAACCCAAAACGGCCATTAGACTTATGATAGAGTTGTACTTGTTTTAGGCAGATTAGCAGTTTTATCTTTGAAGGCGTAGCGGGCTACGTCGAGAAGGTAAAAGCGGTAAGATGGCAAAACAAGTGCTGATATAGCATAAAGAGAGTCATCACAAACTTTAATATCCCTTTCCTCTGTCTAATGACCGATTTGGGTTAAAACAAACGAGGGGCGCGACCAACTGTCGTGCCCCTCGTTGCTTATATATTGAAACGCTTATTTTGACATAACGATTTTCTTCACCTCATCCACTGTCCGGTCGAACGGTCCGCTGTGCTCCAGCTTCAACGTACACATTGCTGCTGCAAACTTCCCGGCTTCCTCGAACCCCTCTCCCAGCGACCGACAATAGAGATATCCTGCCGAATAGGTGTCGCCGCAGCCTGTTGCGTCGGCGATGCGACGTGGTTCATAGGCCGGAATATCGTAGAACTGTCCCTCGGAAAGTATTATCGAGCCCTCGCTGCCGAGTGTGACAAGCACTTCCTTCACGCCCCACTCTGCCAGCTGGCGTGCTGCCTGGCGCGGGTCGCTGAGCCCGGTGATGGCAAGCATCTCCTGTTCGTTCACCTTCAGGATGTCGCAGAAGGAGAGGATGCTCAGCTTGTCGTGCCAGTCTGTGGCAAAGACATTCTCGCCACGCACCTCGCGGAGATAGCCCTGTGCATCGATAGATATGCGGCCTTTCTGCGAGAGGAGCCTGACGACGTCGGCCGAGATGTCGTCGGCGAGGAGAGTGCCCAGATGGAATATCTTTGCGTCGAGGTTCTGCATCTCCTCTGCCGTGAAAGGGTCGGCCTTGGCGAGCACACGCTGCGTGCGGTCGTTCTGGTTGGCTCCGTATTTGTTTTCGAAGAACACAGTCTCACGGCTTGGATAGACCATAACGTCGATACCGGCGCGCTGCATGTCACTGATGGTCTGCATGCTGTCGCTGCCCACCTTGGTCACAAGTTGGAACGACACTTCTTTTGGCAGGTGGGAGAAGGCATAGGCAAAGTAGAACGACGTGCCTCCCGACATGTATACCGTCTGGAGGGGGGTGATGATTCTGTCGCGTGTGATATGGCCTATGCAGCAAATATCTTTCATTTCTGTTTCTTGTTCTTTTATTGTATTCTTGCTGACGGAATTATCCGTTGCAATCATTATCGGCTGCAAAGGTAATAAAGAAAATGAAGAATGAAGAGATTTGTCGCAAAAAAGTGATACTAACTGACCGTAAGTGAGGCGACGAAGGATGAAGGTTGTAGAGTGAAAAGACCAAAAATGTGAAGGTGCAAGGGGGGGGAAGGGGGCATAGTTGGGATATATTTCGGCAGGAGACGACGAGGAATGTGATTTTTGTCAAGCGCTTGGTGGCTCATCGGGCATGGCTGTTGATGCGGCAGGACGTCTGGTGTGGCCGTGGTGAGTGGGATACAAAAATAGACGCCGCATATCACATGTGGCATCTACTTCTCAGTACTCATGAAAGTACTTGATCTTTTCTACTAAATTATTAACCCTTGTTTTTTTTGAGCTCACGACTGAGCTCCTCTGAATATACTTTAAAAAAGTCGAATCCGAGCAATATGGATATGCGATAGAGGTCGTCGGAAGCGACGGATGACCTTTCGAATATCTTGTAGACATTCGTTCTGCTACATCCCAATTCATTACTAAACCAGACCACAGTCTTGTTTCTTTCCAGAAGTTTTTCTTTTATAAGAGCACCTATTTTCTGCATAGCTTTCTTTAATGGATGATTAATTGATTGCTGATACCGTAATCGAGTGCAAACTTAATAAGTATTCTGCAATCGTCAAAAAAAATTTGTATTAGATTAGTTGACAATTCGGTTTTTTTTACATTTTTTCCACTTTTTGCGCGCTTTTTGCTACCTTTTGTTAGACATTTACGGCTTTTGACGGCAAAATGTGTTTTCTGAAAATGTGAAAGAGCGATATTCGGAGAGTGCTGTCTTTTTCTTTCGCGTATGGAGGAAGGAATGGTCCCTGCAGGGCAGATGCTCTGCAGGGTTTTTCGTTTGTTTCCTCATCGGCAACAGTTTCTTTCCCGGGGTTGTTCCCACGCAGTCATTCGTCTGCAGTTGTTTTCACTGGTATTGTCCTATGAAGTCTCTGACGAGTCGGAAGAGGGGTTCGTAGGTTGTGGTGACGACGTTCTGCCAGTTGTCTTGCGGCGAGTGGTAGTTTTTGTATGCATCGCCTTTTTCGTTTTCCAGGAATATGCACGGCACTCCTCGCATGGCGAAGGGATAGTGGTCGCTGTTGGCGGCCAGTGTGCCCCGCTCAATGTTCTGGAAGTAGTTCTTCTCGCGGTTTATTTTCTCGAAGAGCGTGAACATCGTGAGCCCTTGGTCGCTTGTCTCGGTGTAGAGGGTTGGGTTGTTGTCGCCTATCATGTCGATGTTTATGAGATATTTTATTTTCTCGAGTGGCACGATGGGATGTTCGACGTACCATTTCGACCCTCTCAGGTTGGCGTCTTCTCCGGAGAAGAACAAGAAGTAGATGTCTCGTTCGGGTCGGTTTTTTGTGTAGTACTCTGCCAGTGTGACGAGTGTGGCTGTTCCTGATGCGTTGTCGTTTGCTCCGGGGTAGAAGACGTGTCGTCCGAGCGTGCCGACATGGTCGTAGTGGGCGGTGAACACGTAGCAGCTGTCGTGGCGTTTGCCTTCGACTTTTGCTATCACATTGAAGAGTCGGTAGCCCGTTAGCATTTGGTTTTCGAGGTCGATTTTCACTTTCTTTGCTCCTTCTATGCACTCTGGCCCTACCCAGATGACCGGTTTGTCGACCACCCGTTCGCCGTAGGCTTTAAAGAATTTGAGTGGTGTCTCCCACGTGAGCAGCAGTCCTGCGTTTGGTGCTCCGCCGGCTGTCTGGAGGCGTCTGAAGTCCTTGGCGTGCTTATAGGTGAACCAGAAGTCGCACACGACCATTGCTCCGCGGTTTTCCGGTCGTTCGAGGTCGGCGAAGATGCGGTCGCTGTCGTAGTGGAGGGTGTCGACAAAGTATAGGGGGAACTCGCCTTTTATGCCTGGCGAATACTCGCGTGGCGAGAACTCGCGCCCGACGATGAGTTTCCGTCCGTCCACCTCCATTGCGGCACGGCCGGGGAAGGTGTTGATGTCGATTGCGAATGGTTGTCGCTGCAGCTCGTCGACCCCTGCGCGCCGAAGCTGCTGCTCGAGGTATCGGCCGGCCTTGTTTGCACCGCCACGGGCGTAGCCGCGGCCTTGGTATTTGCGCGAACTGAGTGTCTTCACCACCTGGCGGTAGCGTGCCATGTCCTGTGCCTGACCGGACTGAAGGCCCAGCAGCATCGAAAAGACGACGACGAGAAAAACCTTGTTCTTCATACGAAAAATGGTTTAGATTAGGTTGTCAATATTATTTCACGCTGCAAATATAAGAAATTTCTGTGGAACAATCACTGCCTCCGACTGTTAAAAAAACCTTTCGTGCAGGGCAAAAGATGCATACAGCCTTACCAAAGGAACAGTACGGCCGCAGTACATGGCTTTTGTACTGCGAGTACAAAGGCCATGTACTCGGAGTACGACGTTCGTGTATTCAAAGTACATGGCCCATGTACTTCGCCCTGTTTTTGTATATAAATGTGCCAAATGTTTTTGCATGTGGCGGATAATTTGTATATTTGCAAGAGCAAAGAACTCGGCATCCCGTGATGCCTGAAAACAGAAGGTGCCATGAACATGAAGATATATTTTGCCGGTTCGATACGGGGCGGCCGTGTCGATGCCGGTCTTTATCGCCGTATGATCGACTTCATCCAGCGTGAAGACCGTGTCCTCACCGAGCACGTGGGTGCGCAGCAGCCCACAGCGGTGGGCGCGGAAGCGTGCGACGACGCCGAGATCTACCGTCAGGACACGTCGTGGCTCCGCGAGAGCGACATGCTCATCGGCGAAGCAACGTGCCCCTCGCTCGGGGTGGGCTACGAGCTGGCCTACGCCGAACGGATGGGCATCCCATGCCACGTGTTCTACAACCCCGAGCGATGCCGCCTGTCGGCAATGATCGGCGGCGACGACTATTTCAACGTCTATCCGTATCACTCCGAGGAGGAACTGTTTGAGCAGCTCTCACGCATCCTCGGAAGACAAAAATAACACCCCCGTCATGAAGAAGCACAAGACCATTTTCTTCCACCACTACCTCTCTCCGCTCGGCGCGATGACGATGACGAGCGACGGCGAGAGCCTCACCGGACTATGGTTCGACGACTGCCATCCTCCGTTTCCGAAAGATGCCGGTGTGAAAGAGAAAGCCGACCTGCCGGCATTCAGAATCACCTCCTACTGGCTCGACTCCTATTTCGCCGGCCGCATACCCGCGCTCAATCCGCCGCTGACCATCTGCGACAGCGAGTTCAGGAAGATGGTGTGGGAACAGCTGCTCGCCATCCCCTACGGGCATACCACCACCTACAGCGACATCGCCCGCCGCATCGCCCGAAGGAAAGGAGTGGAAAGAGTGTCGGCACAGGCCGTGGGCGCAGCCGTAGGACACAACCCCGTGCTACTCATAGTGCCATGCCACAGGGTGATAGGTGCCGACGGAAGCATGACAGGATACTCCGCAGGAATCGACCGCAAGCGACGACTGCTGAAAATGGAAAAAGAAACAAACGGCAAGAAGAAGTGAAATAACCCTTCATCAATCACCCATCACACTTCAACAATCACCCATCACCAAACACCCATGAACCATAAATCCCTTTCCCGCTCGGTAGTGTCGCCGCTAATGGCCGTGGCATGGAACCTGGCCTTGGTATACATCATATATTTTATAGCACGTGTGGAGTATCTGCTCCTCAATCTTGACTATTTCCGCCAGAGCATTGCCGAAGGCAGTCTGCCAAGGCTGTTCTGGGGAGGAACCGTGCTCGACACGCCAGGAATAATGTACACCAACGCCGTGTGGATACTGCTCATTCTGCTGCCGTTCCACCTGAAGGAACGCGCCGGTTACCAACGCTTCTGCAAGTGGGTGTTCATCGTTGTCAACACCATCGCCCTTGCCGCCAACCTTGCCGACTCCGTCTATTTCCGCTACACGCTGCGGCGCACGTCGTCGGAAGTGTTCGGCGAGTTCTCAGGAGAAGACAACCTCGGGCAGGTGATGGGAGTGGAGATCGTCAATCACTGGTATCTCGTCCTGCTCGCAGCAGTACTCATCTGGGCCCTGTGGCGACTATATTTCACCCCACGCATTGACATCGCCCACCAGTCGCTGAAGAGATACTACGCCCTGCAAGTGCCCTCGCTAATCGTGGGGGCCGTGATGTGCGTCAGCGGAATACGCGGCGGACTGCTCAACCACTGGCATCAGTATCTCCTCGCCATCCCCATCGCCTACATAGCCCACCGCCTCTATCACCACCGACGGCAGCAATTGTCAGGACTGGCACTACTCGCCGTCGCCGCTATACTGGTACTGACAGCCCCCATCGGAGGGTTCCGCCACCGCGACATACGCCCTGTAGCACTGAGCAGCGCAGCCGAATACACCAACCACCCCACGGAGACGGCACTCGTGCTGAACACACCATTCTCCGTAATACGCACAATAGGGAAAAGCGTGTTCAACGACCCAGGCTACTTCAGCGACAAAGACGAGCTGGAAAGCATATTCACCCCCGTGCACCGACCCGACGCAAAAACAGCGGGAAGTGAAAAGAAAAAAGAGGAAACCGGACACTCTCCCGCCCTCTCACAACCCTCAGAAGGAGACTCTGGTCACAGTCTTCAACAGCCAACTGCCGACTCCAGACCATCCTCTCCCAACGTCGTGGTGATCATAATCGAAAGCTTCGGCCGCGAATACATCGGCTCCCTCAACCACGAGATGCTCCCCGGGTACGAAGGTTACACGCCATTCACCGACTCCCTCATACAGCACAGCGCAACGTGGCGCTACTCCTTCTGCAACGGAAGAAAGTCGATCGACGGAATGCCCTCAATACTCTCCTCCATCCCGATGTTTGTGAAGCCCTTCGTACTCACGCCACAAGGCCTCAACCGAGTGAACAGCATCGCCAGCTGCCTCAAAGAGAAAGGCTACGAGACAGCCTTCTTCCACGGTGCACGCACAGGCAGCATGGGGTTCAACGCCTTTGCACATTCAATCGGCTACGACCACTACTACGGCCGCGAAGACTTCAACAACGACAACCGCTTCCGCGGCGACGACGACTTCGACGGCTACTGGGCCATCTGGGACGAGCCGTTCATGCAGTACTTCGCACTGAAGATGAGCGAACTGCGCCAACCCTTCACCACCGCCCTCTTCACAGCCTCAAGCCACCATCCGTTCCGCATTCCAGAGGAATATAAAACTCAATTCGAAGAAGGACCACTGCCCATCCACAAATGCATACGCTACACCGACAACGCACTGCGTCGCTTCTTCGACACCGCAAAGAAGCAACCATGGTTTGAGAACACCATCTTCGTCATCACAAGCGACCATACCAACATGTCGGCCTACGACGAATACAAGAGCGACATCGGCGGGTTCTGCTCGCCAATAATCATCTATACCCCCTCCGGCATCGTCGCCCCAGGGATGCGCGACGGCATAGCACAGCAGATAGACATCATGCCCACCGTGCTCAACCTCACCGGCTACGACCACCCATACTGCGCCTTCGGCATCGATATTCTCAATACTCCCGCAGCCGACACATGGGCCGTGAACTATCTCAACGGCACATATCAGTACGTCGACGGCAAATATGTCCTCCAGTTCGACGGCAAGAACGTTACAGCACTCTATCGGCTGGGCGACTGGAAAATGCAGCACAACATCGCCGGAACAGTAGCAGAGCAGCAGCAGATGGAACGACGACTGAAGGCAATCATACAGCAATACATGGACAGAATGACCGGAAATCGCCTCACAGCAGAATAGTTCATAGTGCAGAATTACTTCCCTTTCGGTCAGTGGGTCTCACCTATGTTCGACAATTCTCATAGCGCATAGCCCATAATTGTCGTTCCCGTCATCGTTGCTCAACGCAGATCTCGCAGATTCAGCAGATAATTTCCACTTTTAAACTTTCAACTTACAATTATCCCTGAAATTCTTCATTCTTCGTTCTTCATTCTTCATTTTCTTTATTACCTTTGCACCTTGGAAATCATGTCGATACGACAGACATACCATCAGCATCACTAAAATACAGATATATGGAACAGAAGAAATTCAAGCGCACTACCGTTACCGCCGCCCTCCCCTATGCCAACGGAGGCGTGCACATCGGTCACCTCGCCGGAGTCTACGTGCCGGCCGACATCTACGTGCGATATCTCCGCCTCAAGAAGGAGGAAGTGGTATTCATCGGAGGCTCCGACGAGCACGGAGTACCCATCACCATACGCGCCAGGAAAGAGGGCATCACCCCACAGGACGTCGTCGACCGGTATCATGAGATGATACGCAACTCGTTCGAAGACTTCGGCATATCCTTCGATGTCTACTCACGTACCACGTCGAAGACACACCACAAGTTTGCCGCCGACTTCTTTCGGAAGCTCTACGACGAAGGCAAACTCGAGGAGAAAACCACCACACAGCTCTACGACGAAGAGGCCCATCAGTTCCTCGCCGACCGCTATGTGACAGGCGAATGCCCATACTGCCACAACGAAGGAGCCTACGGCGACCAGTGCGAGAAGTGCGGACACGACCTGAGCCCCACAGAACTCATTAACCCAAAGTCGACCATATCGGGCTCAACACCCGTCATGAAAGAGACTGTCAACTGGTATCTCCCACTCAACAAATATCAAGACTGGCTGAAAGAGTGGATTCTCGACGGACATAAAGAGTGGCGACCCAACGTCTACGGACAGTGCAAGTCGTGGCTCGAGATGGACCTGCAGCCACGTGCCATGACACGCGACCTCGACTGGGGAATACCCGTACCCGTGGAAGGAGCCGACGGGAAAGTGCTCTACGTATGGTTCGACGCACCCATCGGCTACATCTCCAACACGAAAGAGCTCTGCGAGCGCGACCCACAACGGTGGGGCACGTGGCAAAAATGGTGGCAGGACCCCGACACAAGACTCGTACATTTCATCGGAAAAGACAACATCGTCTTCCATTGCATCATCTTCCCCGTGATGATGAAAGCCCATGGCGACTACATAATGCCCGACAACGTGCCCGCCAACGAGTTCCTCAACCTCGAGAACGACAAGATATCAACTTCGCGCAACTGGGCCATCTGGCTCCACGAATACCTCCTCGACTTCCCGGGAAAGCAAGACGTGCTGCGATATGTGCTCACCGCCAACGCGCCTGAGACGAAGGACAACAACTTCACATGGAAAGACTTTCAGGAGCGTAACAACTCCGAACTCGTCGCCATCTACGGCAACTTCGTAAACCGCGCCCTGCAGCTTACGAAGAAATACTTCGGAGGCGTCGTGCCACCATGTGGCACCCTGACCGACATCGACCGCCAGGCAATCCTCGAGTTCAAGGACGTAAAGGAACGCATGGAACAGCTCCTCGACCAGTTCAAGTTCCGCGAGGCACAGAAAGAAGCCATGAACCTCGCCCGCATCGGCAACCGCTACATCACCGAAGGTGAGCCATGGAAGCTGTGGAAAGACGTCGATGCCCAGCTCATCCAGCCCGCTGCCGAGCGCCGACCCGACGGCACACTCACCCCAGCAGCGCTCCGCAGGCAAGCCGAGGTCAACAGCCAGCTCTGCCAACAGTCGGAGGCAGCCAGCCGAGTAGCAACGATACTCTACGTATCACTGCAGCTCGTGGGCAACCTCTCCATCGCCTTCGACCCATTCCTCCCATTCTCATCCAACCGTCTGCGCAAGATGCTTGACTTCATGACCTTCGACTGGAGCCAGCTCGGCAGCACCGACATCCTGCCCACAGGCAAGATGCTGCAAGAGCCACAGCTGCTCTTCGAAAAGATCGACGACGACGCCATCCAGGCACAGCTCGACCGCCTCGAACGCATACGCAAGGAGAACGAAGCCGCAGCCTACAAGGCAGAGCCGATAAAGAAGAATGTGGATTTCAGCGAATGGGAAAAGGTTGACATCCGCGTGGGCCACGTCGTCAGTTGCGAGAGAGTGAAGAAATCGAAGAAGCTCCTGCAGTTCCTCATCGACGACGGCACCGGCAGCCCCCGCACCATCCTTAGCGGAATAGCCGAGCACTACTCACCCGAAGAGCTCATCGGCAAAGACATCCTCTTCATAGCCAACCTCGCCCCGCGCAAAATCATGGGCATCGAGAGCCAAGGCATGATCCTCTCTGCCGAGAACTACGACGGCACGCTAAGCGTGACAACACTGACCAAGCCCGTCAAGCCTGGCAGCAAGATTGGGTAACAATCACACATTATATTATATACACAAGGAGTCGCTCCGCATGGAACGACTCCTTGTTTTTTTCATCAATGCGAGTATCATTTAGTATCAAGCACAGATACCCATACTATCAACACCAGATAGCGACACTATCAAAAGCAGATACTACTACTATCTGGTGCAGATAGCAAAACTATCCGTGCTTGATAGCAGGCTTACTCTTGCGGTATGGTTGCCTCTGACGGCATTGCTGGCGGCGACGGCATGATGCCTGTGCACGGTCAGACAAAATAATAGAGGAAGCTGGCGATGCCCTGGAGGGCGGGCTTGCGCTGTCCTTCTATCTCTATCTTGAAGTCGATCTCGGCTTTGCAGATGCCACGCAGGTTCTCAATGTTGTGTAGCTTGGTGACGAGGCGTATGCGGCTGCCGGTGACGACGGGTATGCCGAACTTCATTCGGTCCATGCCGTAGTTGACGAGCATGCGTATGTTGCGCACGTCGACGATCTGGTCCCACATGTATGGCAGCAGTGAGAGGGTGAGGTAACCGTGGGCGATTGTGGTGCCGTACTGGCTTTCAGTCTTCGCCCGCTCAGTGTCGACGTGTATCCACTGATGGTCGAGAGTGGCGTCGGCAAAAAGGTTTATGCGCTCCTGGTCGACGAGCAGCCAGTCGGAAGCGCCGAGGTCTTCGCCGAGATGTGAGGCGAAATCGTCGTAAGAATTGATTACTAACATATTTTTATAATTTATAATTCGTAATGCATAATGCATAATAGCTTCCCGTGCGGTCTGTAGTTAAAAAGATCAACTTACTCGTAAGGGGTCATTTAAACGAGCATGACGACGAGCATCTGCGCGATGATGACCCTCAGGAACATGCCGATGGGGTATACAGTTGCGTAGGCGAGGCTTGCCTTGTCGGTGGGTATGGTGTCGGTGGCGTAGCTGAGGGCCATGGGATTGGCCATCGATCCGCAGAGGAGTCCGCATATTGTGCCGAAGTCCATCTTTCGCGTCAGTAGCGCTACTAATCCGACGATGACGACGGGCAGGAGGGTTACGGCTATTCCGATGGCGAGCCATAGGAGTCCTTCGGGACGCATGACGGTGCCGATGAGGTCTTTCCCGGCATCGAGTCCGAGGCATGCGAGGTAGAGCGACAGTCCCATCTTGCGGAGCATGAGCGATGCGGAGCGCGTGGTGTAGGAGATGAAGTGCATGCGTGGCCCGAGCGCTCCGACGATGATACCCATGATGATGGGTCCTCCGGCGATGCCAAGCCGGAGCGGATGGTCGGTGAAGGGCAGTGGGATGGGCAGTGTGCCGAGGAGGAGTCCGAGCATCATACCGAGGAATATGCTTCCGATGTTTGGCTCGCTGAGCGTCTTCACGGTGTTTCCGAAGAAGTGCTCGGTGTGGTCAATATCGTCGTGGGTGCCTACGACGGTGACTCGGTCGCCGTATTGAAGTCGCAGGTCGTCGGTGGCCAGGAGGGTGATGTCGCCGCGCATCACCCGGCTGACGTTCACTCCGTAGGCCTTGCGCAGCTGCAGCTGTCCGAGGCGCTTGCCGTTGAGCACGCGGCGGGTGATGACGAGGATGCGACTCTCCACCTTCGAGTCGAGGTGGTTCCAGTCGATGCGGTCTTGGTTCCAGTCTTTCTCCAGCCGCCGTCCAAAGAGTATCTCGAGGGTGCTCACGTCGGCGGGATTGGCCACAACCATCAGCGTGTCGTCCTTTTCCATCCGCGTCGTGGCGAGGGGTACGATCACCTGACTGCCTCGCCAGATGCGTGAGACGATGAACTTCAGGTGGGCCATCTGCGACACTTCGGCGATGCTCTTCCCCATGATGGCAGGGTTGACGACGACGTATTGGTCGATATGAGTATGGTTTGTCTCGTCGGGAGTCTTTGGTTTGAGGTCGTCGGGCCTGACGAAGAATCGCCGCAGTACGATGATGGCGATGATCACTCCCACTACGCCGAAGGGATAAGTCACGGCTGTGGCCAGTGCTGCCCATTCTCCGGAGGCGCCTATCTGCTCGAGTGCTTGCTGGGCAGCACCGAGAGCCGGCGTGTTTGTTGTGGCTCCGCAGAGGATACCCACCACGTCGCCGACGGGCATCGGCGTGAGGAGAGTGATGGCCACAGCCATCGCCGTGCCAAGCAGGATGACCGCTATGCTCCATGCATTGAGCGCCACTCCCTCGTGCCGGAGGGAGCCGAAGAAGTTGGGACCCACGTGGAGGCCGAGGGTGTAGACGAAGAGCACGAGTCCGAGTGTCTCAGTATAGCGCAGCACGGTGTCGTCGATGCTCAGTCCGAAGTGTCCGGCCACGATGCCGACGAAGAACACCCATGCCACGCCGAGCGACACTCCGGAGAGCTTTATCTTGGCGAGTGCCATGCCCGCGGCAGTGATCATGCTGACGAGAATCACGCTCTGAAGGGGCGAGTGGAGGTTTAAGATGGTGTCTATCCAGTTCAAGTGTGTTCTGTATTTTTATGTTTATTCTTTCTCACAGCACATCGAGGCTTTCCTCTATCGGTATTCCCCGATAGGGATCCTGTGCGTTGCGGTTTTTGTAGATGAGACGGTATACGGTGTCGACGGCTTCCCTGGCTGCAGCCTCAAGGGTGTCTCCGCTGAGGAGGTGGACAATCATTTCAGCGGCAAACACGTCGCCTGTCCCCGAGAACTGAATGGGCAGCTGGTCGTAGTTGATGATGAAATGGCCATCATCAGACGCATTATAGCCGACAACCGACGGTCTGCTGTCGACCATCATGCTCGTTATTACCACCGAGGCGGCTCCTGTTGCGTGGACATCGTCGACCAGAGAGAAGGCCTCGTCGGCCGTGATGCCTTCAGAGCGATACTGTCTGCCGGCGAGCAGACAGGCTTCCGTGTAGTTTGGGAAGCACACATGTGCCACCTTGAGCATCGCCTTCATGCTGTCGACCATGGTCTCCGGCATTCCTGTGTAGAGTCGTCCTTCGTCGCCCATGATTGGGTCGACGAAGATGGGGATGCCCTTTTCCGAGAGTCCCCGGCAGAAGTCGGCCACGAGGCGGGCTTGCTCGAGCGAGGCGATGAATCCCGTTGCCACGGCATCGAAGCCGAACCCGAGCGTGCTCCACACCTTGATGGTCTGGCGGATATAGTCGGTAGTGTCGAGAAGGGCGTAGTTCTTGTATTCGAAGTTATTAGACACGAGGGCTGTAGGCAGGTTGTAGGTGACGAATCCCTCATGTGACAGGATTGGAGTCATGGCCGAGGTGGCTATCTTGCCGTAGCTCACCATGTCGCCTATCAGCAGCACTTGTTTTTTTCTCATTTCTCTTTCTTTCGGGCTCTCTTGTATGTTTTCTATTCGTTTATCTGCAGTCTGCGGGCGAGATATTTCACTGGATACCATGCCAACAGTGCTCCTACAGCCATCACGGTGACGAAGACGATCACGACGTCGGCGAGATGTACGCTGACCGGATAGTTCTCGATGATGAACTGCCCCTCGGTGCTGCCCATTTTCACGAGTCCGAGTGTCTGCTGGAGGTAGCACAGGAGCAGTCCGAGGGCGATGCCTATCACTGCTCCGAGGGCCGATATCATCCATCCCTCGAGCTGGAATATCTGCGTTATCTGCCGGTTTGTGGCTCCGAGGTTACGCAGTATCTGCACGTCGTCGCGCTTGTCTATCATGAGCATCGACAGCGACCCGAAGATGTTGAAGCTTGCCACCAGGAGGATGAACGTGAGGAAGAGGTAGGCCAGCAACTTCTCTATCTGCATCACCCGGAACGTGTCTGGCTGCTGCTCGTAGCGGTCGAGCACGCGGAATCTCTCGCCGGCAATTTTCTTTATCTTCCGTTTCACCGAGCTGAGTTGCCCTGCGTTTTTCAGTTTCAGCTCGAGGGAGGTGAGCATGCCTTGTCCTTCGAACAGGTTACGGGCAAAGGATATCGACGTGAGGACGTAGCTACGGTCGTAGCGGGCTTGGTTGACCATGAAGACCACTCCTGCCGAGAGGAGCGAGTCGGTGGTGAAGTTCTCTGTGGGGTTCGACATGTTCAGCTGTCCTTCCCGGCGTGGTGCATAGATTTTCAGATACCCGTCGTAGCGTGCGCTCATCCCCATTTCCTGCGCCATTACTACTCCTGGGATGGCATACTGCAGTATGCCGGTGTGGAGTTGGAAGTGCCCATTGCCGAGCAGGATGTCGTTCACTCCGCACAGTTCGACGTAGTTGTCGTCGACGCCTTTCACCATGACCGTTGCCTGCCGGTCGCCATAGACGGCGAGCGCCTGGTCTTCGTAGCATTCGGTAGCCACGTCGATTTCGCCCAGCGAGCGTATCTCTGTCAGCACGGGGTCGTCGGCAGCGACGCTTTTTCCTTCGGCAGGCACTATTTTCAGTTCGGGGTCGAAGTTTGTGAGCAGCGAGGCGACCATGTCGGAGAATCCGTTGAACACGCTGAGCACAATCACGAGGGCCATGGTAGCGACTGCCGCGCCTGCCACCGAGATGATCGATATCAGGTTTATGACGTTGGTCTTCTTCTTTGAGAAGAGGTAACGGCGGGCTATGTAAAAGGGAAAATTCACTTCTTCAGGAGTTCGTCGATGTGTTCGATATAGTCGAGCGAGTCGTCGATGAAGAATCTCAGTTCGGGTATGATCCTCACCTGGTTGCGTATGCGCGTACCGAGTTCGTAGCGTATGGTTTTCTCGTTGGCGTTGATGTTGGCCAGCAGTTCGTCGGCTTTCTCCGACGGGAAGATGCTCAGGTAGGCTGTGCAGATGCTGAGGTCGGGGCTCACCCGGCAGCGTGTCACGCTGACCATCACTCCGTGCATCATGCGTGTCTGGCTCTGGAAGATCAGGCTCAGCTCTTTTTGCAGCATTCGTGCAATTCTATTCTGTCGTGTCTCTTGCATTTTCTTTCCTTATTTTGCGTTTATTTTTTTCTTATCAGTGTCAGTCCGTCGCGCATGGGAAGGATCACTTCTTCCACTCTCTCGTCGGCTGCCACGTGGTCGTTGAAGAGTCTGATGCCCTTTGTCTGCTGGTCGTGGTCGTAGGCTGGGTCGACGACGTGCCCGTCCCAGAGGGTGTTGTCGGCGATGATGAATCCGCCTGGCCGCAGGATGGAGAGCACTGTCTCGTAGGTCTCCACGTAGTGGCGCTTGTCACCGTCGACGAAGGCCATGTCGAACGTGATGCCCAGCCTGGGTGCCATCTCGTTGGCATCGCCGATGATGAATCGGATTTTGTCGGCCACCGACGAGCCTTCTATCCATTCCCGGGCGAAGTCCTCCATCTCGTCGTTTATCTCAAACGTGTATACCGTCGCTCCTTCTTCCAGTCCCTCGGCCATGCAGATGGCGCTGTAGCCGCTGAACGTCCCTACTTCGAGCACGTTCTTCGGGCGTATCATCTGCGTGAGCATCTTCAGCAGGCGCCCTTGCAGACAGCCGCTGGCCATGCGGCCGTGGATGGTATGTATGTTCGTGGCGCGCCAGAGACGGTAGAGGTAGTCGCCCTCGGGAGAGCTGTGGTCGACGATATACTCTTCCAGCTTACTGTCCATGCTCTTTTATGGCTTCTATTGCGAGGCGGTAGCTGTCCATTCCGAATCCGCTGATCACTCCGATGCATGCCGGCGAGATCATCGACAGCCGCCGAAACACTTCGCGCTTGTGTACGTTGGAGATGTGCACCTCCACCACCGGCGACGTTATCGAGCGTATGCAGTCGTGCAGGGCAACGCTGGTGTGGGTGTAAGCACCGGCGTTCAGTACTATGCCGTCGGCGCTGAACCCGTCGGCCTGGATGCGGTTGATAAGCTCGCCTTCGACGTTGCTCTGGTAGTAGGAAATCTCTATGTCGGGGTATCTGCGTCGGAGTTCCGTGAGGTAAGACTCAAACGTATTGTCGCCGTAGATCTCCGGCTCGCGCCGTCCGAGGAGATTGAGATTTGGTCCGTTTACGATAAGTATCTTCATCTGCAATGTTTTGTTTTATGGTGCAAAGGTAGTGCAAGTCGAGTGCAGAACAAAATAAAAACGCAAGTTTTTGTTTTTTATGCCGAGACGAAGCCTACCTTCAGCGTCAGCTAAAGGTAGTGACAAGTTGTTGAGCAAGCGAAAAAAGCCGAGAGTAAAAACAAAAGATTTATCTTTTTTTTACCGAGGCGCATCCTACCTTCTTGTCCTCGAAGAGGAGAAAAAGGTAGTGCAAGTCGAGTGCAGAACAAAATAAAAACGCAAGTTTTTGTTTTTTATGCCGAGACGTAGCCTACCTTCAGCGTCAGCTAAAGGTAGTGACAAGTTGTTGAGCAAGCGAAAAAAGCCGAGAGTAAAAACAAA
>JAFUVV010000048.1 GCA_017477435.1 Prevotella sp.
CGTCGTATCGTATTAAAGAAACAAAAAAATATATCAGCAATAAGTAATGTATAACAAACTTTTTGTACCTTTGCAGCACTCAGTCGAAGTGGTATACTTTTGAATTATTTTTTGGTATACTTTTACGTTATCATTTACAATTATATCGCAAGGTCTTCAAGGAACCATTGATAACTTATTATCAGGAAGACAAGCAGGAAATAGATAAGGTGCTAGATATCTTTATTAGGACAAACAGGGGGGGTGAACCACTTAGCTATTCTAACTTGTTAATGTCATTTGTTACAGCTTATTGGCAGAAAGATACAAGAACGGAGTTCCATCGACTTTGCGAACAAGTTTTTGCTATTGGGAATCCTGGATTTATGATTGACTCGGATTTCATATTGAAAACGTGCCTTGTGCTATTCAGTAGGGACATCAAATTCCGTCTTAACAACTTCAAAACAGAGGTAGTATCTGAAATAGAACAAAACTGGGAAAGGATAAGCAGATGTATTAGGGAAGCATTCCGGTTAATAGAAAGTTGGGGATTTAATTACTCAAACATGAAAGCAAGAAATGCAGTAATTCCTATTGCGTACTACATCTATAATCATGGTATAGAAAAGACTATCAATGATAATCCTATTATGCACAAAGAGGAAAAGGATGTTATGCGGAAATGGTTCTGTATATCATTACTAAGGCATGTGTTTGGTGGTCAGTCTGATTATGTGCTTAAAGGCATTCGAGATGTCCTTAATGCGCATGCTAATGAAGCTCGTTTTCCATTCGATGAGATTAAAGAGGCTTTCAAGGGCAATCAAGCAAAGAGTCTCTCTTTTAATGAGGAGGTTATTGATGGCCTGCTAAGTCTGCACAAAGATGATCCATCTTGCTATCCTGTAATGGCTTTGATCTATTCCCATTTTGACTTTGGAAATCAGGTTTATCACAAAGACCACCTGCATCCTGCTGCTTACTTCTGTAATTTGAGGAAAGATGGAAACATGACAGATGAGGAATATGACTTCTACAAGAATAGTGAGAATTGGGACACCATGCCAAACTTACAATTGCTTAATGGTACTTTGAATGAGTCAAAGAATGCAAGACCTTTAGAAGAATGGGTAAAAGAAAAGAGTATTGATCTTGACAACCAGTTGATTCCAAGGGATGCAAGCCTTGACATTAAAGATTTCAAGGATTTCATTACTAAGAGAAGGGCTTTGCTGAAGGAACGGCTGATGACAATTGTTCAATAAATGACTCTATTTCGAAAAACAAGGGCTCCCCATGAGGAGTCCTTGAATCGGCACGAGGGGGAACGAATCCGGGCTCGCCTTAGCCGAGGTGGATGATTAATCCGCTGCAAAGGTAGAGAATGATTTTGTATTGTCCAAAAAAATTAGGCAACTATAAAGGGTCTGACCCCGTTTTTTGAAAATGCAGTCGGCAACGGCTGCATTTCTTGTTTTCCGCCGTTAGCTTTATTTAGCTTTCTTCTAGCTATCATTAACTAAAATAATTCCGGTTTCACTGGAAAAAGATGTACCTTAGCTTTACTTTTATAAGAGGATTCTTATTTTTATAGAAAGGTACGGATTATGATAGATTTCACACAGTTTGACAGCCTCGTAGCCATGACACTCTATTTCAGCGACGAACAGACTTGCAGACAGGCGGTCGTTGAGACACGTTGGGGCGTGGGCAACCTTTATAGTTGTCTATTTAATTGATTTCCTGTCAAATATTTGCATATCTCAAGGTAAATATCTAACTTTGTGACGATGCTACACATAAATGTTTACCACTAAGCTAACATATTGAGATTTTTCTTGTAAATATTAATCCACCAACAGCCTATATTATGAATAAAGTACTGATTTTCCTATCCCTGATGTTAGTCTCTCCAGCGCTGAACGCCCAGAGTGTATCAATTGAAGGAGGCCGTTTCATGAAGGGAGACGACCCGTCGTGGAGCGCCTATGCTTTCGACGACAGTGCATGGCGGGAAGTATCGTTCGAACAATCCTGGGAACAACTCGATCTGGACCGTGTGAACGGCATCGGATGGTACCGCATTCACGTGGTGATACCCTCTTCAATGAAAAAGGGGATAGTAGAAGCCATCATGCTCGACATGGGGGCTATCGACGACTCCGACAAGACATGGATAAACGGTCACTATGTAGGAGCAACCGGCACATTCCCCGAAGACCCGGGAGGATATTCAAGCGAGTGGGGAAAGCGACGCTACTACGTGGTAAACCCACGGTGGGTGCGTTGGGATCAGGAGAACGTCATTGCCGTGCGTGTGTATAACTATGGCGACCCGGGAGGATTCTACCGAGGGGCTTTCAATATAGTCAAACCCAGCCTGAAAGATTTCGCAAACCTTTCGCTCGTTGCAGAACCGGGTGGCTACAAAGCTGTCCTGACCTCCTCTGTAAAGACAGGAGGGGCGCTGCACGTGACCGTCACAGACGTGATGACCGGAACTCAAGAGACGTCGAAAACGCAGAAAGTGAATCTTGCTGCATGGAAGGAAAAGCAGGTTTCCTTTTCTTTGCGCCCTCAAAAGCGGCTAAAGGTTACATACTCCGACCCGCGCTTTGAGGAAGTATTGAAAGCCGAAGTCTGTTCCCCCTATATCCTCACCCCACCCGCTCCCGCCACACCGAGGTATAACGGTCCGCTGGTGTATGGCGTGCGCCCAGGATCGCCGGTAATATTCCGACTGCCCTTCTCTGGTGAGAAGCCAATGAGATATGCCGCTGAGGGACTCCCGAAAGGAGTCGTGCTCGACGCTGAGAAAGGCATCCTGAGCGGCAGTTGCGCAGAGGAGGGCGATTATCAGCTGGTATTTACTGCGACCAACAGCAAAGGCAGTGCCAAAGCCGACTTCACGCTGAAAGTGGGTCAACAGATTGGTCTCACGCCACCCATGGGCTGGAATAGCTGGAACTGCTGGGGGCTGAGTGTGTCGCAAGAGAAGGTGATGGCATCGGCTAAAGCCCTCATCGACCGCGGTCTGGCCGACTATGGCTATGCCTACATGAACATCGACGATGCCTGGGAGGCAGAAGAGCGTGCTCCCGACGGACGCATAGAGGCAAACGAGAAGTTCCCCGACATGAAGGCGCTGGGCGACTGGCTACACGCCAACGGACTAAAGTTCGGGATATATTCCTGCCCAGGCGAATACACCTGCGGCGGATATCTCGGCTCATTTGGTCATGAGCGGCAGGATGCCGAGGTGTGGAACAGCTGGGGAGTGGATTATCTCAAATACGACCTGTGCGGCTACAAGAGAGTCTTCGATGCCAGTCGCGACAAGTCGGAAGCCCTCTATATGCGCCCTTATCTGAAGATGCAGGAGTTCATTCGTGAGCAGCCGCGCGACATATTCTATTCCCTCTGCCAGTACGGCTCTGGCAAATCGTGGCTGTGGGGTGCCTACATCGATGCCAATTCGTGGCGCACCTCCGACGACATCAACGACACATGGGAGTCGCTCTACAGCAATGGCTTTGTGCGGCAAGCAGAGCTTCATCCCTATGCCGGCCCCGGACATTGGAACGACCCCGACATGCTAATAGTGGGCAAGGTGGGCTGGAGTAGCACACTGCGCGATACACGACTGACGCCCGACGAGCAGTATACGCACATATCACTATGGTCGCTGCTCGCTGCAAACATGCTGATAGGATGCGACGTGTCACAGATAGACGATTTCACCTTAAACCTCCTGTGCAACAATGAGGTAAATGCCGTAAACCAGGACATCCTTGGCCACCAAGCACATCAAGACATCGTGGAGGACGGAATGCAGATGTGGAGCCGCGACCTCTACGACGGCTCGCATGCAGTGGGCATCTTCAACCTCAACGACAGCTCGGTGCCGGTACTGCTCCGCGGGGCATTGGGGAAAATCGGCATGAAAGCCGATACCGTGCGCGACCTATGGCGACAAAAGGATATAGCCACCGATGCCACGTACGTTATCCCCCCTCACGGAGTGCTGTACGTGAAAGTGAGATAGGTTTTGAGGTTTTAAGGTTATAAGGTTTTAGGTTTTGAGGTTTTAAGGTGAAATCACCTCATCGCACGACCATTATCGCATTGCTTGCAAAGAACCTGCGAGCAAAGTGACCTCATAACCTCATAACCTCACAACCTGCGAGCGAAGCGACCTCATAACTAAAGAAATTGCCGTTTATTTGAAAAAAGATTTAAAACAATAAGATTCTTAGTTTTTTTTACTACTTTTGCCACTGAAATTTGTAAAAGCAGTTTTCACACTGATGAATCTTAGACCCAAGAAACTCGATATATACATAGCCAAGCGGTTTGGACTGCTCTTTGCTGGGGCATTCTTCATCTGTCAGTTTGTGCTGATGATGCAGTTCCTGTTCCGCTTTGTCGATGAGATGATAGGCAAGGGCCTGTCGCTCACAGTGCTCGCGCAGTTCTTCTGGTATCTGGGCATGATGTTCGTGCCGCAGGCATTACCGCTGGCCGTGCTGCTCGCCTCGCTCATCACCTTCGGAAACCTGGGCGAGAGCAGTGAACTGACAGCAATAAAGGCGTCGGGGATATCGCTGTTGCAGACTTTCCGACCTCTGATAATCATCACGCTACTGATAAGTTTTGCGTCGTTCATCTTCCAGAACAATATCGGTCCGAGCTCGCAGGTGAAGATCGGACAGTTGCTCATGGCGATGAAACACAAGAACCCTGAGCTGGAGATTCCCGAGGGAATATTCTACGACGGCATACCGAACAGCAACCTCTACGTGGAGAAGAAAGACCTGGAAACGGGAAAGCTCTACGGGATTATGATCTATCGCATGACGGGCAGCTACGAGGACCAGGCCATCATTCTTGCCGACTCGGGCATGCTGCAGTCGACAGCCGAGAAGAAACACCTACTGCTGACACTGTGGAACGGCGAATGGTTTGAGAACATGCGCTCACAGGAGTTGGCTGGCAGCGCATCGGTACCATACAGGAGGGAGACGTTCGTGGAGAAGAAGATTGTGTTCGACTACGACGGCGACTTCAACGTGGGTGATGCCACGGGACTGTCGAACAAAGCACGCGGAAAGGGAATCAGCGAACTCACCCACGACATGGACTCGCTCAACGGTGTCTACGATAGTCTGGGATTCCAGCTTGGACAAGAGCTGCGGCGGTCGTACTATCACGGACCGATGCTCGCGGAGAAAGATTCTGTGGCAGCAGTGGCAAGGGCAAAGACGACGAGACTGAAGATAGACTCCATTTACGATGGCATGGCGCCCGACGTGAAGGCACGGGTAGTGAACGCAGCACTGAACAGGGTGCAGTCGGAAATTAACGACTTAGGATTCAGAAGTCTTATAAGCAAGGACGGCGACAAACAGATAAGGGAACATAAGATTGAGATTATTAATAAGTTCACGCAGACGCTGTCATGCTTGATTTTCTTCTTCATCGGCGCCTCGCTCGGAGCAATAGTGAGGAAAGGAGGTATAGGCATACCGGTGATAATAGCGGTGATAGTCTACATCATCTTCTTCGTGCTCGACGACACCGGCTACCGCATGGCACGCGGAGGCATGTGGACAATACCCTTCGGAAAGCTATTGTCGTCAGCAGTGCTCATACCAGTAGCAGCCTTCGTGACGTATAAGGCAAACAACGACTCGGTGGTGTTCAACCTCGACCTGTACAAAGAATTCTTCAGAAAGCTCCTTGGTCTCAGACTGAGCCGGCACATATCAAGCAAAGAGGTGATCATCAACGACCCCGACTATGCAGCCGACGTGGAGCTGATGAAGAAGATAAACGAGGACGTGGGCATTTACGCCAACGCCCACAACCTGAAATCGGCACCTAACGTGAAAAAGGTGTTCTTCCAATATGAGCCCGATCATGAGATAGAGCGCATAAACGACGAGCTGGAACCACTGATCGACGATCTGTCGAACACACGCGACAAGGTGATCATGCACGAACTTAACAACTACCCCATCCTATCGGTGAAGGCCCACACGCGACCGTTCGAACGGAGATGGATGAACATCGCAGCCGCCGTGATTGTGCCGATAGGACTGTGCCTATATTTAAGAATGTGGAAGTTCAGACGCCGCCTGCTATCCGACCTGAGAAAAATCTACCACACCAACGAGAACATCATAGCAAGAATAAACGAAAAAGAAACAATATGCCAATCATAATGAACACTATAGAGGAAGCCATCAATGACTTCAGGGAGGGAAAATTCGTAATCGTTGTCGACGACGAAGACCGTGAGAACGAAGGCGACCTTATCATTGCAGCCGAGAAGATTACGGCCGACAAGGTGAACTTCATGCTGAAGAACGCCCGCGGAGTGCTATGCGCACCCATAACCATCTCGCGCTGCGAGGAACTCGACCTGCCTCATCAGGTGAGCGACAACACATCGGTGCTCGGTACTCCGTTCACCGTAACCATCGACAAGCTGGAGGGATGCACCACAGGAGTGTCGGCACACGACCGCGCAGCAACGATACAGGCACTCGCCGATCCAGCCTCGCGACCAGAGACATTCGGACGGCCAGGGCACATCAATCCTCTCTATGCCCAAGATAACGGCGTGCTGCGACGCAGCGGACACACCGAAGCAGCCATCGACCTGTGCCGGCTGGCAGGGCTTTACCCCGCAGGGGCGCTGATGGAGATAATGAACGAAGACGGCACAATGGCACGACTGCCGCAACTGAGCGAGATGGCAAAAGAGTGGGACATGAAACTCATCTCGATAAAAGACCTGATTGCATACCGGCTGAAGAAGGAGTCGATCATTGAGGTAGGCGACGAGGTGGATATGCCTACCGACTACGGACACTTCCGACTGATTCCTTTCCGCCAGCAGAGCAACGGACTGGAGCACATGGCACTCGTGAAAGGCAAATGGAACGACGACGAGGAAATACTGGTCAGGGTGCACTCGTCGTGCGCCACTGGCGATATACTCGGCAGCAAGAGGTGCGACTGCGGTGAACAGCTACACAAAGCTCTGCAGATGATAGAAAAAGCTGGAAAGGGTGTGCTCATATACATGCAACAGGAAGGACGCGGCATCGGACTGATGAACAAGATAAGAGCATACAAGCTGCAAGAGGAGGGCTACGACACAGTTGACGCCAACATACACCTCGGATTCAAGCCTGACGAGAGAGACTATGGATGCGGAGCACAGATGCTCAGGCACCTCGGAGTGCACAAGATGAGACTCATGACAAACAATCCTGTGAAACGAGTAGGACTGGAGTCGTACGGACTGGAGATTGTCGAAAACGTACCCATCGAGGTGACTCCAAACAAGTACAACGAATTCTATATGCGCACAAAACGCGACAGGATGGGGCATCTTCTGCATCTGAAATAAAAATGAAACAAAATTTTTTCAGACTTACTTGACGGAAAAAGAAGAATTTTTATATCTTTGCAGGGATAATACCAAAAGAACAAATCAGAAAATGACGCAACTATCTGACAGACTGAATCGTTTGTCGCCATCGGCTACATTGGCGATGTCGCAGAAGAGCAGTGAGATGACTGCTCAAGGTATTGACGTGATAAACATGAGCGTGGGCGAACCCGACTTCAACACGCCCGACCACATAAAAGAAGCTGCAAAAAAAGCTATCGACGAAAACTACTCGAGATACTCTCCAGTACCAGGATATATGGACCTGAGGAAAGCTATTGCCAGCAAACTGGAACGCGAGAACGGACTGAGTTACTCGCCCAGCGAAATCCTCGTGTCGAATGGTGCAAAACAGAGTGTCTGCAATACGGTGATGGCACTCGTCAACGACGGCGACGAAGTGATAATCCCGGCCCCCTACTGGGTGAGCTATCCGCAAATGGTTAAGCTTGCTGGAGGAACACCGGTGATAGTGAATGCCACTTTCGAGCAGAACTTCAAAATGACTCCTGAGCAACTTGAAGCGGTAATCACTCCTCAGACAAAGCTTCTAATACTCTGTTCACCAAGCAATCCCACGGGAAGTGTATACACCCGGGAGGAGCTGAGAGCTATAGCCGAAGTAATACTGAGCCACAACGACTTATACGTACTCGCCGATGAAATCTACGAACACATCAACTACGTTGGTCGCCATGAGAGCATCGCGCAATTCACAGGAATGAAAGAACGAAGCATCATCGTCAACGGAGTATCAAAAGCCTACGCCATGACAGGATGGAGAATAGGATACATCGCCGCACCAGAGTGGATCGTGAAAGGATGCAACAAGTTGCAAGGACAATATACAAGCGGCCCAAGTTCCGTGAGTCAAAAAGCAGCCGAAGCCGCCTACAACCTGCCGCAAGACTGTGTGGAGACCATGCGGAAGGCCTTCGAACGCAGACGTGACCTCATCGTAGAACTTGCGAAAGAGATACCAGGACTCGAGGTGAACACCCCCGAGGGAGCATTCTATCTCTTCCCGAAATGCAGCAGTTTCTATGGCAAAAGCGACGGCGAGCGCACCATCAACAACTCCACCGACCTGGCAATGTACTTGCTTGAAGTAGGACACGTGGCCACGGTTGGCGGCGATGCCTTCGGCGATCCCGACTGCTTCAGAATGAGCTATGCCACAAGCGATGACAATATTCGCGAGGCACTAAAGAGAATAAAAAACGCACTGGCACGCCTGAGATAGAAAAAAGTGCAAAAAGTCAAAATAAGCACCCTCCAAACGAACATTCGACAAAATATTTCGTTAAAACTATTTAATTAATACCGATTTTATCATAAATTGTATAACTTTGCGTTGTTTTATTGTAAGTAACCACAAAACTCACATAAACACTAAAAACAAGAGAGAAAAATATTAACAACTTAAATTTTTATCAATAACAAATTAAAAAAAAAAATTATGGCAACTACACAAAAAACAGCCAGCCCAAAGAAGAAATCTGAGGGCTTCCAGGGAGTAAGAAACGCATTCATCATCATCCTCGTATGTGCATTGATTGCTTTCATCGCATTCTTCACATGGTTCGGTAGAGAAGCTAACTTCGCCGACGCAACAAAGGCTACTCCAGTCAATGTTTGGGGTACAATCTTCAAGGGTGGTATCATCGTGCCTGTTATCCACTCTCTGTTGCTCACCGTTATCGCAATGGCTATCGAGCGTTGGCTCGCTCTGAAGACCGCTTTCGGTAAGGGTGCTCTTCCAAAGTTCGTTGCTGACATCAAGGCAGCTCTCAACGCCAACGACTTCGACAAGGCTCAGAAGCTTTGCGACGCACAGAAAGGTTCTGTTGCTAACGTAGTAGGCGCTTCACTCAGAGCTTACAAGGAAATGGAAGCAACACAAGGTATCAAGAAAGCACAGAAGATTGCAAAGATTCAGCAGGCTCACGAAGAAGCTACACAGCTCGAAATGCCTACACTGACAATGAATCTTCCTATTATAGCAACCATCGTTACACTGGGTACCCTGACCGGTCTGCTCGGAACTGTCGTAGGTATGATCCGTTCATTCTCTGCTCTGTCTGCAGGTGGTGGCGCTGACTCGGCTGCTCTGTCTCAAGGTATTTCTGAGGCTCTTATCAACACCGCATTCGGTATCGGTACTTCATGGTGCGCCGTTGTCGCTTACAACTACTACACAAACAAGGTTGACAAGCTGACATTCGCCCTTGACGAGGTTGGTTATTCTATCGCTCAGACATACGAATCAAACCACACAGAAGAGGCTTAATCTTTACTAACCCTTTAAAACGTTTATTACTATGGGTAAAATAAAGGTTAAGAAAAGTGACATCTGGATAGACATGACCCCAATGTCTGACGTGATGACACTGTTGCTCACCTTCTTCATGTTGACATCAACATTCGTGAAGAACGAGCCAGTGAAAGTCATGACACCGGGCTCTATCTCAGAGATCAAAGTGCCTGAGAATGGCGTACTCACCGTTCTCATCAGCCCCGAAAAAGACGAGGCAGGCACTCCAACTGGTGAAGGTCAGGTCTTCATGAGCATCGACAATACCGACCAACTCGGGCAGACACTCGATGACATGCTGGGAAGATTCAACATCAAGCTGAATCCGAAGCAAGAAGAAACCTTCAAGACTGAGTCAATGTTTGGTGTACCAATTTCAGAGCTAGAGACCTATCTGTCGATGAGTAGCTCTAACCGTGCAAAGGAGATCGTGACGAAAGGTATTCCTCTCGACTCCATCGACGGCGGAATGAGCGAATTCCAAAACTGGGTCGACGCAGCTCGTACAGTGAATAGCAAACTGAGAATCGCTCTCAAAGCCGACGCTGCAACACCTTACAAGACTGTGAAGAAAGTAATGAACGAACTCCAGGACATGGACGAAAGCCATTACTACATGATCTCTCAACTCGACGCTAACAAGTCTGTGGAAGCAAGTGAATATAGAAAATCTAGCAGAGGAGGCAGATAATTATGGCAAAGAAAAAAGAAAGCAAACAGAAGAAGATCAACGTACGAGTTGACTTCACCCCTATGGTTGATATGCTTATGCTTCTTATCACCTTCTTCATGCTCTGTACCACACTTAGCAAGCCCAGCACCATGGAGCTCACCATGCCAAGTAACGACGAGAACGTACAAGAAGACCAGAAGAACGAGGCAAAAGCCACACAGTCGGTAGTGCTCTATCTTGCCGCCAACGACAAGATCTACTATCAGACATACAAAGAGGACGGCGACCCCAACCCTCTCAAGGAAACCAACTGGGGAGAAGACCTCAGAAATGTTCTGAGATACCACGAGACTGGAGGCATCACACCTGTCAACCGTATCATCCTCGAGACAGAAAACCTCAGAATGGACAGAGAGCAGAATCCGACAAAGTACAACGACAGTACTTATCAGAAAGCTCTCTCCAACATCAAGAGAGGTGAAATGCCCGACGGAGAGAAAATCGGAACGGTCACTGTCATTATCAAACCGACCGACAACTCTACCTTTGACAACATGATGGATATCCTCGACGAAATGCAGATTTTGAGTATCGGTACTTACGTCATCGACAAACTGAATCCAGACGACCACGAAACCCTGAAGAAGGAGAACGTGGAGGAATAAAGATGACATAAACCATTAAAAAAAGAATATAGATATGGCAAAAATAGATCTCTACGATCCCAAATGGATCGATATGGTGTTCGCCGACAAGAACAAAGCCTACGGAGCCTACCAGCTGCGTAAAGGCACTGCTGGCCGCAACATCAAAGCTCTTATCATTCTGCTCATCACTGCACTGCTCATCGGTGGTTTCCTCGCTTACAAAGTGATTCAGCAACAGAAAGACGCAGAGCGCCAGGCCTACATGGAGCAAATGGAACTCTCCAAGCTCAAAGAGCAGGCAAAGCGCGAAAAGAAAGAGCAGCCAAAGATTGAAGCTAAGGTTGAACCAAAGAAAGTTGTCGAGCAAGTGCGTGAAACACAGAAGTATACAGCTCCTGTCATTAAGAAGGACGAACTCGTCAACGACGAGAACCAGCTTAAGCAGGCAGAGGACCTCGACAAGGACGTAGCTGTCGGTGCTAAAGACCAAGAAGGTGTGAAAGACCGCACCGTCGAAGCCATCCGCAACGACATCGCCGTAAATGTTCCGAAGGAAGAACCTAAACAGGAAGTAGCACAGAAAGTGTTCGACGTTGTAGAACAGATGCCTATGTTCCCAGGCGGTCCTGCCGCTCTTAAGGAATATCTGGCAAAGAACGTGAAGTACCCAATCCCTGCACAGGAGAATGGTATCTCAGGACGTGTGGTTATTTCATTCGTCGTTGAGACCGACGGTTCTATCACGCAGGTACAGGTGGCAAAGCCTGTCGACCCACTGCTCGACAAAGAAGCAGCACGCGTCGTCAGCAGCATGCCTAAATGGGTGCCAGGACAGCAGAACGGACAGAAAGTACGTGTGAAGTACAATGTTCCTGTAAACTTCAAGTTGCAGTAAGCAGAATCTTAGAAATGAAAAAAACGTTATTCTACATCCTTGTAGGATTAGTTTCGCTACCTCTGTCGTTCTCCTCCTGTGGGAAGCCCGACAGAGGTGGCAGGACAGACACACCTTCGTCAGGGGAGATTAGTTTCTTCTCTGACGAAAGTTTTAGTCCTATCGTCCAAGAACTGATCAACCAGTTCGAGTATCAATTCCCCAAAGCTAAGCTCAATCCCGTCTACACAAACGAGAACGAAGGCTTCAATCAGATAAAAGACCTGAAGACATGCCTCTTCATCACCTCCCGCCGGCTTAAACCAAGCGAGGTAGCTTATCTGAAAACAAAACGCCAAGTACCGGAATGCTTCCCCATCGGCTACGACGGACTGTCGCTCATTGTCAACCGCAACAACAACGACATGTGCATCACCGTCAACGATGTGAAACGCATACTCAGCGGCGAAGCAACCAACTGGAGCCAGATAGTAGAAGGATCGAAGCGAGGCGAGATAGAAGTAGTGTTCGACAATAAGGAGTCGGCAACGCTTCACTATGTCGTCGACTCTATACTCGGCGGCAAACCTATCGACAGCCCAAATATCGTGGCTGCGAAAACAAGTAAAGAGGTGGTCGACTATGTCGACAAGACACCAAATGCCATCGGTGTCATCGGATCAAACTGGCTCAACGACAAGCGCGATTCGACAAACACCACATTCCGTAAGAATATCCACGTGATGTCGATATCGAAACTCGATAAGGCAACACCACTCAACAGTTGGAAGCCCTACCAGGCCTACTTCCTCGACGGTCGATATCCCTTCGTGCGTACTCTCTACGCCATCGTGGTCGACCCACAGAGAGCACTGCCAAGAAGCTTCGCCAACTATATAACAAGTCCGAAAGGACAGCTCATCATCATGCGCGCAGGACTGCTGCCGGCTCGCGGCGACATTATTATTAAACGCGTAAACGTTAAAAGATGAAAACAACTTAAACCAAGCGAGCACAGAAAAAGTCAAACGAGAAAAAGAGAGTTAGTAAACAATATTTACAAACCGCTAAAAACAGAAAATTATGAAAGCAATCAAATATCTAATCGCTGGAGCACTCTTTGCAGCAGTCAGCACTACTGCATTTGCTCAAGAAGCTAGCCGCGATGCTCAGCTCGAGGCTATACGCAACGAAATCAAGGCAAATCCCGGCAACCCCAACGCTGCCAAGGATCTCGTGAAAGCCTACACCAAAGAGTATAAGAAAGATGCTGATGCACTCGTGCTGCTCGGCAATGTCTACTTTGCTGCAAAGCAATACGACAAGGCTCTTGAATATGCCGACCTCGCACTTGCAAGAAACAAGAACTGCGGCAACGCATTCATCCTCAAAGGCGACGTGGCAGCCGTATCTCAAGACGACGGTGGCGAGGCTGCAGGATGGTATCAGCAGGCAATGACAATCGACCCGAAGAACCCAGAGGGATACATGCGCTATGCAAACGTATACCGCAAGCGTAGCCCGGAGGAGTCGGAGCGTGCCCTCAACGAACTGCGCAAGAACATCCCCGACTTCCCAGTAGAGGCCGAGGCTGCCCACACTTTCTATGGCACAGGTAACTATGAGAAAGCATTCGAGCACTTCGCAAAGGCCGACAAGTCGAAGATCAACGAAGATCAGCTGGCCGAGTATGCCCTCACAGCAATGTACATCGACAAGAAGGACGAGGCCCTCGAACTGGCTAAATACGGTATTACGAAGTTCCCAGAGAACGTGTCGTTCATCCGTCTCGCACTCATCAACGCAATCGGTACCGACAAGCACGCCGATGCCGTTGCCTATGCTGAAGACCTCATCAAGCGTGAAGGCGACAAGAACGCCGGCGACATCACCTACTACGGACAAGCTCTTGCAGGCGTGAAGAAATACGACGAAGCCATCGCTCAATATCAGAAAGCACTGCAGCTCGATGACAAGAACCTCAAGCCACTGGAGTATATCTCAGAAGCATACTTCGGCAAGGGTGAAACCGACAAGGCCCTGCAGTACGCCAACGAGTATCTCGAGAAGGACGACAACGCCCGCATCTCCGACTACGACAAGCTTGCAAACATCTACATGTCGCTTGTGAAAGACAGCGTCGACCGTCAGGCCAACTTCAACAAGGCAATGGCCGTCTACGACAAAGTCGTGACAAAGTTCCCACAACGTGCCACATGGGCACACTCTCAGAAGGCTACAGCAGCTTTCATCGCCGAGATGGAAGACGAATATCCACAACTCTACAAGGTTGTCATCGACGAGCTTGAGAACAAGAGCGACCGCTCAGCAGCCGAGACACAATATCTCGCCAGCGCCTACCGCTCAATGGGATACCACTTCTGGGCAAGCAAGAACGATCTCAACGCAGCCCTTCCCTACTTCGAGAAGCTCGTGAAGTTCAGCCCCGACAACTCTCTCGCCACAAAGTTCTTCGAAGCTAAGAAGGCCTACGACGAGGAAATGCAAAATGCAGCAAACGCAGAAGAGTAAGCTGCCGTTCAGGTAAACATACATTATAATAATATACGCGCGCGAGGAAGCCACACAAAAAGTGACTTCCTCGCGTCTTTTTATTGCCAATCCCAAACCATATTACAGCGGCAGAGAGCCACTTATGTCCCGGCTAAAGGCCTTTTATGCTCCGGTTAAGGGCCACTTATGTCCCAGCTAAAGGCCTTTTATGCTCCGGTTAAGGGCCACTTATGTCCCGGCTAAAGGGCCTTTATGCTTCGGTTAAGAGCCTTTTATGTCTGACAAAAGAGCCCATTATAATCAACAAGAAAAGCTTTTTGAAGCTGGCTGGAAAGCATCCTGATGCTGGCTGAGGAGCTCTTAGACAACAGGAAGAAAAATTCGAGATACTAAAAGGAATATTTCGAGGGACTAAGAGAATGACTTCGAGAATCTAAAAGGAATATCTTGAGAGACTAAAAGGAATAT
Organism: Prevotella sp.; assembly: GCA_017477435.1. Classification (GTDB taxonomy): domain Bacteria; phylum Bacteroidota; class Bacteroidia; order Bacteroidales; family Bacteroidaceae; genus Prevotella. The sequence continues at coordinate 14,935 of JAFUVV010000048.1, forward strand.
TTCGAGGGACTAAGAGAATGACTTCAAGAGGATAGAAAGAATGAGCGACGCTGAAATAAAGCATGATCACCGATATCGACAAGAAAATATCGCTGCCATCTCAGCGGCACCCTGAAAAACAGGAAAAAAAACTTTTCTTTGCAGAAAAAAGCGAGAAAAGTATTGTATATCAAAAAAAATGTATTACCTTTGCACCGCTTTTCGGCGTAACCGCTGGCAGGCAGAAGAGTGGCTTGGCTATGTTGCGTTGGAACGACAAACAATTTTATTATAAAAAGAAATGGATTTAATAAAAGTTGCTGAAGAAGCATTTGCAACCGGCAAGCAGTTCCCAGATTTCAAGTCTGGTGACACTATCACTGTCGCTTACAAAATTGTCGAGGGTTCAAAAGAGCGTATCCAGCTCTACCGTGGTGTTGTGATCAAGATTTGCGGTCATGGTGACAAGAAGCGTTTCACCGTGCGCAAGATGTCGGGAACTGTTGGTGTGGAGCGTATCTTCCCAATCGAGTCGCCCAACATCGAGTCGATCGAAATCAACAAGCGTGGTAAGGTTCGCCGTGCTAAGCTCTACTATCTGCGCAAGCTCACTGGTAAGAAGGCACGCATTGCTGAGAAGAGAACAGCTATCAAGAACGACGCTGAGTAAACAGCACTATGACAAACAGCTAACAAGGAAAAAGAAGAGGTCAAGACTGCAAAGCAACGCAGACGGCCTCTTTTTTTGTTTCCTGTGAACAAGTGACGAAGGCGTTGCAGGAGTTCCAACCACCTTTTAGAAAGTTAATACAAACCGGTCATTAGAGCGAGTAAAGGGATATTATATTTTAAAGCGGCCAGAGTGGCATTGCTGCCAGGCGAATAGCGAAGAACAAGAAAGGAAAAATACATTATATGAAAGAACTTGAACTGAAATATGGGTGCAATCCCAATCAGAAGCCCTCACGCATATTCATGCAGGAGGGCGAGTTGCCAATCGAGGTGCTGGGCGGTCGTCCGGGCTACATCAATTTCCTCGACGCTCTCAACGCGTGGCAGCTTGTGAAGGAGCTGAAGGCTGCCACGGGCATCGCCGCCGCGGCATCGTTCAAGCATGTCTCGCCGGCAGGCGCAGCAATAGGGCTGCCGATGTCGGACACGCTGAAGAAGATCTACTTTGTCGACGACCTCGACATCGATTCTTCTCCCATCGCCATGGCCTATGCACGTGCCCGCGGTGCCGACCGCATGAGCTCCTACGGCGACTTCGTGGCTCTCTCCGACACGTGCGACAAGGCAACGGCGCTGATACTGAAGCGCGAGGTGAGCGACGGAGTGATTGCTCCCGACTTCACAGAGGAGGCTCTCGAAATACTGCGTGCAAAGCGGAAAGGCACGTATAACATCATCAAGATTTCGCCAGACTATCGTCCTGAGCCGATCGAGCGCAAACAGGTGTTCGGGATAACCTTCGAGCAGGGCCGCAACGAGATCGACCTCAGTTCGCCAGCGCTCTTCGAGAATATCCCCACTCAGAACAAGGCATTCACCCCCGAGGCACGTCGCGACCTTATGATAGCCCTCATCACACTGAAGTACACCCAGTCGAACAGCGTCTGCTACGTAAAGGACGGCCAGGCCATCGGCATTGGCGCCGGCCAGCAGAGCCGCATCCACTGCACGCGTCTGGCAGGCAACAAGGCTGACATATGGTGGCTCCGCCAGCACGAGAAAGTGATGAACTTGCCTTTCAAGACAGACATTCGTCGCGCCGACCGCGACAACACGATCGATATCTACATCTCCGACGACAGCGACGACGTGCTCGCCGACGGCCAGTGGCAGCAGTTCTTCACTCACCAGCCCGAGCCGCTCACGCGCGAAGAAAAACGTGAATGGATAGCTCAAAACAGCAAGGTGGCTCTCGGCTCAGACGCGTTCTTCCCTTTCGGCGACAACATCGAGCGCGCCCATAAGAGCGGAGTGGAATACATTGCGCAGGCTGGAGGATCGGTGCGCGACGACCACGTGATAATGACATGCGACAAGTATGGCATCGCAATGGCATTCACGGGAGTGAGACTGTTCCACCATTAAATCCGAGACGTAAGTTTCATTGCTAAATTCATGACAGTATGAGCAGCGAGATCGACGAAATAATCGAAGGCGGCGGACTGGTGTTCCGACGTGGCGGCGGCAGCAAGACAGGCGGCGACGACAAGGTGAAGACCAAGGCCAAGAAGAAGAAATACATCACCGGTGCCCACGGGTCAGGCTCTGCACGGCAGAAAGCCAAATACCGTCAGCAGCGGGCAAAGAGACACAAATCCTAATAGGTCATTATACCGAGATAAGTAAAAAACCAAATAAAAGAATCCCCCTTTGGCACCTTTTGCCAAAGGGGGATTTTTGTTTTTCAGGCTGAAAGCCGTCGGCATAAGCTCAGAAGCAGACGTCCGCCGCTTATCTTATCACGCCGGCAAATCCTCCGTTGCGGGCCATGTGTACGCGAAGCGTGCTGCCCACTGTGGTTTCTGTTTTCTTATAGTCCACGGCTTTGCGATTGGCATTCACTCCGTCGGTGAAGAGCGTCAGCCGACGGTTGCCTTCCTTAATGAAACTGAGGTCGACGTCAAGGTCGCGCTCATCGTTGTCGTTGAAGCCGCCGATGAACCACTTGTTGCCTGACCGTCGGGCCATAACGCAATATTTTCCGGGTTCTGCAATCAGTACTCGCGTCTCGTCCCATACCACCGGCACGCTGGTAATGAATTCGGTGCATTCAGCATTCTCGTAGTATTGCGATGGTGTGTCGGCCAACATCTGGATGCCGGATGTGAAGAGCACGTAGAGTGCCATCTGATATGCCCGTGTGCCGCTTGCCATTGCCACCTCGCCGGTGGTGTGATTATGGTCGGGCTGCACATTGATCATACCTCCGGGCGTGAAGTCCATGGGACCCACGGCATTGCGGATGAACGGCAGCCAGTTGGTGTTCTCCGGCTTGCAGCGACCGCCCTGCTCCAGTCCGAGCACTCCCTCATAGGATATCAGGTTGGGATACTTGCGCTCGAGTCCGGCAGGCTTGAACGAGCCGTGGAAGTCGACAAGCAGATGGTGCTTGGCTGCTTCCTTGCAGACACGCTCGTAGTAGTTGACCATCCACTGGTCGGAGCGGTCCATGAAGTCGATCTTCACACCGCCGATGCCCCACTTCTCATACTCCTCGAAGAGATTGAAGTTGCGCTCCACCTCAAGCCACGTGAGCCAGAGAATCAGGTCGACGCCCTTCTCCTTGCCATACTGTATGAGGCGCGGCATGTTGATGTCTTTGTTCGAATGGAAGGGATCGGCCGTGCTCACGGCCCAGCCTTCGTCGAGAATGATGTATTTCACTCCGTACTTCGAAGCAAAATCAATAAAGTACTTATACGTATCTTCGTTGCACCCTGCCTTGAAGTCTACGCCCCACGCCTGCCGGCCGTTCCACCAGTCCCAGGCCACCTGGCCCGGACGTATCCACGACGTATCGCCAATCACGTTGGGCGTTGCGAGAATGTATTCTATCTCGTTAGCCACGATGTCGCGTGCATCCTTCGAGACGACAAAGAACCGCCAGGGGAAAGGTCTGCTGCCATCGGTATCGGCTATATAATCAGCATTCTTGGTTGGGATGAGGAAGCGGTCGAACTGCTGCTCCACCTCGAGAGCAACGGGAGGAAACACGGCCTTCAGACCAGTGTCGGCCATTCCTTTGAGGAACATGTGGGGATAGTCTTCCACAGCCGTCTCCGAGAAGAGCACCTGGTATCCCGCCGGCGTCTGCATGTAGAGAGGCAGATAGTTGAGTGGGGAATCCTGATTATATTCGCCCGCATCGAGATGCACGTAACGCTCTTCGTAGTTCTGACGGAAAGAACCACATTGCGACATCGTCAGCCTGTAATCCCTCGGCAGAGGAACCTCGCAAACCTCGTCGACGACCTTAATCTTTCCCTTCTTTTCCGTCAGGAAACGATATGCAACGGCATCGTCGTAGGCACGGAACTCTACTGCCCAGCCATTCTTCATCTGCAGCCGGACGCCGTTGGCCCTATTCTTCACCACAGCATTCTTTATCGGCACCTCGCGGCGAATGTTCTCATCTACGGCAAATCTCTTCACACTCTTCAGCCGTGGACGCACGCCAAGCGTCTCCCTTTCAAGGACAAGACCCAGACGACAGTCTTTCAACACAACATCATCACCCGACGACACGCTGTACGATATGCCATCGGAAACATTCACTTCGACAGTCAGTCTACCCTCTGGCGAACTGACACTCACTTTCTTCTCGGCATACGACACGTTGCAAACCATCATCGCCACCGACGCTAAAAGGATTCTGACACTTTTCATAATCTTGATTTTAGTTGTTCCTACAATAATAACGAACAAATAGTCCGGAACCATATACGATAACAAAAAAAACTTTTACGCATCCATCACAAATTATCTAATCCAGTACATGGGCCTTGTACTGTGAGTACACGGGCTTTGTACTCTAAGTACATGGCCTTTGTACTGCGAGTACATGGGCTCTGTACTGCTGCATGTCGGGCACGGAGTGACTTCTGATGGCCTCATCTGGCATGTAAAAAAAACTGGGATGCATCTCACGATGCATCCCAGCGAAAACTTTGGATTAATAATATAGTAAATATATTTTGTTCCTTAGTTAGTCCAAGCAGGTGTCTGCTCGAGGTTCGGGTTCATACCCATCTCCCAGCCGTCTACAGGGAACTTCTGCTCCATGAGTGCGCTGATCTGACGTGGGTTAGCACCACGTGGTACGTCGAATACGTCGGCCTCGATAAGACCATTGGTCTTTGCGCGATACTCGCCCCAACGACGGAGGTCCCAGAAGCGGAGTCCCTCGATACCGAACTCGTAAGAACGCTCAGCCTTGATGTCGTCGAGTGTAACAGAAGCGAGTGCTGGCATGCCAACACGTGCACGCACCTGGTTGACATACTGTGTAGCCTGACCTGCTTGACCTGCACCAACGTAAGCCTCAGCAAGCATGAGCAGCACGTCGGCATAGCGGATAACTGGCCAGTTGACAGGGTTCTGGTTGCGGTCGGGGTTGGTTCCGTTCCAGTCGCCTTCCTCAACGAACTTACGCCAGAGGTAGCTGGTCTGACCATACTCCTGAACGAGCAGACCGAGGTTGGTGTTGCCGTGAGTATTTGTCACAGCATTGCCGTTCTTGTCCACATAACCCCAAACGATGCTCTCAACTCTCTTTGTGCCGAGAACTGTCTGAGTGTTGTCTGGATCTTTCAGATACTCGTCGTAGTTGGTTGCTCCATAGCCATCATAGTACTCGTAAGGCAGGATGACTGTATAGCCGAGACGTGGGTCCATAGCAGCCCAGAGAGCCTTGATCTTGTCTCTCCAAGGAGTGTAGCCGTTGAACGAACCGTCGGTAGCTACTACGCGGCCAATCTCGAACTTGTCGATAACTTTGCCGTCCTTGTCGGTTGTAACGCCATCCACGCTCGTATCACCCTCGCGGTAGCCGATTGCTACAGAGCCCCAGAACTTAACGCGGTCGTTGAGGTTTTCGCTTCTGAAGAGAGCATAGCCCTCGTCGCCGAGTATTTCCTTAGCCTTCTCGTCGAAGGTCTTGCCGTCCTTAGCCTTGAAGCTGTAAACCCATGTTGGCATTGGGCGTGACACGTTGATACCGCCACCACGTGCGGAACGTGTGCTCAGGTGCTGAGTAGCGAAGCCATAACGGTTGGTCATGTCCTTGCTGTGCTCAACGGCGAACACCATCTCCTTGCTGTTGTCTGCACCATCGGGAACAAGGCCTGCGCCTGATGGACGGAAGAGGTTCACATAGCTTGAATTAAGCTCGTAACCCTTGTTGATGACATTCTGGAAGGCTGCGATAGCCTCGGTGTACTGCTTGTTCCACAAATATACCTTGCCAAGAAGTGCATAGGCAGCGCCTTTCGACACCTGACCTACCTTTGTGCCAGGAGTGATGTCGGCACAATGTGCAGCAGCATACTCAAGGTCGGAAATGATCTGTGCACGAACTTCAGCCTCGGGTGAGCGTGGGAGCAGAGGCTCGCCGAACACGTTCTCCTCGTTGTAGAGGGGCACATCACCCCAGAGCTGAGTCAGCTCAAAGTACATCAAAGCACGGATGAACTTAGCTTCTCCAACCATCTCCTGTCCGCGGGCAGTAGCATCACCGCCTACAGCCTGGATGTTGGCAATAAAGCGGTTAGCACGTTGTACAGCCTTGTAGTAGTTTCTCCATGTGTCGCGAACGCGAGTGCTCCAAACGTTGATGTTTCCGTGAGCAATGTCATAGTGGTCGTAAGAAGGCCACCAACCATTGGAGCACCATGCGATATCCGAACAGTTGTCCCATCCGTAGCGTCCACCGTAGACCCAGTCGATATTGAGGGTGTTGTAGACACCTACAAGCACCTGCTCTGCCTGGGCAGAATTTGTGAAGTCAATTGCTACCTGATCGTTAGGTAACTGGTCAAGGTCATAGCAGCTTGTCATCGTAAACATAGCTGCAGCACAAAGACCCAGTATATATTTATTTATTGTCTTCATAGTTGTGATTAATAATTAATGTTTGATTAGAATTCAACGTTTACACCAATAAGAGCCTGCTTCATGACAGGATACTCGAGTGCACCTGACTCTGGGTCGAGACCCTTCCAGCTTGTGAAGGTGAAGTAGTTTTCAAGAGATGCGAAGAAACGCAGCTTCTCGACGTAGAACTTGCGGGTGATCTGTTTTGGCAGTGTGTAACCGAGCTGGATGTTACGAATCTTCCAGAACGAACGGTTCTTGAGCCATACATCGTTGGCAACGCTGTTAGCAAGGAGAGTACCTTGGTTCAGCTTTGGATATACAGAGTTCTCATTACCTACACGCCATGCGTTCTCAGCCATGTACTTCCAGATCTGGTGGTACAGAGTGATACAGTTAGAAAGGTAAGCGTTTGAGCCTCCACCGAAGTAACCCTTGTGACCGAATGCGCCGTCCATGTAGATAGCGAGGTCGAGGCCCTTCCATCCTGCTGTCAGGTTGATACCGAGCAGATCGGTCGGTGTATTGCAGCCTACGATAGTGCGGTCCTTGTCAGCATCGATCTTGCCGTCGCCGTCGAGGTCGAGGAACATGACATCACCGAGTGCCTTTTCCTTGATGACCTTACCATCCTGTACGTAAGGAAGGTTCAGACCCTGATATGGATTATACGGCTCAGAAGCTGCAGCACCTCTGTCGAGCAATGCCTGAATCTCGGCGATATCGGCATCGTTGCGGATGATTCTTGACTTATACATGTAGTAAGAGCCAATCTCGTGGCCTTCCCACAGAGCGATGTTGTCGTTGAGGTCCATGTCGGATACACCAGTGCCACGGAACTTGTCGACATTGTTCTTGTTGTGAGAGTAGTTCAGTGCGATGCCATAGCGGAAGTCGCCGATATGGTCGTTCCATTTCACGCTCAGCTCAATACCCTTGTTGCTTACGTCGGCAAGGTTGGTAGTCTGACCGTTCCAGTCACCACCTGCACCTGGCAGAGTAACCCAATAGAGGGCACCAGTGGTCTTCTTGTTGTAGTACTCAATGAAACCGCTCAAGCGCTGGTTCAGAAGAGCAAAGTCAAGAGCTACGTTGAAGGTCTTTGTCTTTTCCCATGTAAGGAGTGGGTTAGCTGCAGAAGAAGCGTAGAGACCAGAGAGATACTCACCGTTCATGATAGCGCCGGTCTGGCTGTAGAGAGAGTAAGCAGCATAGTTGGAGACGGCATTGTTACCGAGTGATCCGTAACCTACGCGGAGCTTCAAGTCGTCGAAGATGCCGTTCTCTTTCATGAATGCTTCTTCGCTGATACGCCAAGCAGCAGAGAATGATGGGAACCATCCCCAGCGGTTGTCCTTCAGGAAGCGTGAGCTACCATCACCACGGAGTGAGCCTTCCAAGTAGTACTTGTTCTCCCAGTCGAACGACAGACGAGCGAAATAAGAACGCATCGACCATGTCGACTTTTCGCCCTTAAGTGTTGAAATCTCACCGTTTGCTGCATTGAGCACTGAGAGGCTCAGGTCGGTCAGGTCTTTACGAGAAATCTTTTCATTCTCTGTGGTGTACATTTCCTGCGATCCACCGACCATTGCACCGATGCCGAGTCTGTCCTCGAGGAAGCGGTTGTTGTAGCGGGCGATCACGTCGTAGTAGTTACGCTGGTTGCGGTAGTTGTTCTGAGTGATATAGCTCTGTCCACCTGCTGGCGAAACAATTGTCATGTTGGCAAAGTTGTACTGTGGGAAGAATACTGGGATAGCCTTGTAGTTACGATCGAAGTAGTCGTAGATCAAGTTTGTCTCAACTTCCATTCCCTTGAACGGCATCACCTTCACGAAGAACTTAGCATTACCGTTGCGAGAAGTATTGTTACCACGTGTGCTGTACTGACTCTGTATTGGGTTGTTAGCACCACCGATAGATGTTGGGTCCTGAGAACCACCATACATGTCCTGATATCTGAAGATCTGAGCTGGGGTTGTTGCATACGACCAACCTGTGTCGAACTTTCCGTCTTCAGCACGCATGCCACCCATATCGGCCTGGCCATACCAGCCCTTGAAGTTCATACCCATGTCGAGGTACTTGTTGACGTGAGCAGTGATATTTGCCAGAGCGTGATACTTCTTGTAACCTGCGTTCTCAACGACACCTTCGTTTCTGTTGTAACCAACCGATCCGTAGAAGTCAACCTTCTCTGTACCACCCTGCATGTAGAGGCTGTGGTTGTGACCGATACCGGTACCGAAGATTTCCTTCACCCAGTCAGTGTTCGGGTGTCCGAGAGGATCGTTAGGATTGTTGTTCCACTCGTCGATGAATCTCTGGTCGTAGACAGCCTCTTGGTTGTTGTTCACGTAAGCCTCGTTCATGTACTTCATGTATTCAGCGAAGTTGCTGACTGGCTTCATCGGATTTGTGTTTGCGCTCTCGAAAGAAACGTATCCGTTGTAACCGATACGCACCTGTCCGGCCTTACCCTTCTTTGTGGTGATGAGGATAACGCCGTTAGCAGCACGTGATCCGTAGATAGCTGCAGAAGCAGCGTCCTTCAGGACTGTGATTGTCTCGATGTCGGAAGCGTCGACGTCGGTCATGTAGCCTTCAACACCGTCGATGATCACGAGAGGAGCAGCGTTGCTGATGGTACCTGTACCGCGGATGGTGATGTTCTGGCTCTCAGCACCAGGAACGTTGCCGGTGTTGATGACCTTCATACCTGCCACCTGACCAGCAAGGGCTGTACCTACGTTTGTCACAGGACGGCTTGCTGCAAGTTCAGCTACGTTCACCTGTACGATAGAACCAGAAACGGCCACCTTTTTCTGTGTACCGTAACCCACTACGATAACTTCATTGAGCTCGTTGCTCTCTTCCTGGAGAACGATGCTCATGTTGCCCGTAGCACGGAGAGACTGTGTCTCGAAGCCGACATAGGATACGACGATCGATGCGTTGCGGGGTACCGACAGGGTAAAGTTACCGTCGGCATCCGTAATCGTACCGTTGCTCGTACTGCCTTCTTCAAACACACTAACACCTACCAACGGCTCGCCGTTGGCGTCAACAACGCGACCCTTAGCCACGTTCTGCTGATCGACAGACTGAACGGAAGCTGAATTGTCGGCATTCGCATCAGCCCAAACTTGTGTTGAGCCGAGGGTTAGAAACAAGAATGCAAACCCAAAGGTGAACATCCTGTTCTTCTTGTTGCTTTTTAAATTCATGTTAAAAGATTTTATAAGTATTGATGGTAAAAAATAATGTTTTCATTCAGATCATTCAGGCTATGCCGTCCTGCTCCAGTGAGGAAGGCACCCTCATGGAGGAACGTAGGACAGGCTGATTTGTATTGATCTACTGGTCATCAGATTGTTGTTTAACTAGCTTCGGTGACGGCATTATATAGTATCGGGATACTATTTTGTGCGCACACAAACATGCACATCACAAGTGCAAATTTACAAATGTTTTTTATTCCTGCAAAAAAATACAAAAAAAATTTAAGTTTCGGGCGCATTTTTTTGTGTGCGGACACAAAAAACATCAAAAAGATGCCCTTTTTCTTCTGTTTGTGGAACATACTGACGATTTTCCACAAGACTTCCGGATTGATTTTGTCTTAGTGCTTGAAATCATTGTCAGACATCTTTTTGTGTTCGCTCTCAGTTGGCGGTTATTTCTTGCATCCGAAGAAGCTCAATATCTTCTGGAAGATTCCGCTCTTCTTCACTTCTGCAGTGCCTTTTTCCACCAGGTCGCCGGCGTCGTCGATGATGTCATCGAGTTTTTCCTTGGCTGCTTTCACGGCTTCGCTCTTGCTGATATCCTCCACGAGGTCGCCGACTTTGTCTTTGGCGTCGTCGATGGCATCGGCAATCTTTTCCTTTGCGGCCTTGACGGTTTCGTTGTTGTTGAAGTTTTCCACGAGGTCGTCTACTTTTTCTTTGGTATCGCCGATGACTTCTTCAACTTTCTCCCTGGCGGCTTTCACTTTTTCGTTCTCATTAAGGTCGTTGATGAAATCGTCCACCTTTCCTTTTACGTCGTCGATCACTTTCTCTACGTCCGACTTTGCCTCTTCTGCCACTTCTGCCACTGCTTCTGGCTCGGGTTCTGGAGCGGCGACGGGCTCTGGCTCGGGTTCTGCGACGGGTTCGGGGGCCACTGTGGGCTCAGCATCTACAACGGGTTCTGCCGGAGCCTCTGCGGGTTCTACGGCCTCGGGAGCTGCAACCGGCTCCTCGATGGGATTTTGGACATCTTCTGGTCTCATAGTCTAATTTATTAATTTAATGTAATGCCTACGCCCTTTTAAGCGGTTCGGCTTTTCTGATTTTCAGTTTTCAAAAGCAAATTTAACATATCTGTTTTTAAATTCCAAAATTTCCGGCGATTATTTTCATTTCTCGATGTATTTTTTGTAAACCGAGGCTATACGTTCATATCCTTTTTCGTTCGGATGCAGCCCGTCGCTGAACAGTTCTTCGATGATTTTCCCGTCGGAGGATGTCAGTTGCGGGGTTACGTCTATGATGTCTATCATCCCGTCGTCGGGCATCTGTCTGGCTATAAGGCGGTTGACTTCTTCCATGCGTTTCTCCATGCCTCGTCGTGGGTAGATCTTCACCACGTGCACCTTGGCCTGCGGTTGTTTGGCGCGCAGGAAGTCGACGAGTGCTCTCACGCCCGATGCTATTTCCTCGTTGGTGTTTTGGTGAATGTTGTTGGTGCCGGCCATCAGGAAGATGTGCTGCGGTCGGCAGTTGTCGAGTTCACCGTGATAGAACCGCCAAAAGATGTTTTCGATGCGGTCCCATCCGAATCCCATGTTCGTGACGCGTCGTTTGCCAAAGAGTTTATGCCATGATTTCTCGCCGGAGTGATGTGGGTCGTAGGGCTCCCCGCTCCAATAGTGGGTGATCGAATTTCCGATGAGGAGTATCTCGGGGTCGGTCGTACGGTTGCGTGTCACGACGCGGTCGTGGCGGATGGGCCACTCATAGCCTGGTGCATCGCGGCGCTGGCGGACGGGGCGATAGAGCGCAAGAGGGTGATAGTCGAGCAGGGATGAGATCTTCTTCAGATAGGCATCGGCATAGAGTCGCATGCCGATGTCGTTGGCATGCACTCCGTCGATCTGGCTGTCGAGGTCCGACGACAGGCCGAGCTCTTCCTCGGTGATATAGCCGATACCTTCCACTCCCTCGCCCACGAGCCCCTCGTAGGCTTTCTTCAGCTCTGCGTTGGTACGTTTGTAGCTGTCGAGCTTTTCCTTGTCGGTGCCCGAGTTATTGTATCCACAGTGCTCAGCGAGCAGTATAGGCGCGTCGCTGACGGTGCGCAGCCATCTGATGCCTCGCGTCAGTCGGGGGACGATACTGTCGGGCAGGGATGTCATATTCGGCATGCAGTCGATGATGAACAGTCGGGCGTCGGTCTCACCGAGTATGCGGAAAAGGGCGTCTTCCATCTTCCCGTTGCCGGAGAAGCCGAGGTTATACACCGGCACGTCGAGCTCGCGCTGTATGATATTCGTCCATGCCAGTCCCGTGCGCGACGGCGAGGCGCCCTGCAGGATCGAAGTGCCGTAGCACACTATGGGGCGCTCCTGCGAGAGGGGCTCGAAATAGAACCTCGATCCGGCGACGGTTCCTATCTGCATCCATTCCACCTTATTATATAATGGGAGGTACAGACGATACTCTCTGCCCCGGTGATCGGGATAGGTCAGCTTGTATCTGAACGTGATGGTGTCGGCCGTGGCTCTGCCGAAATCGAACGCGCCGAAGCAGGAGCACCACAGCGTACGGCCGTCGGCGTCGAAGCTGTAGAGGTCTACCCCACTCTTTGCCAGATAACCCACATTGCTCAGCGCCTTACCCTCGGCAACGGTATATTTCACGACGATTTCCTCGGAGTTGGTCACAAAATCGACATACAGCCCGCTGCTGTTCTGCGACAACGACCACACCGCCGGCCTCACCATCGCGCGGAAACGCTCGGGAAAACGATTGTAGCTCCGGCCGATTTCGCCATTCCACCCTCGCCCGCCAATGAAGAGGGTGTCGCCACCGAGAGGATCGTGCCACACTGTCTGTCCAATCGCAACTTTCACAATGAGACACAGCAGGAAAGAAAACATTGAAAACCTTTTCATGATAATCGCTTTAGACTTATTCGCTTCCGCAAAGATAAACCTTTTCCGCATAACAAACAAGAAAATGGGAAATAAAAACAGCTGCGGCAACAGATAACCCCTCCTCCAGTATCAAAGCCAGATAGTAACACTATCAAGCACAGATAGCAGTGCTATCAAAGCCAGATACCGATGCTATCCGAACCAGATACCGATGCTATCCGTACCAGATAGCGACGGCGATGGAAAATTTATCGCCGAAATGTTTGCATTTCTGCCGCCGGCACACTATTTTTGCACCTTAGAAAATAAATAATCGAGAAGACATGGAAGAATACGACAAAATCATCAGCACCAGTTCCACAGGCGAAATCAAAGCCATCGACAGCGCCACTTTCGACGAGATCTACTCCGACAAGAGCGACGAGATTGCCTCATGCACCGAGTTTGCCGAACGCCTCCGCCTGACGGCCGACCTGGCCGAATTCTGCATGGAGTGCCACGAAGAGCGCCGCGCCGTCGGTCTATGCCGCGACATGCTGCGCTTCGGAGGATGCTCCGTCTACGAGCGCGACCCGTCGTCGACCGCAGCCGGACATGCTCTCCGTGCCTACAAACTGCTGCAGAAGCTCACGCATAGCGACGACGAATACGTCTGGGAGACAGCAAGCCAAGCACTCTCCGACTACCGCGATTATTTCACGAAAAAGAAGTAAAACGCACAAAAATTCCCGATGAAATGGGCAAAAATTGAACACAAAACGGTCATTAGACTTTACGATAAAGCCGTGTGTGTTTAAGTCAGATTAGCGGTTTTATCTATGAAGGCGCTGCCTACCATCAAGTTCAGCTACACACATGTAACAAAAAAGCCGTAAAAAAAGGCAGAATAAGCACATAGAAAACATGAGCCCATAAAAAGCAAATGGCGTGTAACTCACCAGAGCTACACGCCATTTAATAATGTTTTGTTATGTCTTTACTTATGCGTCTCATTTCACCTCCTCTAATCTAATCATATATGATTATCAATAAGTTACAAATACTTGGTACAAATATGTTTTAATAAATCTATTGGTAAACCATCTTGGATGTTATCGCCAAATCCTCTCAAAACCATATTTATCGGCGTTTTGAACATCATTAGTGTAGATAATAACTGAAAAGGATACCACTATAATAATCGAAAAGGTTACCACGTAGACCAGAGTTTTACGTTATA
>JAFUVV010000049.1 GCA_017477435.1 Prevotella sp.
CAACGGATAGATTCCGTCCACTATACTCTGTCTTTCAGTAACGGAGTTGGTGAGTCAAAGATATACTATTCTGATTCACAAAAATGGGAGGATTTTCCACGAACTATAGGTAAATAAAGATAGTGGATAAATTCAGATGAAATCATAATTTTCAAATTATTTGGAATGTAACATAGAAGAACATGAAGATTAAAACATTATTTAAGATAATTTTTTGCGCAGGATTAATTTTAACTGTTGTTTTGTATCTATGCCATTTATATGGTAACCATATAGAAAGAACACAGGAACCTATTGTTGATTATATATAATGGATATAAGGAAAAAATAAACTATAAGAGATCAAATACAATTCTTATAACCTATAAATCAAAACAATATACATTACATACGGGAGACCGAATCTTGGACAAAATAAAATCTGGAGATTTCCCTAAATTATACTATTCTTCAGAAACTGATTATCTTTTTTTTGAAGGAGATTACCTACCTGTGGGTTATGCCAAAGCTGCTTTGTTGTTCACCATTATCTTTACAATTATTGGTACTCTAATATGGAGAAAAGAACTTAATAATGATATTCGCACAATGTAAAAAAAGTCAAGAGCAACATGACGACATCCATTTATGTCATGGGCGACCGTAGTACCGAGGTGAGCCATCCTGCGAGCGGAGTCATCTGCTTTACATACGAAGGCGTGAGCAACGTGCCAGCGTGGTCAACGGTGCATCAGTGCTGCAGGTTCTGTGGTAACCAGTAATGTCGCTCCACGGACTTTAGTGGCTGGTAATCCCGCAAAATTCAAAAAAGAAATCATATAAATTCCAATTTATCGGGCTGCTATCATATAACAGCGGCTTATCTTGACATCCCTTGTTGGAACTTCTGTATTCGCCCATCGTATCTGCCATCGGCAATGTCGTGGACTTCATGATCGGCGATGGTCGAAGGAAAAGAGGATTCCCCTAATCCACCGGGGGACTTCCTACGAAAAAGGTGGTAAAAGGAATTGTTGCAAAACAGTAGGGACGGGCTTTATGCCCGTCAGCTAATCGCGACATATATATTATAATGAGCTAGCTGATGGGCAAATAATTAGTGTAAAATGTAAAGTCTTGATTGTCGGCAGATGGTCGGTGATGGTCGGAGAGAGCTCTCTTTCCACTGGGGCAAGGCTCCTTATTTCTTCATTTCGTTTATTATCACCTGTATGTCGGCGGTGCTTATTTTGCCGTCGCGGTTAAGGTCGAGAGACATATCCCAATCGGCTTGCGACTTTTTCATCTCGTTGATGATCATCTGTATATCAGCTGTCGATACTTTTCCGTCGCCATTCAGGTCGTAATTGTCTGAGATTTTGTTTATGCGGAAGTAGTCCACCTTGAACCATCCGTTTTTCTGCTCTGGGTGCATGGTGCCGTCGCCCCGTCGTCCATCGGCGCGTATGCCAAGGCGCAGGTTCTCGCCACGCGCCACGTCGACATAGACGAACATATCCTGCAGGATGAAGTTGCCGTTCATTCCTCCTATGTATCCGGCGAATGTATTCTCCTCGCCCGATGTGAGGTTGTTGGGATAGTCTTCCTCCATGCCGTAGTATTGCACGTTTCGGTTGGCGAAGAGTCGCGTGGTGGCCAGATAATCTTCTTCCACCCACAGCTTGCACTGCACGAGGTATCGTCCGGCACTAATCTTCTCGGCAGGGATTTCCTGATACAACTCAAAGCCTTCAGGGAAGTGGCCGCCCTGCGGGAGGAACCAGCATACGTTTGTCTGATGGGGGTTAGATGCGTCTTTGTTTATTCCATACGACTGTCCGGGGAACGTACCTACGATATTCCAGCCGTATGGTGTATACCGGCGTGTGGTGCCATCAGTGTTCTCTACGATGTTGCCGTTATCGTTCCATAGTTCAAAGTCGTAGTTAGTGAGCAGTTCCTCAGTCAGCGTGAGGTCGTCGTCGGGATTTGGCTGTGGCATATCGCTCACTCGTTCGATGCGGAAGTAGTCCACCTTGAACCATCCGGCATTGTCGGTGGCTGTTGTACCGTCGTTCTTTTTGTTGCCCGTCTTTATGCCGAACTCCAGGTTCTCCCCTTCTGCTATCGTCACATAGACCTGCATATCGCGAAGCACAATATTGCCCGTCTCGCCGCCGGCATAACCGGCATAGGTATTTATCTCGCCAGGTATGAGAAGATTGGTATAGTCCGACTCATAGCCGTAGTATTGCACGTTGTTGTTAGCATAAAGTCGGCACGATGTCTTCTTGCTGTTCTCCACCCAGAGCATGCATCTTATCCTGTAGACACCGGGCTCAATCTTGTCAGAAGGTATGGTCTGATAAAGTTTGAACAACGAAGGCATCGGGACACTGTTTATCCAGCACACGTTGTTGCCATGATAGTTGGTTGCATCCTGATTCACACCGTAGCTGTCGAGTCCGTTGCTGCCTTTCTTCAGTTCACCTTCCGAACTCCACCCCGCGGGAATACCTCGGCCAATATTGCCCACGGCATTAAGCTCTCCGTCGTGGTTGTATTCGAAGTCGTAGTTCTCGATGAGCTGCTCGGTCAGAGTGAGATCCTCCTCCACGGGAAGACTGACATAGATATCGCTTACTACAACACCCGGATCGAGAACGGACACCTTCAGTTTTACTGTCTTTTCTTCCGTGGAAGTATAGTCTATCGTTGCATCGTTGAATCCTTGCAGCACTGTCTGGTTCCATTTGCCTTCCATGGCAGTGGTCTTCAGGGAGATAGTCTTCGCACTGCCTCCGTCGACACTGAGTGCAACGCGGAGATCGTAGGTAGTGTTGACAGGGAACGTCGGCAGACACCTGACGGAAACAGTATTCTTACCTGCTTTCACTGGGATGTCGTATTCCAGATATGGTGCTCGCGACACTGCATATTTCTTCATATCGAGCGGCCAAACGGTAACTCCGCGGTCGCTTACTCCCAGTCCCTCGAGCGTCACAAACGACCCGTTCATGCTCGTATAGTCTGTTGCCGGGATAATGGTGTACTCCGCCTCGGGATCCATCTCCATCTTAACACTGTTGATGCTTGTAGCAGTAGCTGTCTCGGGCATTCCGAAATGTGCAAGATTTCGAGGTTTATGACTCATCATGCCATTCCATTTTCCTCCAGCAATACCCGTGTTATACTGTGCAGTAAGGTCGGTGATGTTCCTGTAAGCCCGCCGTGCTTCGGCAGCATAGGCTAGCGCTTTGTCTCGCTCACCGGCAGATGCGAGCTTCATGCTCTCTGCTGCACGGAAAGTCTTTATATTCATGTTGGCAGCACCCTTCACTGGATACTCTATCAACTGGAAGAAAGCGTCCTGCAACTCCGCCGGCACGGCACCCTTCACCGCATCTACCTTGGCCATCAGTGCTTCATAGTCGGCAATACGTGCATCCTTCTCGGCATCGGTAAATTCGACAGCAAACACATGTTCTGGCTTACCAGCCGCGGCAAGGCGATAGTACTCACGCTTAATCTCTGCAATCCTTTCGGCGATCTCAGGACCAAATGTCTTCTCCGCCCAATAGCGACTATATCCGAAAGCATTCTCCGGAGTCCATCTGTCTACATCCCATGCCAGGTCCATGCAGAATTCGAGCTCTGCCTCAGCCGGTTTTATGTCGCCGACATTAATCACCCACAATGTCTGCACCCCCTGCTGATAGGCTCTTGAAAGTTCGTAGCTGATGAGCGACGGCGAGTGCGAACAGAGCCACAGATAGTCGTAAGGCGTGCCCCAATAGGAGAGGTGATAGTAGATGCCGTTACCTCCCGATCGGGCCTGCTCGCTTGCCACAGGCAACTGACGTATGTAGCCATGGTTGTCGTCAACCCAGCAGAGGGTGATATCGTCGGGCACCTGCAGCCCGGCGTTGTAGGCATCGAGCACTTCCTTGTAAGGGATGAACAGCTGCGGCACCTTTGTTGCGTCGTCCATATACTTATCGAGCAGCGAACGCTGGAACCCGATTATCTCGGTCAGGCCGTTCACCTTATCCTGCGTCGATGGATATCCCGAAATGCCCCAGTCGTGCACACCACGCATACCGACGGTGTACATGGCATCGTAGCCTACGCTCTCAGCAACGCGTTCCTCCCAATACTGCTGTATTTTTGTCTTGTTAGTAACGTAGTTCCAGTCGTCGTTGGTTCCATTCCAAGGAGCGCGCCTCCATTCCCACTCATTGTCTCTGAGCATCTGCTCACAATGGCTCGACCCGAGCATGATATCGTATTTCTTAGCAACGGGCAGATTGTCTTTGTTGTCCCAAAACGCCCTCGAACAGGCATGCATTGCCGGCCACAGGGTGTTAGCACGCAGACGGAGAAGGAGTTCCATCACCTTGGCATAGGTATTCGGACCTATGTTATTGTATTGTTTATCAATCCCCTTTGCAGCCCATGGCTGAAGAGCGAAGTCTTCGTCGTTGATGAATATGCCACGATACTTCACCGATGGTTCCTTTGAGATAGTCTTTTCTCCACAAGCATAGAGCTCTTGCTTTTTCATCGGTGCCACATCAGCCCACCATATCCACGGCGACACTCCCATCTGCCGTGAGAGTTCGAATAGCCCGTATGCCGTGCCACGCGGTGTAGAACCGAATACGACGAGTGCCTTCCCGATATTATCTGCAGGGTTATCCACTATTTGCAGACCGTAGGTTTCCCATTTCCCCGCAACAGCATCAGCATCAATTTTACCATCCGCAGCAAGATTGTCGACAAGTTCCGAACTTCCTAAGGTGCCAGCAATAACAGCCACACCGACAGAAACGGTCGAAGTCGACACCTGCGGTTTCACTCCTGTCACAGCTTCGATGTCGTTGGCCACACACTGAGCAACCGTACCGACCACTTCGGCATCGCCTTCAGAGACAAGGATAGGAATTGCAGCGCCATCTGCTACTATAGCAATGCTGCCTTCGGAAGAATCATCACTTATAGAGATTTCGCTTTGTGCCTGCAAACCAACTGGCATCAGGACAACATACAATAATGAAATGAAAAACTTATTCATGACTTCGTGGTTTATAGAGATAATCTTTTTAACTTACCAAATGAATTATGCGATGGCGTTGCCAGTGAAGAGTTCATAATATTTCCCTTGCAGGGCGAGTAGTTCTTCGTGGGTTCCGTGTTCGATGATACGACCATGTTCGAGTACGATGATCTGGTCGGCGTTTCTCACGGTGGATAGGCGGTGTGCGATGACGAACGTTGTGCGTCCTCGCATCAGCGTATCCATACCATGCCCGACTATCTGTTCTGTGCGTGTATCGATGCTCGACGTTGCCTCGTCGAGGATTAGCACGGGCGGATCGGCAATGGCTGCACGGGCGATGGCGAGCAACTGACGTTCACCCTGACTGAGATTACCGCCATCACCACTTATTACGGTCAGGTAGCCATTCGAGAGTCGACGGATGAAACTGTCGGCCCCAACGAGCTTAGCGGCTTCAATACATTCCTGATCAGTGGCATCGAGTCGGCCGTAGCGTATGTTGTCGATCACGGTGCCGGTGAAGAGATGAGTGTCCTGAAGTACCATGCCGAGCGAGTGGCGCAGGTCATCCTTACGGATGTCTTTCACGTCGATGCCGTCGTAGAGTATCTGTCCTTCCTGTATGTCGTAGAAACGGTTGATAAGGTTTGTGATGGTTGTTTTTCCTGCCCCTGTGCCTCCCACGAAGGCGATCTTCTGCCGCGGATGTGTGGCAATGTCTATATCGAAGAGCACTTGTTTGTCGGGAACATAGCCGAAGTCGACATTGGTGAAATCGACATCGCCCTCCACTCTGTGCCGCTCTCCGTCGGGCATTCTCCAGTACCATTCATCGTCTTCGTCGTCGGCCTTTTCCAGTACCACTCTCCCCTCGTCGGTCTCTTCCTCGGCGTCCAGCAGCGAGAACACTCGCTCGGCACCGACCGAGGCATTGATAACGCTGTTTATCTGCTGACTGATATGCGACACGGGCTGGGTGAAATTCTTGTTGAGCGTGAGGAAAGCGACGAGCGTACCAAGGCTCAGATCTACCCTGCCCGATAGTGCAAGCGTGGCACCGACGACAGCGATGAGCACATAACCGAGGTTGCCGAGGTTGCCGTTGATGGGCATCACGATATTGGCTATCTTGTTGGCATTGTTGACACTCGAGCGCAGGGTTTCGTCGATCTGCTCAAATTCTCGGGTGGCTTCGTCTTCATGGCAGAACACTTTCACTTCCTTCTGCCCAGTCATCATCTCTTCAATAAAACCATTCACACGGGCGAGGCTCTCCTGCTGTGTTCGGAAGTGGCGACGGGAGATGCGGCCGAGCTTGGTGGTGGTGACCATCATGACGATGGCGAGGAAGATTGACACGAGAGTGAGCGGGATGCTCAGCACTATCATGCTTGCGAAGGTGACGGATATGGTTATTATCGACGAGAACACCCCTGGCAGGCTCTGGCTGAGCACCTGACGCAGGGTATCGACGTCGTTGGTGTAGGTCGACATGATTTCGCCGTGGGAGTGGGTATCGAAGTAGCTTATCGGCAAGCGTTCCATGTGGGAGAACAGGTCTTTTCGCAGGCGGAGCATCGTGCCCTGACTGACCGAGATCATGATGCGGTTGTAGGTATACGACGCTATGACTCCGAGCATGAGCACGGCACCGAGCTTGAACAGGGCCTGCGCAAGCGAGCGATACTCGGGGTCGTCCATGCGTGTGAGCGGCACTATGTAGTCGTCGATAAGTGTTCGGGTGAAGAGTGTCGACGAGAGTGTTGCCACAGAGGTGATGATGATGCACACCATCACCGTCAGGCACGAGAATTTATAGTTACGGAGGACGAATCGTGTGAGTCGTCCGAGCGTTGCTCGCTTGTCGACATGGGAGGTATCGACTACTTCAGTGCGATTACCGCGGCGTCCGAAGGGCATCTGTGGAGGCATATTTTAAGGTGGAAGTTGAGAGTTGAAAGTTGAAAGTTGAAAACTAATCGGCTGGTTTGTCGAAGTCGCCGGTGTTGTCGGTCTGTATGTTGTAAATCTCGCGGTAGACATTGTTGGTCTTCAGGAGATTGTCGTGAGTGTCGAATCCCGTCATCTTTCCGTTGTCCATGACGAGTATTCGGTCGCAGTCTTTCACGCTCGAAATTCTTTGAGCGATGATTATCTTCGTGGTCCCTGGCAGTTGTTCGCGGAAGGCTCGCTGTATCTTTGCGTCGGTCGATGTGTCGCAGGCGCTGGTTGAGTCGTCGAGGATGAGAATCTTCGGTCGTTTGAGCAGTGCGCGCGCTATGCACAGTCGCTGCCGCTGTCCGCCTGAGAAGTTGGCACCGCCCTGCTCTACTCGCGCGTTCAGTCCGTAGTCGAGAGGACGCAGGAACTCGTCGGCCTGTGCCATCTGGCAGGCATGCCAGCAATCGTCCTCGGTGGCTTCAGGGTTGCCCCAACGGAGGTTTTCGAGTACCGTACCGGAGAAAAGGATGTTCTTCTGCAGCACGACTGAGACGGCATTGCGCAGGGTGGTCAGATCATACCGTCGCACATCTTCGCCACCGACGAACACCGAGCCTTTGGAGACATCGTAGAGACGGTTTATCAGCGTGACGAGCGACGATTTTCCGCTACCTGTTCCTCCGATGACGCCAATGGTCTCACCGGAACGAATCTTGAAGTTCAGGTTGTTAATGGCATACTCGCCACTGCCGCCTTTGTATGCAAACATTACATGGTTGAACGCCACCGATGCGTCTTTCAGTTCCATGATGGGGTGCTTGGGATTCACGATGTCGGGTTTCTCGTTGATTATCTCGGCCACGCGCTTTCCGCTGGCAGCGCTCTGGGTGAGCATGACGAAGATCATCGACAGCATCATCAGCGCCGAAAGTATCGACATGACGTAGGTGAAGAGCGAGGTGAGCTCGCCGGTCGTCAGGGTGCTGTCGACAATGAAATGGGACCCGAACCATGAAAGAGAAATGATACATCCGTAGACCACCATGTTCATCACGGGATTGTTGAGGGCTATGAGGCTTTCGGCTTTCACGAAGAGTCGATACAGCCCCTCTGCGGCATGGGAGAATTTCTTGTTCTCGTGGTCTTCACGCACGAACGCCTTCACCACGCGTATGGCCGACACATTTTCCTGCACGCTGGTGTTCAAGGCGTCGTATTGTTCGAATACTTTCGCAAACATCTTCGCCACGCGGGTGATGATGTAGCTCAGTGCGGAGGCGAGTATTACGAGTGCCACAAGGAAGATGATACTCATCCTGGGATTTATCACCAGACACATGATGACGGAGAGTACCAGCCGGAACGGCGCCCTGACAGTGATGCGGAGTATCTGCTGATAAGCATTTTGCAGGTTTGAGACGTCGGTGGTCATTCGTGTGACGAGTCCCGAGGTGGAGTACTTGTCGATATCGCTGAAAGCAAACTGCTGGATGTTGCGGTACATGGCGCGCCGCAGGTTACTTGCAAAGCCCGAAGAGGCATAGGCCGATAAACGGCCAGCCAGTATTCCGAAGGCGAGGCTAAGCATGGCCATGCCAATCATGATGACTCCATAGAGATATACATTATGCATATTGCCGGCGTTGATGCCGCGGTCGATAAGCATGGCTGTGGCGTAGGGGATGAGCACATCCATGACCACCTCCAACGAAATGAACACGGGGGTGAGCAGCGAAGCGGTCTTGTAACGACCAACCTGATTCAAGAGTGTCTTTAACATCTGACGATAGTTTAGTTTGGACTTCCAAAGGTAAGCATTTTCCAGCTAATACGCCATCTTTTACTTCGTAAAAAAGGAAAAAAGGAGTAAAAAGAAGAAAATGTTCATGATTTATTTGTGAAGAATGGTTTATTTAATATCTTTGCGCCTGAATATCAAACAAAAAATAGTACAAATGAAAAAGATTCTTATGATTATCGCTGCCGTCGCACTCGTGCTCGCATCGTGCACCGACGGGCGAAAAGTGAAGGAGTTTCCCACGAGGCCCGGCAAGACCGTAGTAGAGGACAGCGAGCCGGAGCCATTAGACCCGGTGAAGATTCCACGCTATGCCACTCATGTGTGCGACACCATGATGGGCCCATGGCATGTGGTGACATATGTCGACACCACCCCAGAACTTATAAAGGCTGAAGACGGCGAGATACACGACTCGTCGCTCCACCTTACCGCCGACTACAACGGCCACCGCGTGCTCGACAACAAAGAGATAACCACCTCCGACATCATCGGCGACAACTCCGACAGAGAGCATGGCTTCTACTTCTCACGCATCATCATGGCCACGCAGAACACGCTCTTCTTGCAAGCCGGAGCATACATCTACGACAGCGACGACGGTTTCACAAAGATAATGGCCATCGACAGCGACGGGACCATCTCTGGATATCTGTTCGATATCCTCCAGTTTGAGAATGCCGTGCTGGTGGAGGAGTTCTACACCTTGCTCAACCACGAGATGACCCGCCACGGCGAGGGCGACCGCGCAGGGGCGATAGAGGTCGTAGACAGATACACCACAGACGCTGTTAAGAAAGAGGTAAGGAAAAAGGGAATAAAGGCGATATACCCGCCAGCCATGGGCGACATTAAGGGGCGCAACATCGAGATGGGCACAGAGTATATCTCCGACATATATGTGAAGGCATTTTTCCACGACGCCGATAACGGCCGTCTCGACTCGGTGATGGCCGACACCGAAGGTTATTCCCACTTCAAGGAGACCATAAAGCCGATAGCAATCAAAAGCGTGACGCCATATGGCGAATAGCTTAATTCAGCAGCGGAAAACGTCAATCGCCGGAAAAGCAATCCAGTCGTCCTAATACAAGAGCCATGTACCCGCAGTACATGGCTCTTGTACTTTTAGTACATGGGCATCGAACTGGCAGTACTAGGCCCATGTACTCTCGCCAGACGACAACACTTCCCTCGGAGAAGCACTATCATGAGTCGCCCTCTTCGAGGACGTAATTACATATAAGAGCACAACATCCGCGGGTTTTACCCGCGGTTACAAAGCATTGACCGCTCCGCGGCCATTCCCCGAACGTAAGCCATGCGATATCTACAACAGAATACAATTTCTTAATAGAATATCCACAAAAAGACTGAGCCATTATACATGGCTGAATTTAGCCTACCAACAACATTTTTCAGGCACTGCCTTCATAAAAGAAGAAAAACGCATATCTACTCTTTCTTCATCATGCAACCCATACAATCGAATACCCTCGAAGAGAGCAAAACAGCAAAGCTATAATGACACGCATGCAAACACTACTTGCATCGACAGGCCCTCGAAGAGGACAACACAGCAAAGCTATATAGACACGCATGCAAGCATCACTTACACCGACAAGCCCTCGAAGAGAGCAACACAGCAAAGCTATATAGACACGCGTGCAAGGACAACTCGCATCGACAGGCCCTCGAAGAGGGCAACGCTTTATAACCGCGGGTGAAAACCCGCGGACTATACATACGATCACACACACCGTCCTCGAAGAGGGCGACGATGCTCTTACGATGACACTATACTACGTATGATACAAAAGGTAGAAACTACAACCCACCACCACCGCTGTCACTCAGTCAGAAAGGAAATACTTCTCATCAAACTCCACCCCCTGCTCTATCAGCAGACAACGCAACTCTTCTGCAAAGCTAACCCTCTTGTGATGCTCCTTTTGATTCATAATATATCTACGTATCGTCTCTCTATCATCCTTCCCATAAGTCAAAGCACAATATGATTTCCCCCAGCCGTCGAAAAGAGGGAATTCGCTCGGATGAGACCTAAGAAACACGCTCGTAGCTGTCTTTATATTACGCATAAAATCGGCCACTGATATCGTCGGAGGAATATTAGCCAGGACATGCACATGGTCGGGCATTCCGCCTATACGATGAGTGACGCCGCCAGCATTCTTAATACATGCAAAAAGATAACTGTACAGATCGCGCTCATGCTCAACATTTATAGCTGGCCGACTCGACTTTGTGCGGAAGACAATATGATAAAGAAGATTCGTGTAGCTCATGATACTGTCTTTATATAATAAAAGAAAAGGGACTTAGATGAACATTACTATTGCCTGCAATAAAAACTGTTCTTCACAGTTATTTCGGCAAATGTTCGTCTAAGTCCCTCTTTCTTATTTAGTTTGCTATGAACTGATTAAAGGTTCGGGTTGATTTCGCTCCACTTTGAGAGCTCTGGCACGATGTTCAGAGTGACGAGTTCATCGCGCATCTTGCAGAGGTGTTCGTAGCTCTGGTCGAGCTTTGCGTTTTCCTCGGCTGTTCCCTGTGGCACCTCGAAGTGTGCGCCCGTGGTGTCGAGGGTGGTCTTCATGGCCATCATGATGTGGTCGTACTTGTCGGTCTTCACGTATGTTCCCACTGGGAAGCGGAATGGCTCGCCGCCCATGACCGAACGGATCATCTCCACTGAGAGGTATGCCGGGCTCTGGAACGAGCTACGGCCACGCAGCTTGATGATGGCTGCACCGCCCTGTGTGACGTCTTTCTTCATCTGCTCCCACTCCTCTGCGGGGAACTCAGGTGTACCGATGATGTCGGTCAGTTTGCGGCCGTCGATCTCGACGTGGCTGCCGAACACTGCCATCTGCTCACCGTGTCCGCCGTAGGTGGCGCATCCTGTGATCTCGCTCTGCATGACGCCGAACTTCTTTGCCAGTGCGCTCTGCAGACGGGTGGTGTCGAGGGCAGCGAGGGTTGTGACCTGGCTTGGCTTCAGTCCTGAGTAGAGCAGAGTCACCAGACCTGTGAGGTCGGCGGGGTTGAAGATGATGACCACGTGCTTCACGTCGGGGCAGTACTGCTTGATGTTCTTTCCCAGGCCTTCGGCGATCTCGCAGTTACCCTTGAGCAGGTCTTCGCGTGTCATGCCTTCCTTACGTGGTGCACCACCTGAAGAGATGATATACTTTGCTCCTGTGAATGCCTCAGCAGCGTCGGTGGTGGCTGTGATCTTCACGTCGCCAAAGCCGCTCTGACGCATTTCCTCTGCCACGCCCTCGGGTGAGAACACGTCGTAGAGGCAGATGTCGTTAGTCAGTCCCATTGTCAGGGCTGTCTGTACCATGTTTGAACCAATCATTCCGGCTGCGCCGACGATTGTAAGTTTGTCGTTTGTTAAGAATGCCATTGTTGTTTATTTTTAGTTTGAATCTGTTTCTTAAATTCGCTGCAAAGGTACAAAATTCTGCCCGAAGGGCAACATACCTTTCGGGCTATTTTAGGAGACGAAATGTTATATTTTTATAAAAACCGGCTTCCCTGCAAAGTGGAGTTTGCAAAAAGGCTTGTTCTCACTTTATTCCGTTGCTGCCTTCACGCCCTTGTCGCGCAGCCAGTCGAGGTAGGACTGCATGATGGTCATGCCCGTCTGCGGCAGATTCTTCATCATGTTGCTCGATGCATCCACCACGTTTTTATATGCAGGCATATCGGCCAGTTTAATGGCAAAGCGCAGGTTGCCTTCGTCCATGATGTTATACATCGAATTGAGATAAAGTGTGGGCAGGTTTGAGCTGAAGTATTTGTCGAGCTTCTCCACCATGCTGGCAGCGCCGAAGTTGCTGAGCAGCGACGTCAGCCCCTGCATCATATTCGATGAGAGAGAACCCAATCCCGACTTGGCATAATATTGTTTGAACAGAGTGGTGTAGCTTTCGGGTATCTCACTGTTCTGTTCGAGCGGCTCGGGTGTCTTGCCCGACATCAGTTGCATCACCACCATCTTGCCGAAGTCCTCCCATGCTGCCGACGTGATGCTGTTCATCTTCGTCGCCTTCTGCTGCAGGTCTTTGCCTTCGGGGCTCTGCAAAGCCTCGGTGAGCTTTTTCAGATCGTCGGTCGATACGAGTCCGTTCAGCCCTTTGGCAAGCAGTCGCTCGGCGACATCACTCACGAACTGCTCGCCCAGATATTCCTCCACATACTGCTGCGAGTTGTCGTCGTCGAGCTCGGGAGCAATCGATTTGTTCAGCTCCGTAAACACTTTCAGCAGCTACTCTTTCTGGTTGCCGAGGCTATTTGGCGCGGCCTTCAGATATTTCTTCACTGCCTCGATGAAGTCGGCATCCATGTCGTCGGTCTGAGCATGCACTGTCAGGAACGACAACGACGACAGCAGTGTCACAATGATGATTCTGAAATTAATTTTCATATCCGTATCTGTTTGTATATTTGATTGTTGTCTTACGGTGTTGTTACTTTCTTTCCGTGCTTTGTCACAACTGACTACGGGCGCCTATTGCAACATGCTCATCGGTATGCGCGCCAGATAGATGGCGGGACGTCCGCCTTCATGCTGCGAATAGTAGCTCACCCAAAGCTCATTACCCTCGATGATAAGACCGGGATATGCATTGTCGCCGCCCGACGGTAGCACAACCTTCTCATCGAGTCTGCCCTCGAAATCACCTTTATACACTGTGGTCGTAGAGTGAGGCAGATAGTAGTTGCGCGACGCAGCAATAATGCTGTCACCACTGACGATATAATCGGGACCACCTAAACGTAGGTCCATCTTGTGCCACTTCCACTCGGTGAACGGCTTGTTGCTTACTCCCCAATAGCCTCGGCAGTCGCCTGCATCGCGTCGCACCATCATCGACATGCGCCCATCGGGGAGGAATCGCACGGTGGTCTCGTTGGGGAAATCAGGCACAGCGAGGTCGGTAATCTTATCATATCGCACACCGTCGCGGGTTGAATAAAGTCGCAAAAAGCGCTCACCCGCAGGTGTTGTGCCATAGCCGACCACATATCCGACTCCATCATGCCACGTGATACGCCACAGCCAATCGCTCGTGTGCTCGTCGCCATCAACGAACTCCACTGGCCTGGGCTCGGTAAAATGCTCACCGTCGCTACTGAAAACAACATGCGGTACCATACCTTTCAACTCACGATTGCGGTATATGCTACCACCCATGATTACCATCAGCCTTCCGTCGGGCGTCACCGACAACTTCGGGTCGCGTAGGTCGTAGCCCTCACGAGCCCCGAGATAGACGCTCTTCCAACGCTTGCCGTCCTTCGAGACGATGATGCGCGTCTTGCCCTCGGCACGGCCCTGACTGTCGAAAATATGACTCTCGCCCTCGCGGAACGAGCAATAGAAGCGCCCCCTATATTTTATTAAAGAGGTGAACGAACTATATGCATCGGTCTTCCAGATGCAGTCGACGGTATAGCTTATCGTCTGCCGATTGTCTTTCGCCGCAAGCGATAACGACACTATCAGCGACAAAAACAAAATGATACTTGTCTTTTTCATAAATGCAGATGGTTATAGACTTAATCGATGCAAATATAAAGATAAAAAACGACACCGGCAACAAAACACAGAGAAAACTGACAATTATTCTTAACCCTAATCGTTCATCAGACCGAGAAAAGGGATATCATAGTCTGAAACAACTCTCTTTATGCCATAGTTGCATCTGTTCTGCCTTCTTACCGCCTTTATCTTTTTGACGGAGGCATGCGTCAGCCGAACCACAAACGCTTCCTGCCGACAGTACATGACTCTTGTACTCCGAGTACATGGCCCGTGTACTCCAAGTACATGGTTTTTGTACTGTGAGTACATGGCCCATGTACTGCTGCCTGCCATCGCTGCCGGCACAAAAAGATGAGGCATCTCCGACGGCCCGGAAATGCCTCCAACATGTATGTCTCTTGGCCCTGAGGGGCGAAAATGCCATCAGAGCTTCACGCTCTTCATTATTACATCGGTTGCTCCCACGCGGCTGGCAACGAAGCGACCGGCGTTCTGACCAGTCTTCGAGAGATAGTCGGCATCGGTGATGAACCGGCGCATCTGCGTGCGGAACGACTGAAGGTCTTTTATCTCGAATCCGCCTTCGGCAATGATGAGTTCGCGCGCCTCCTGGAACTTCTTGTTGTTGGGCCCAAAGATGACGGGCATGCCCCACACGGCAGCCTCGAGCACGTTGTGTATGCCCACTCCGAAGCCGCCGCCTACGTAGGCCACGTCGCCGTATTGATACACCGACGAGAGGAGCCCGTAGCAGTCGATGATCAGGCAGTCGGCCTCGGCAGCCTCCTCGGGGGTGGTCTGCGTGTAGCGCACTGTCTTGCGGTCGAGCTTGGAAAGTATCTGGTGGAGATGGTCGTCGCCGACGACATGCGGGGCGATAATGAGCTTCCAGTCGCGGTGATGGTTGAAGTATTTTATGAATATATCTTCGTCGGGCTGCCAGCTGGAGCCTGCCACAAACACGGGCATCGCGCTGTCCACTCCATGCTCCTCGCTCCTCGCTCCACCCTTTCTGAACGCCTCGACGATGGGCAGGCGCTTGGCAGCATCGCGTATCTGGAGCACACGGTCGAAACGGGTGTCGCCGACAACCGTGACATTGTCGATACCTATCGTGGAGAGAAGGTAGCGGCTACGCTCGTTCTGGACAAAGAAGTGGGTGAAGCAACGGAGCACCTCGCCATACTGCCGGCCGTACCACTTGAAGAAGACCTGGTCGGGGCGGAAGATGCTCGACACGCTGTAGACGGGCACCTTGCGATGGCGGAGGATGTGGAGATAGTTGTACCAGAACTCATACTTTATGAAGAATGCCATCACGGGGCGCACAGTGCGCAGGAAGCGACGCGCATTGCGAATGGTGTCGAGCGGCAGATAGCAGATGATGTCGGCACCCTGATAGTTTTTCCTCACCTCGTAGCCCGAGGGCGAGAAAAAAGTCAGCAGAATCTTATATTCGGGGTGCTCGGCACGGAGACGCTCCATGAGCGGGCGACCCTGTTCAAACTCACCGAGCGAGGCGGCATGGAACCATACATACTGTGCCTCGGGATCGATCTTTTCCTTAAGCAGTCTTATGGCCTGACGCTCGCCACGCCACATCTGTCGGACCTTCTTGTTGAAGACGCTGGCAATGGCCACTCCGATCAGGTAGATATAGATAACGACGTTGTACAAAATAGGTGATGGATTATGAGTGATGGATTCGGGATAATGGATACGTGGTGATAGTCCCAACCGACCTCCCCATGGGGAGGAACTATGAACTATGGGCTAAGAATTATGAACTCATTTCAGCACTTCCACGGCGCGGCGCAGGCGCTTCAGCGTCTCTTCCTTACCGAGGAATGCGGATATGTCGAACATACCGGGACCCTTGCCTATGCCGACCAGGGCAAGGCGGAAGGCGTTCATGACGTCGCCAAGCTTGTAGTCTTTCGCCTCTACCCATTTCATCACGACAGCCTCCTGACCCTCCACAGAGAAGTCGTCGATGCCCTCGAGAACGGCAGCAAGCTCCGTCATCTGCTGAGCAGAATATTCCTTCCAGCGCTTCTTCACCGTCTTCTCGTCGTATTCCATCGGAGCAATGAAGAAGAACGAGCAGAGCGGCCATAGCTCCTTGACGAAGCTGACGCGGTCTTTCATCATCGCCACCACCTGCGTGACGCGATCCATGCTCTCCTCGACACCGTTGTTTGCCACAATGGGAGCAAACAGACGGGCAATCTCCTCATTCGACTTGCGGAGGATATACTCATGGTTGAACCAGATGCCTTTCTGATAGTCGAACTTCGCTCCTGCCTTCGAACAACGCGAGATATCGAAGGCTTCCACGAGTTCGTCGAGCGAGAAGATTTCCTGCTCTGTGCCTGGATTCCATCCTAAGAGCGCAAGGAAATTGACTACTGCCTCGGGGAAGTATCCGCTCTCGCGATATCCGGAGCTCACCTCGCCCGTCTTGGGATCGTGCCACTCCAGCGGGAAAACGGGGAACCCGAGCCGGTCGCCGTCGCGCTTGGAGAGCTTACCCTTGCCCTCGGGCTTCAGGAGCAGCGGCAGGTGGGCAAAACGCGGCATGGTGTCTTCCCAGCCGAAAGCACGATAGAGCATCACATGGAGAGGGGCCGACGGAAGCCATTCCTCGCCGCGGATGACGTGGGTGATTTCCATCAGATGGTCGTCGACAATGTTGGCAAGATGATATGTCGGCAACTCGTCGGCACTCTTATAAAGCACCTTGTCGTCTACGATGTCGCTCTTTATGACCACCTCGCCACGGATCATGTCGTTGACGTGAATTTCCTGCCCGGGCTCCACCTTGAAACGGACGACATACTGCCGCCCGTCGGCGATGAGAGCGTCGACCTCTGCCTTGCTCATCGTGAGCGAGTTCTTCATGAGATGACGCGTGTGGGCATCATATTGGAAATTCTGTATCTCGCTCCGCTTGGCCTCAAGCTCATCGGGAGTGTCAAAGGCAATATAGGCAGCATCGCTGTCAAGCAACTGCTGCACGTATTTCTTATATATCTCGCGACGCTCACTCTGGCGGTAGGGACCATATTCTCCACCGAACGACACACCCTCGTCGAATTTTATACCAAGCCAGCGGAACGATTCGATGATGTATTCCTCAGCTCCCGGGACAAAACGGTTGGAGTCGGTATCCTCTATTCTGAACACCAAATCACCACCATGCTGGCGAGCAAACAAATAATTATACAATGCTGTGCGGACTCCTCCAATGTGAAGAGCTCCAGTAGGACTCGGTGCAAAGCGCACCCTTACTTTTCTCTCTGACATTACTCTAAAAAAGATTGTAATATTATAATTTTCCGCAAAATTACACTTTTTTTTGCAGTTAAAGATTATTTTTTTAGTATTTTCGCAAAGTAATACGACAAACAGGGATTTTTAATTCCAAAAACAAGTAAAAGAAACAAAGGTAAAAGCATGATTGACATACTGAAAAAGCGCCGTTATACATGGCAGAGCATCGCCTCTCGCTCCCTCATCGTAGTCATCACCACAGCCATCATCGTGTGGTTCCTGCCACGCAATGAAGGACAAAGTCTGCACTACGACATAGGCAAACCATGGATGTACAACTCGTTCATAGCAAAGTTCGACTTCCCTATCTACAAGACCGATCAGGCCGTGGAGCGTGAACGTGACTCGCTGCTGGCTCTCTACCAACCCTACTACAACTTCGACACCAGCATCGAACAGAGAGCGATAGACAAGTTCAACGACAACTTTGCCGACGATAGTCTCGGAATCACAAAAAGCGCAAAACAACTGGTAATAAACCGTCTGCACGAATTATACCAGACGGGTATCATCAGCACACCAGAGTATAACTCGCTCAGCGAAGACACCACGGCGCTGATAAGAGTGGTCACCGGAAAAGAAGCAAAGAGCAACCTGCTGCGCAACTTCAACTCTACACTCTCAGCCTACGAACAGGTCTTCGCCGACAAATCGCTCGCCTCACTACGGCCAATACTCCAGAAATGCAACCTCAACGAATATATTGAACCCAACCTGATATACGACAAGGAACGCAACGAGACTGAACAGAACGACCTGCGCAGCTCTGTTCCCCTTGCCAGCGGAATGGTGATAAGCGGACAGAAAGTGATCGACCGCGGAGATATCGTCGACGAATACACCTACCGTGTGCTCAACTCCTTCGAACGGGAAATGAAGCGACGCACAAGAGCAACGCAGGAAATCACCAGCACACTGATCGGACAGACGCTCTTCGTGCTCATCATGATTGCCCTGTTCACCATCTATCTCTCGCTCTACCGAAAAGACTATTTCGACAAGCCCCGCAGCATAATCATGCTCTACGGCCTCGTCGTCTTCTTCTCCGTGCTCGTCTCGCTGATGATGTCGCACAACCTCTTCAGCGTGTATATCCTACCCATCGCCGTCGTACCAATATTCATACGCGTCTTCCTCGACTCGCGCACAGCATTCATCGCACATGTCGTCACAGTTCTGATATGCGCCATATCGGTCAGATATCAATATGAGTTCATCATCATACAAATCGTTGCGGGCCTCGTTGCCATCTATTCGCTGCGCGACCTCGCAAGCCGGGCACAGCTGTTCAAATCGGCAATGCTGATAACTCTCGCCAGCGCAGCCATCTATTTCGCAATGCAGCTCATACAGACCGACTCGTTCGACAAGATGGATGCCGACATGTATAAGCACTTCATCGTAGGCGGCATCTTCCTACTCCTTGCCTATCCCGCAATGTACATAGTGGAACGCGCGTTCGGATTCTCGTCCAATGTCACCCTCGTCGAACTGTCAAACACCAATAAGGGCGCACTTCGCGACCTCAGCGAGATTGCCCCAGGCACGTTCCAGCACTCGATAACCGTGGGAAACCTTGCTGCCGAGATTGCCAACAAGATTGGTGCCAACAGCATGCTCGTCCGTACAGGAGCGCTATACCACGATATCGGGAAGATGACCAACCCTGTCTTCTTCACCGAGAACCAGGCAGGCACCAACCCGCACGACAACATGCCTTACACCGAGAGTGCTCACATCATCATCAGCCATGTCGCCGACGGACTGAAGATAGCCGACAAGTATTCGCTTCCGCAGTTCATAAAAGATTTCATCTCCACTCACCACGGCTGCGGCATGGCAAAGTATTTCTACATAAAGCAGAAAAACGAGCACCCCAACGACGAGATAGACGAGTCGCAGTTCCAATATCCTGGTCCGAATCCCTTCACCCGCGAGCAAGCCATCCTCATGATGGCCGACAGCGTAGAAGCTGCTTCGCGCTCACTGAGCGAATACACCGAAGAGGCCATTGCCACTCTTGTCGACAACATCATCGACCGCCAAGTGGCTGATGGTTTCTTCACCAACTGCCCCATAACGTTCAGCGACATCCGTCAGGCAAAAGCCGTAATCATTGAGCGACTGAAGAGCATCTACCACACCCGCATCTCCTACCCCGAGCTGAAGAAATGATATTCAGCCGCAATTCCATCCCGCTGGAAAAAACCTTTATTCTAAAAAGGGGGACAGGCTCGTCGCCTGTCTCCCGCTTCATACAATCATAATTATCTCATCGGCTTGCCGATTTTACAAAACGCGATGCGTGACTAAAAGAATTTCCAATTATCAATTATCAATTGTCATCTTTCTCTCTTTTTGCACAAAAACTCATAATTTGTGCAAAAACATATATGAATATGTTTAACAAAAGTTAAATATCGAAGTCGAAATGGTTACAAAGAGAACAATCGTGGTAACTTTGCAGCCAGTTTTTTAAAGTTATTTTAAGATGAATAAAACAAAATTCACAGCTATAGCCTTCTGCTTAGCTGCTTCGCTATCGACATTTGCCGGTGGCATCCTCACAAACACGAATCAGAGTGTAGCCTTTCTCCGCAATCCTGCCCGCGATGCCGCCATCGGTCTCGACGGTGTCTATTCCAACCCCGCAGGCGTGGCATTCATGAGCGAGGGATGGCATTTGGCCTTCAACTGGCAGTATGCCCATCAGACACGCACCATCACAGGCGAGAATGAGCTTTTTGCCTTGGGCGCAAAAAACAACGGGCTCACCAAGAAAAAGTTTGAGGGAGTGGCAAATGCACCTATCATCCCCTCGCTGCAGGCAGCATATAACAAAGGGCCATGGAGCTTCCAGATGAACCTCTCGGTGCCAGGCGGCGGCGGAAAATGTGAGTTCGACAAGTGCGTGGGTTCGTTTGAGACAGTAGTGGGCGCCATTGCCAACCGGCTCATCGGCGTGTCGAATGCCCTCAACGCACAGTTGGCACCACTCGGGGCAAGCGTACCGAATGTGACAGGATACGACGTGGATGCCTACATGAAAGGTAAGCAGTTCTACTTCGGACTGCAACTGGGAGCTGCATATAAGATAAATGAGCACTGGTCGGTATACGGTGGACTGCGACTGCTCTACGGTACTGCCGCCTACGAGGCTCGTCTGAACAACATACGCGTCATGAACGGAGCAGAGGGGATGACGCTTCCCGCATACTTTGAGGGAGTGACAAAGGGACTCTTCGATGCCGGTAATGCGATCACTCAGAACATCACTCGCATCCAAGACGGAATAGCTCAATACGTGCAGGGATACATGGCAGCAGGCATGACCCAGGAGCAGGCCATGAACACCCAAGAGGTGCTGGCCCTGCAAGCACAAGGAGCACAGTTGCAGGCAGCGGGACAACGTCTTGCTGCGGCAGGCGAAGAGCTGAAGCAGAGCGGCGAGATCCTGGCGCCTTATGCCAACGGCATGAATCTCAAGTCGGACCAGAAAGGCATGGGAATAGCCCCGATAATCGGCGTAGACTTCAAGACAGGCAACTTCAACTTCGCTGCCAAGTACGAGTTCAAGACCCGCATGCGCATGAAAAACGACTCCGACCTGAAGGAAGCCACCGTCATCTCGGCTACCAATAAGTTTGTCGACGGCACGAGCGTCCCCGAGGACTCACCGGCACAGCTGGCAGTAGGTGCTCAATGGGAGATTCGTCCGAACGTGAGAGTGAACCTCGGCTATCATCATTTCTTCGATACCGACGCTCACTGGTATGAGCACAGCGAGAAGCTCCTCGACGGAGGTACAAATGAATACCTGGCCGGTGCCGAGTGGGACATAACGAAGAAGCTGCAGGTGAGCGGCGGAGCGCAGATAACACGCTACTCCCTCACTGATGCCTACATGAACGACATGTCGTTCGTGGTCAACTCATGGACATTCGGACTGGGCGTGGGATATCAGGTCAGCGACAACGTGAAGATCAACGCCGCCTACTTCCAGACCAACTATGGCGACTACAACATGGACACTCCTGAGCAGAACATGGCTTCGCTCGGACTCACCATTCCGGCAGGCAAGAACTCGTTCACACGCACTAACCGCGTGCTCGGACTCGGGGTGGAACTCACGTTCTAAGACATAGAACAGGTTTTTCACCACAGATTTCGCTGATTTAGCAGATTACATCCCAATTACTCTATTCTACAAACGAGATTTCACAGATTAGGAGCATAGAGGGATATATCACAGACGGCGCTGATTTAGCTGATTTTACACCAACTGCTATATTCATCAAACAAAATTTCACAGATTAAGAACTGAAAGGTTTTTAACCGATGACGACGATAACATAGTAGTTTTTTACACACATATAGCAAACCGATTTCGCAGGTACGAATACAACTTTCGAATCTGTGAAATCGGTTTGCTTTTTATTATTATCTTAACAGGTATAATGTATAAAAGTCGGCGTAATCTGTGTAATCTGCGGTGAAAGACAAATCCTTCACACTACAGGGGGTCGACGTCGTAGTAGATCTGCAGCGAGACGTAGCGCTTGTCGTCTTCTATCTGTTTTTGAACGGCACGCAGGTACTGCCTGACGAGCTTTTGGTCGATACCGTTCTCGAGTTTTACCATCAGTTTCCTGACGTACATGTTTTTCACTCTTGCCACCGATGGTCGGTCGGGTCCGAGCACTCGCGTGCCGAAGATGTTGCGCAGCCGCGCGCCAGTCTCGCGTGCCGCAGAGTCGACGATGTGCTCCTTGCGGTGGCGCAGGTATACGTAGACGAGGTGGGTGAACGGTGGATAGTGGAACTCGCGGCGCTCCTCAGAGAGTTCCTGGAAGAACCTTTGGAAATCGTGCTCCACAACATGTCTCACGACAGGCAGCTGTGCATTTCGTGTCTGCAGGATGACGCGGCCCTGATGTCTTTTCCGCCCGGCGCGGCCGCTCACCTGGGTGAGCATCGTGAAGGCCTGTTCGTAGGCGCGGAAATCGGGATAGTTGAGCATGGTGTCGGCATCGAGGATGCCCACCAGGGCAACGCGGTCGAAATCGAGACCCTTTGTGATCATCTGCGTACCTATAAGCACATCGGTGCGATAGTGGGAGAAATCGTTGATGATACGCTCGTAGGCATTGCGGGTGCGGGTGGTGTCGAGGTCCATCCGCTGGGTGCGTGCCTCGGGGAATGTCTGGCGGATGATGTCTTCTATCTTTTCTGTTCCGAAGCCTCGTGAGCGCAGGTCGGTCTGCCCGCACGACGGACAACTCTTCGGAACGGTATATGTATATCCGCAGTAGTGGCACGTGAGGATGTTCATGTTGCGATGGAGAGACAGGCTGACGTCGCAGTTCTTGCATCGTGGTACCCATCCGCACGTGGGGCATTCGATCATCGGGGAGTAGCCGCGGCGGTTCTGGAACACTATCACCTGCTGTCGTCGGTCGAGGGCTTCGCGTATGGCAACGAGCATGGCTGGCGAGAACGGGCCACGCATCATCTTCCTGCGGGCGAGGTCTTTGATGTCGACAATCTCGACGGCTGGCAGTGAGATGCCCTGATAGCGTGTGGAGAGGGTGACGAGACCATACTTGCCGGTCATGGCGTTGTGATAGGTCTCTGCCGACGGGGTGGCACTGCCGAGCAGCGTCTTTGCCCCACACATGCGTGCGAGCATGATGGCTGCCGAGCGTGCATGGTAGCGCGGCGAGGGGTCTTGCTGCTTGAACGACGACTCGTGCTCCTCGTCTACGATGACCAGTCCCAGTCGCTGGAAGGGGAGGAACATGGCGGAGCGTGCGCCGAGGATGATGTCGTAAGGCTCGGGGGAGAGTTGTTTCTTCCATATCTCCACCCTCTCGGCGTCACTGTAGCGCGAGTGGTAGATGCCCAGCCTGCGTCCGAAGACTCGCTGCAGGCGCTGGGTCATCTGCACGGTAAGAGCTATCTCGGGAAGGAGGTAGAGCACCTGGCGGCCCTGACTGAGCGTGCGCCCGATGAGATGGATGTATATCTCTGTCTTTCCGCTCGACGTCACCCCGTGGAGGAGTGTCACTCCGTGGCTGTCCATCTGGCGGAGTATCTCGTCGTAGGCTTTCTGCTGGGCGTCGGAGAGCGGCTTCACGTTCTCGGGATGCGGCTCGCCGTCGAGGTTCAGCCGACCCACTTCCTTGTAATATATCTGCAGTATGCCGCGGTCGGTGAGCATCTTGACGGCTGCCGACGTGGCATGGCTGACGTTCATCAGTTCTTCTCTTGTCACCTCGCGTATGTCCTCTGTCGGCGTCGTCCCTTCGATGCTGTCCCAGTGGGATAGCGCGAGGTAGTCCATGAGTACGCTCAGCTGCCGCGAGGCACGGCGCATCTGGTCGAAGAGGGTATGTAGGGCAGCGGCGTCGCGATACTGCGGGGCGAGCTCCACATACTGCTCGGTGCGCGGATGGTAGGCGGCTTCGTCTTTCATCCCTGCCGGCATGGCCACGTTGTAGACGTCGCCGAGGGGCGCCATGTAGTAGTCGGCAATCCATCGCCACAGCCTCAGCTGCTCGGGGAGGAGCACGGGGGCGTCGTCGACGACGTGGAGGATGTCGCGCCATTTCATCGCCGGTTCCTCGTCGTGGAGGCGCGCAACCATGGCCGTGTAGGTCTTGCTGCGCCCAAGGGGAACGACGACACGCATGCCCACGCGCACCACCGCCCGCAGGCTCTCGGGAAGCCCGTAGGTGAATGTGCCTTCAAGAGGAAGGGGAAGAACGACGTCGGCAAATTTCATACCGCAAAAATATAGGAAAAGAGGGAAACCGCAAAATAAAAAGAGAGGAAAAAACCGTCGGCCCATAAAAATAGCGAAGGAAGAACAGAGGCCCGCGAACGGACATGTTCTCCCTAAACATTATTACCCTTTACTTGGAAAAATTTCTCTACTTGTCACACGACAAGTTGCAATAGCTAAGGTGTCTTCTCAGACTTCTGTAAAAAACGATACCATGTTAAATCTTGTGATGTGGGCTGCCGCTGCAGCCCGTTCCTGTAAAAGTCATTCTGTATGTAAGCCCTCAACGGGCGGAACTTGAATTAGAAAATCAAAGTCCTACTTATGATTATTCAACGATGCAAAGATAGCACAGCGCAGCGAAAATCTCTTTTGTAAATATGACTTTCGCTTTCGTAAAAATGACTTTTTCTGAAAATTTGGCAAATGTGACGCATTTTGTCACATTTACAAAAGCCGGCAGACTGTCTTTCCTCTCTCTCCGCTCGATATTCCTGTCGCATCCATGCGAAATTCTTGTCGGAAGTACATGGGCCTTGTACCGAGAGTACATGGTTCTTGTACTCGGAGTACATGGGCTTTGTACTGGGAGTACATGGCCTTTGTACTCTTGCCTGTACTATCTGCCGGCATCACCAACCAGATTTTGCGGCGGAGGAGAAACAAAAGAGTCCCGGCAGCGGAAGGGCTACCGGAACTCGTATTTTCGTGCTAAAGAGACATTCGGGGTATGGCTGCTAGAAGTAAAGTGCTGCCGACAGCTGCCAGACGTTCTGCTTGCTGTCCATGAATTTCACGTTTTCTTTCACCTCGTCGGCTATCCGCTGATAGGATATCTCACCGGTGTTGCCGCAGGCGATG
Source organism: Prevotella sp. (assembly GCA_017477435.1). Lineage (GTDB taxonomy): Bacteria > Bacteroidota > Bacteroidia > Bacteroidales > Bacteroidaceae > Prevotella. The sequence continues at coordinate 25,337 of JAFUVV010000049.1, forward strand.
TTGTAGGTCACGCTCACCTCCACATGGCCGAGCGTGACGCCGGCACCGAAGTTGATGCTGAACATCGACCCCTTCGGGCGGAACGTCGTCTTATACCACTCGCCGCTGGCCAGGTCGATGTTCTTGCCTAAGTTGAACGTCATCTGCGGTCCGGCGGCCAGATAGACCCATCCGAACTGCAGGCGGACGTTGAGAGGGATATCTACAGCCCGCTGCTTGACGCTGGTGGGCTCCATGTCGAAGACCGTCTCGCCCATGCCGCTCGCTGCTACCTCCGGCGACTCGGTGAAGTTTTCCGACAGACGGAACGAGCGCTCATTGTAGAGAGCCGACAGGTCGAAGGCGACGAACGTGCCTGTCTTCACGCGCATCGTAGGACCAATGAAGAATCCCGTGCGATTGCTCGTCTTGAGCACTTCGTTGCTCAACTTCATCGAAGTGAGGTTCAGACCGCCCTTCACACCAAAATTCACCTGCGCCGTAGCAACGCCCGACACAATCAGCGCTGCAACCACAGCAAGAACACGTAACTTCTTCATCTGCATATGTTTATTCATTAATGACTTCCATTTATATAAAAAAGAGAGGTAAGAAGGCATACTCTGAAGGCGAGACAACAGACCACAGTCCCATCTTCATTGCAAGCCTTCTTACCTCTTAGCTTTTATCTGCGCTCACGACGCACACTGATACGAGCACTCCCGCTGCCGCCCGAGCTCGAGCCAGAGCTGTTCTTTGCGCCCTTCACCTTCGACTCCGACGACTTGCCGCGGCGAGTCCGCGACTTCTTCTTCATTGCCTTCAGCTCTTTCTTGTCGAGCTTGGCAATGCTGTCGAGCGAATCCTTGCGGGACTGGTCGCCCCACATCTTGCTCTCGAAGGTCTTTATCTGATTCTCAATCTTGTTCTGCTCCTTCACAATGGTGGAGTCGTTCTCCACGTTGTTGGCGAGAGTGAGACCCTGCATATTGTTGGTCTTATAGATCTTACCCTTGTAGAGGTTCTTCGTGAAGTAGTCGTCCACGCTCATCGTGGCAGCATTGTTCAGATTGCTGGTCATCATCGTTTGGTTGGAGAGGAACGGAGCCAGGTCGTCGTAGACAACCCAGAAGAGCGGGCGCTTCTCGCCACTATCGCCGAAATCGTCGGCAACAATGCGAATCGGACATAGCGCCTGAACCTTAGTATGGAACGTGGCAGTAGACTGGTCGTAGTATGAACTCTCCTTCACGTAGTAGGCCTTCACCTCCTCCGACGGGATGTCGCTGTCGTCTATTCGCGTGCCCCGATCGGTGCGTTCGAAGTAGATGCTCTGGTCTTCAAGAAACTGCAACGGGCGCACTCGCGACGAGTCGTTGAACACCTCGTTGCCGTCGGTGCGGTAGATATAGGCTTTCAGCTTCCCTCGCATGACGAGTTTGAACATATACGTGAACAGATTCATCTGCGATCCCACGGGGGTCTTCGGATAATACAGGCCCGCGTTCGCATCGTCGAGAAGACTAATCTCGCGATAGATATCACGCCTCCATGCCACATCGGCGTCCATCTTTCCCTGCGCAGGGAACGATATCTGGGCGCGGGTAGACATGTTGTCGGCATTCGACTTTTGCGTCTTCTGCTGTTCGGCACGACGTGTTGCCGGCTGTGCCATGGCACCAGTGGCCAGCAATGCTAACGTCAGTATAAAAAATATCTTCTTCATTGAACCTTATTTTTCTGTTTTCGTTATTCTTTTTCCATTCATTCGCTACTTCACGATCACCTCCATAGCGCCGGGCAACGTGCGGTTGATTCCATCTGGACCGACGGCCTGCACGCCACGGATGTAGAAACGGCGGTTGCGAGAGAGACGGCGGAATTCTTCCTTCTGGCGCGACGAGAAGTTGGCACCGTTAGAGGCCATCGGGATGGCATTACCCATACCGTCGAAGAACACAACTTCGAAGCTGTTCACCGTGAAAGGAATGTCGAGCAGTCCGTCGTCGATTGCAGCGCTCAGGGTGTTGAGCGACATGAGCGAAGCCTTTGCCAAGCCGCCGCCTTTGAAACGGTCGGTGCCCACCACGGCATACGGTGTGGGATCGGGCAACTTCCTCACTTTGAACTTGAACGAGCCCATCTGCCGCGAACGGCCGTTCTGGTTGGCCGACACATTGATGGTCACTTCCTCGCCAATCTTCGTTGGCTTCGCAATGAACTTGCCCAGGCCTATCGAGCGGAACGACCCGTCGCTCATCGATGCCGACACGGCACCAAGAGGCACACCGGGGATACTTATCGAGACAGGGTTCTCATAGCCGGCGTAGAGCACGTTCATCAGGTCGGCCGACACTGTGGCGCTCGGGGCTACGACGTTGTACTTCTGATTGAAGTCGCGGCGTATCAGGTCGCCATCGCCATTGCGCATGGTGATATATCCAGCAAAGGAATGCTCGCCCACCCCACCGGCAGCAAACTTATAAGTGTTGCCGCTTATCTGCCTGCCGCCTACGAATATCTCGGGTTGCATGGTGGTATCCACGGCTGCCATCACAATCTGAGCGGAATATGTGTCGCCGCTGATTACGGTGTTGGCCTCGGGAATGACAAACGCGTCGATCTTATTCACACGCACATCCTTCACGTCGATGTTCGAAACGAGCGTGTGTAGCACCTCTCCCTCGGCGTATCTCACGTCGCTCTGCAGTTTCGAGAGCAACGTCACGGCTGCTGCCACCGGCATATTCTCAAACATATACTCCTGCCAGTTCTTCCCCAGGGCCTTCGCACTCTTCGACACTTCTGTCTGCAGGTTGCTCGAGATGATTTCCTTCTGCTTCGGGTCGCTTATCATGTTGAGGATGCGCATGCGGTATGAGTTTATCGCATCGTAGAGCTTCTTTCCCTGTCCGGTTCCCGGGGCAAGCATCACCTGTGCTGCTGCCTCGAGGTCGTCCTTCGCCTTGATGTTCTTCGGATCGCCGTCTTTTCCGTCGGCTTCCTGAACAATGGCTACTTTCAGGCTCTGCGCCAGATTATAGATGGAATCGCTCATCTCCTTCACATTCTGCGCTCTGTCGAACCATTGCTTCACCTTCTCGGGGTTGGTCTTCATCTGAGCGGCGAATGTCTCGTAGATCGACGCGTTCTGCTTGGTCGAGTTGGCTGTGGTGCGGCTCAGGCTGTCTTCGACGATCGAGAAGCCATTGAGCACCTCGGTCGAGACGTTGAGAGCGAGCATAGCCATCAGAACGACGTACATCAGGTTGATCATCTTCTGACGCGGAGATATTGGTCTTTTCTTTATTGCCATCTTACTATTGTTTGTTGGCTTTACGTGTATTATCCTTGATTGTTACCGGCCTGCACGCTGCCTGGTGTGGCCACGCCCATGTTTACTGTCATGGCCTCTATCATACGTGCATAGATGCGGTTAAGCTCTTCTATCTGTCCTGCCATCTTGCGTGTCTGGGCGTTAATCTCGTCGATGGTACCTATTTGCGAACTTGCGCTCTTAAGCTGCATCTCGTAGACTTTGCAAATGCCTGTGAGTGTGCGGTTGAGATTCTCCATCTCCTCCGAGTCGGTTGTAAGACGCTGGCTCTGCTCTGATACTTTCTCGAGAACTTCGGTGAGTTTCTGCAACTGCTCTACATAGTTGTTCGTTGCCTCGGTCACGTCGGTTGTTGCAGGCTGTCCACCCACAAGTGCTGCCACGGCAGGCTGTCCGTCGCCACCTATTTCGATTGTACCGCCAGCCGGCACTCCGCCTTCGACACTCACGCCGCCGTATCCGCCCTGGCCACCACCGATAACGATGGTGCCTCCGCCAGGAGCAACCACTGTGGCACCCTTGCCTTCGTCCTCACCAGCCTCTTCGCCTTCTTCGTCGTTGCCTTCGAGACTGACATGTGTAGGCAGGTCGCGGCCGTCGGCAGTCTTGTCAAACGGACGGTCGAATCCTGAAATGAAGAACACAAGCACCTCTGTACCCATTCCGAGGAACAGCCAGAAGTTGGCACCCGGCATGTGGGTCAGTTTGAACAGGGCACCAAGAATCACGATAGAAGCACCCCAACTATATGCATAGTTCATGAACGTCTGTCCGGGAACGCTGTCGAGCCATTTCTGCAGACGATAAATAATGTTGTATTTACTGTACTGTGCCATTATTTCTTATTCTTTTTTTGTTTTCCACTTGTTGTATTTGCCAGACTTCTCACGCAACGGAATCCGATATATGAGCGTGGCTGGTTCTGGTATTCCCACGTACGCCATGCGCTTCGGATATAGCTCTCCGGATCTTTCCATGATCCTCCACGCACGCTTTTCTTCTTCAGTTTATACGGATCTTCCTTGGCTGCCTTGTATTCGAGCTGCGGGTTGAGGTCGTTCATGGCATCTACACCTGCCTCAGTGAAGATGGTGCTTGTCCATTCGGCCACATTACCGGCCATGTCGTAGAGTCCGTTGGTATTCGAGGCGTAAGCGCCCACCTTGCTTGTTATCAGGTTACCGTCCTCGGTATAGTTGCCGCGGTCGGGTTTAAAGTTTGCATAGAAGCATCCGTCGCCGTTCTTTACATCTTTGTTCTCCCATGGGAACTCGTTGCCATCCTTGCCTCGTGCGGCATATTCCCACTCTGCTTCTGTCGGCAGACGATAGCGCTGCACGTAGCGTGCCTCGGCGCCAAGTCCTTTCAGCAGATATTCGGTGCGCCAAGCGCAGAAAGCGTTTGCCTGCTCCCATGTGACTCCCACGACGGGATAGTCGTTGTAGGCGGGATTGCTGAAATAGTTGCGCAGATAGGTCTCGTTCTCGGAGTTGTGGAAATCGTTCACCCAACATGTGGTATCGGGATATACGTTCACGATGTATGTGTTGAGGAAGTCCCACGGCCCTGAGAGCTGGCGGTTGATGGTTTCGCGCACGATGCGGCCCTCATCATCTACGTATGCAGTGTCTTTTGATATCATGATTACCTCGTCGGGATTTACGTTGACGTCGGTATTCAGATTGCGCTCATCGGCGTGCATGCGATTGCGACGCAGGGCGGCAGTGGTGTAGTCGTACACCTCGTAGCGATAGTTGAGCTGACGGTAGTCGAGCAATTTCTCGCCAGTGACTGGATTTGTCACATACAGGCTTTCGAATGCACGCTGTTCGTCCTCGTTGGGCTTACGGGGTAGCGACTTTTTCCAGTTCAGATGTGGAGTTACGGGGTCGCCGTTCTTGTCTTCGGTAATCATGTATGTCTCATCGCCTCCGTATGATGGGTCGGCCATACGTGTGCGGAGGATGCTGTCGCGCACCCACATCACAAACTGCTTGTACTGCGAATTGGTTATCTCTGTCTCGTCCATCCAGAATCCGTCGACCGAGATGTCTCTCACCGGTGTCTGCTTGCCCCACAGCGAGTCTTGGCTGTCGAGACCCATGTGGAGGTAGCCGCGTCCCACCCTCACCATTCCATATGGCGATGGTTCGTTGAACGACTTGCCCTTGACGCCTACCACTTCGCCGCCTTTTCCCGACGACGAGGCCGACTTACTGCCGAAGCAGCCGGACAGCGTGATTAGTAGAACCGTGCTGAGCACTGATATCAAGATCTTCTTCATTTTCTGTTGTTATATTTGATTCACTTTTCTTATTTTCTCACCTGTGGCGGAGGGTCCTCCTGCGTGGGTCTGACGCTATAGGATCCTGACGCTCTTGTGCTTGTTCTTTCCTTTTTTTATAAGGTTTATGTCGGTCTGGTAGCCGATGAAGAGTTCATGGCTACCGTTGCCGGGGTTGATGGCTGAGGTGTATATTTCGTAGCTATAACCCAGCATCACTCCGTGGAAACGGCCTCCGATGAGGACTGTCACGGAATTGGTGGGGCTATAGCTGACGCCTCCGTACATCAACTTGTTCTCGTGGTTATACTCCAGCCGGCCGGTCACGTCGGCGCGCCAGCCTACCAGGTCGGTGCGCACGAGAACAGATGGTTTTATTGTTAAGAACGGACTTCTGAGCTTAATATTGTATCCAGCGGTAAAATAAAGTGTCGGATCTATCTGCAGCTCGTTGCGCTCGCCGAGTTCCACGAGGGGCGAATTGAGGTGCAGGGCCGATACTCCCACGTAGAACCGCTTGTGCTTGTAGTAGAGTCCGGCGCACAGGTCGAGCTGGTGGCCGTCTACCTTCGACGTAGGCAGGGCGGGGTCGCCAGGCTCGTCGGGGTCGAGCTCGCCGCCGTCGAACACCTCGCTGATGAGACCGGCCTGCACGCCGATGCCAAGACGGCCGCCGAAGAGGGGAAGCTTGTAGGAATACTGCAGAGAGATGCGCTGGTGGGAGAACAGGCCGAGCTTGTCGTTGATGAACTGCACACCGCCGCCGTGATACGATTTCCAGAAGTAGAACGGAACATCGGCAGCGGCATACATGGTCTGAGGATTATGCTCGAATCCGGCAAGATCCATGGCATACGACAGGTCGACATTGAGCACAGATTCCTTACCGACAGCGGCAGGATTGAACGATGGCTCCATGTCGAAATAGTGGGCAAACGACACGTCGTACTGAGCGCGTATGCCCAGCACCGACACCCAGAGAAGCGTCAGAAACAGTATAATTCTACGTCTAAACACGAATAAATAACGAGTCAACTCCGATTTTATTGCATATTCAGCGATTTTTATACCTTTTGCAATGAAATCGTAACGCTGAAGAGGAAAAAACAGAGCATAAGCATGCCTGCAGTATCAAGCCTTGATACTGACAGTATCAAAGTCGGATAGCAACGGTATCAAAGCCAGATAGTAAGACTATCCACGCCAGATAGCATGGACAGGCCTTATCGTCGACAGAAGCAGGCGCCTATTCCTCCAGCCTCCGGGCAATGAGGAACAGCCAGTCCGACAGGCGGTTCATATACTTCATTGCGGCAGTCAGCTCTGCCGTACGCTCCCCGACACTCGCAAGACAGCGCTCGGAACGACGGCAGACAGTGCGGCACACATGGGCCTGAGCCGAAGGGAGATTCTTGCCTGGAAGCACAAAGCCATCAAAGGGTGGGACAAGCTCAGAAAGAGCATCGATGGCCTGCTCGAGAAGCTGAGCTTCCAAATCGAAGAATTCTACAAGCCCGAGGGCCGGATTGCACGACAATGAAACGCCTACTTTAAACAGATTGCGTTGCACTCCCTGAAGGTGGTCCTCCAGCTGAGCGTCGCTGATCTGAGCCTCAAGCACGCCGATATGAGCGCTCAACTCATCAAGACATCCAAGGCACTCCACCCTGACGTCGTCCTTGCCAACACGTTCACCACCAGGCAACGACGTCTCGCCGCCGTCACCGCAACGCGTATATATCTTCATAAATTCACAAAATAGTTACGTTTATACATCTTCAGGTCGAAAAAAGCTATCCCCGCCAGGCCAGCGTCGATAGTAACTCCCGTGCGGGGATCGGCCACGAGAGAACGCCAGGCAGACAGCGACGACTCATCTTTATATATATTAAGGCAAAGCACCACATCCCTGCTACTCATCTCGCCCAGCACATCGCGACGCAGCTGTCCGTCGCACATGTCCCACTCCGACAACCGCCAACCTTTCTCAGAGCAATGGCGACGCAGACGATCACCAAGCTGTTCCGTCCTGCTCCCCTCACCGCCACGGGCACACACCACCTCAGTCACCAGCCCATAGACAAAAGGCGACTGAATACCAAAACCACGGCTATGACCCACAGAACGCAGCCAGCGGAAAGCCCTCTCAAAAAAAATCGGCATCATAATGCATCTACTATTTATCAAGAATAATGTCTATCAAAGCCGTGACATCAGAGATATCCTCCCGTCCGTCACCAGTAATGTCGGTCTGAGACAACTCAACGCCACCATCGTCAATACGATTAAGAATAGCATCAATAAGCGACGTCACATCCGAAATATCCACCCGACCGTCTGTATTCACATCACCACGCAACACTCCCAGAACAAGCCTGTAGACAACAATCGCATGCTCATAACTCCCCAAATTGCTCGCAGCATAAGCCCTGTACGAGATATTATCATCGGCAAGACCAAGAAATCTGTCCGAATTATTCGGAGCATAAATGAGCACAGTACCATCCGACTGGAAACCAAACGCCCACACAGTAGCATCAGACTTACTGCTCGACGTCAAATCAGTAGAACTGCTATTTTGCAGATAAACATACGAAACAGGATTAGCATCTATCTGCAAATTCTTCATATAAAATCCTCCCTTCGCAGATTCCAATGTCCAAACATACGATTCATCCCCCCTCAGTCCGCCATATTTAAAGTCGGAAGTGGTCTGAAGAGCTCTCCCAGCAAAACTATTACCAAACACTCTCCCCTCTTGCTCAAAAACATACATACCACCGTCCTCAACCTCAGTCACCCGCTCAAGCCGATACACCTGCGCCTCCACACAAACGCCATAAAGAATGCAAAAAAGAAGGAAAATGATTCTCATACCACTATCAACAACTAATTTTATCATAAAAGTGATAATCATAAAAATGATAATTTCGTATCAATTCAAACTAAGGACATACAACAAATACCACAAACAAAATTAATCCTTTCACAAAAAAACACAAACTTTTCCCATCACTTTTTTTCCCCCACCACAAAAAAAGCGCAAAAAACCTTCAAAATTACATTAAAACTCCACTAAAACTCCCTCAAAAACCCCATCACCACCCCCTCAAACATCTAACAAAGACCTCTCAAGCCCCACAATAGCCTCTATCCTTTCTATCCTTTCTATAGCCTCTATCCCCTCTATAGCATCTATCCCTTCTATCCCATCTATAGCCTCTATCCCTTCTATAGCATCTATCTCTTCTATAGCATCTATCTCTTCTATAGCCTCTATATCCTCTCTCCTCCCCAAGAACAAAAAAAGAGGACCTCAGTCCGTTCTGAACCAAGGTCCTCTCATAAAAAAGGCGGCTACCTACTCTCCCACATTGCATCGCAGTACCATCGGCGCAAGCGGGCTTAACTTCTCTGTTCGGGATGGGAAGAGGTGGGAC